>JARRLH010000096.1:0-9318 GCA_037387205.1 Desulfofustis sp.
CAAAAACACCTGTTCGCAGGGCCCGGACCATCATGTTTCAGGGCACCTCCTCCAATGCCGGCAAGTCAATACTGTCTGCGGCTCTGTGCCGGATACTGGTGCAGGACGGGTACCGGGTGTGTCCGTTCAAAGCCCAGAACATGTCTCTCAATTCCCATGTCACCGCCGACGGTGGTGAGAGGGGAAGGGCGCAGGTAGTCCAGGCTCAGGCGGCTCAAGTCGAGCCCGATTGGAGGATGAACCCGGTGCTTTTGAAACCGAACAGCGATACGGGCAGTCAGGTGATCGTCAACGGCAGACCGGTCAGGAACATGAATGTCCGACAGTACCACGCTTTCAAGGATGAAGCCTGGAAAGCCGCGAAGGCAAGTTTCGACGAGTTGAGGATGGAATATGAGGTAATTGTCCTCGAGGGCGCCGGCTCACCCGGGGAGGTCAATCTCAAACGCCATGACTTTGTGAATATGAAGATGGCACGCCATGCAGGCGCCCCGGTGCTCCTTGTGGGAGATATCGACCGGGGAGGTGTCTATGCTTCGTTTGCCGGCATCATGGATGTGCTTGAAGAGTGGGAGCGAAACCTGGTTGCCGGTTTCGTGGTCAACAAGTTCAGGGGCGACCAGTCCCTTCTCGAGGATGCCCATCGTTTCGTTGCCGACCACACGGGCAAAGAGGTGCTGGGCGTGGTTCCCTATATGGCCGACATGTCGATTCCCCAGGAGGATTCGGTTTCCCTCCGGGAAGGGTTTTACCGGGACCGGGGAACCGGTCCCGACCAGGTCGAAATTGCGGTTATCGATATTCCCCACATATCCAATTTTACCGATATCGATCCGCTTTATCACGAGGCCGATGTAAATATCCGATTCGTCTCCGACAAACATCTTATCGGCAGACCTGATGCACTTATCCTGCCCGGCTCGAAAAATGTTGCCGGCGATCTTCACTATCTCCGGGAGCGGGGGATGGATGAGGCCATCCTTGACTATGCCCGTCAAGGCGGCACAGTGGTGGGTGTCTGCGGCGGCTACCAGATGCTTGGCAGGGAACTCAGAGACCCTCACCGCATCGAAACCAGCGCTGAAACCATGGCTGGGCTTGGACTGCTCGAAGTCGACACTGTGCTGGCTCAAGAAAAAACTTTGGTCAAGCAACAGGGAACTCACCTCGAATCCGGTGAAAGAATTGTCGGTTATGAAATCCATCATGGTAAAACCAGCACCAATCTGCGGCCGGTCCTGCAGTTCGACGACGGTCAAACCTGTGGGTGCAGCAGCGCCGACAATCGAATATGGGGGGCCTACCTGCACGGCATATTTGATAAAGACAGGTTCAGGCGCTGGTTCATAGACCGGCTTCGGGTGAATAAGAAGCTGTCCCCGAAAGGTGATGAGGGAACCAGCTACAACGTTGATAAAAGCTTGGATGAACTCGCCGACCTGATCAGATCAAGCGTCGACATTGAAAAAATTTATGGGCTGATGAACCTTGAGAGCTGAGTTCACCCTCTACGTTCAGCTGCTGATTGTGCTGGTCGCCGATTACGGGCTCGGGGATCCCCGCTTCCTACCCCATCCGGTGAGGTTCATCGGCCATCTGTGCGTCTTCTATGAGAGTTTCGCCAGGGAAAGAGTAACCTGGCTGTCCATGAAGAGCAGAGGCGTCATCGCCTTTTTCCTTGTCCTGCTGACGACCATGGCGGCTTTGGCAGTATTCTTCTTGGCACTGCTGCACACAGCGGAGGGAGCCGCTTTATTGGGGGCCCTGCTGGTATGCTTTTTCTGTATCGCCGCCGGTGATCTGGTCGCGCACAGCAACAACGTCTACGCTCACCTGATATCAGCCGATACGGGTGGTGCTCGCCAGGCCGTTGCCCTGATGGTCGGCAGAGATACGGCTGCACTTGATGAGGGAGGCGTCTGTCGGGCCTGCGTCGAGTCGGTCAGTGAGAATATGGTTGACGGTATAACCGCCCCTCTGTTCTGGATCTTCAGCGGAGCGATTGGTGGAGCTTTTTTCCAGCTTAACCCGCTCATAGGCGGCGCCTGCGGCGCCATGGCTTACAAAGCGATCAATACGATGGATTCGATGTACGGCTATAAAAATACACAGTATCTCGAGTTTGGCTGGGGCGCTGCGCGAGTGGACGACCTTGCCAATTTTATTCCAGCCCGGTTGAGCGGCCTGTGCCTGATCGGAGCGGCGTATCTGCTCAGCTTCGACGGCAGAAATGCTGCCAGAATATATAAAAGAGACCGCTTGAGAAGCAGCAGCCCCAACAGCGGTCACAGTGAAGCAGCGGTTGCCGGGGCCCTGAACATAGAGCTTGGCGGTCCGTCTCTTTACTTCGGCCGGGTCACGTGCAAGGAGTATATTGGCGAAGGGTTGGAGCGGGTGCGACCGGGTGACATCAAAAAGGCGAACAGACTTGTTATTGTCGCTTCGCTTATTTTCTTCGGCCTTTGCTGCATACTCCATCTGTTCCTGGCGACGGTTCTTCGATGAGGATCATACCTGCATTTATAGTTGGCGCACCCAGAAGCGGCAGTGGTAAAACCACTTTGACCATGGGGATTGTGGCGGCCCTGGTGAAGCGCGGATTGAAGGTGCAATGCTTCAAATGCGGTCCCGATTTCATCGACCCGACCCTGCACCGGGCGATTACCTCGAAAGACTCATATAATCTTGATTTAAAAATGATGGGGCCTGATTGTTGCCGGCGAACATTTACAGAAAAAAGTCGGGGGGCCGATGTCGTCGTGGTCGAGGGAGTCATGGGGCTGTTCGATGGAGGTGAGGCCAGCACCGCTGCCCTGGCTAAAGTGTTGGATCTGCCCGTCCTGCTGATTGTCGATGCGGGTTCGGCAGCTGAAAGTGCGGCCGCGATGGTGCTCGGATTTCAGAAGTATGATCCGCAACTCACCATCGGAAAGGTGATATTCAACAACATAGGCTCACCCAGACACCGCCAGCTGATCGAGGCTGCGGTTTCAACCCGTTGCGACCTCGATTATGTCGGTTTTTTCGGCCGTGATCGCACCTATCATATACCGGGGCGTCATCTTGGCTTGCACATGGGCAGCGAGCAACCGCTCAGCGACGAGGGGCTCAAAGTGTTGCTCGAAGCGGTGGAGAGAGAACTCGATCTCGATACTATAATCGCGCGGAAGACTGGATTAACAGAGTCACCCCACGAATCTGCAGTGGCTCCGGAGAAGGATCCGGCCAGGGGCAAAGGGAAGAGATTACGTTTGGGGCTCGCCCGGGATGAGGCCTTTTGTTTTTATTATCCCCAGAACCTCGAGCTTTTCGAGGAGCGGGGATTTGATATCGTTGACTTCAGTCCCATTCATGATCAGAAGCTGCCGGAAGACTTAGATATGCTCTACTTTGGCGGCGGCTATCCGGAAAACTATGGTGCGGCCTTGAGTCTCAACCACTCCATGCGCAGCGAAATCGTTGCGGCTCACTGTCGGCATCTGCCTATTTACGCTGAATGCGGGGGCTTCATGTATCTCTGCCGTTCTCTTCGGGACATGGACGGCCAGGTGTACGAGATGATCGGTGTCTTCCCCTTCGAAACGGTTATGAACAAGAGACTCAGGAAATTGGGCTACCGCCAGGCGACTCTTCTTAAGGATTGTCTTTTAGGAACCAAGGGCGATCTGCTCAGAGGTCATGAATTCCACTATTCTGATATAGACTTTGCTCATAAGAATACAGAAATGCATGATAAATTTGAGCATCTCTACGACCTTGATAATAATATTCACGAAGGCTATAGTGTTGGCTCCGCGCTGGGCAGTTACGTCCATCTGCATTTTGGTAATTCGGTCTCGGCAATCGATCATATCTATAATAAACTCGCAGAACCCGACACACGCAAAAATGGCTACTATTAAAGATGTCCCGCCTGCAGAAATAGAAGCGCAGAGTTTTGCTATCATCGAGCGTGAATTTGAGATGCAGACGGGTCTGCCGGTGGGCCGAATAGATCCCGATCGCTTCCAGGTGATCAGAAGGGTGGTCCATGCAACCGGTGATTTTGAATTCGCCCGCAGCCTCGTATTTCATGAACGAAGCATCGCCTCCGCGATAGCGTCGATACAGTCGGGCAGGGATATTTACATAGACGTTTCCATGGGTGCCGCCGGCATAAGCAAAAAAATTGTTCACAGTTTCGGTGGCGCGGTCACCTGTTATATCAATGATGCCGACGTTGTTGAAAAAGCCAGAGCTGCGGGAAAGACCAGAACGGAAACCGCCATTGAGAAGCTCTCCGGCACTGAGGTTGGCATTATTGCAGTGGGAAACGCGCCGACCGCCCTGGTTGCTGCCATGGCGCTGATAGAGTCAAACAAAATCAGGCCAGCCCTGGTGGTCGGTGTACCGGTGGGATTTGTCAATGCGGTGGAGTCCAAGGAGATCCTGGCCAACCAGAACTATCCTTTTATTACCAGCAAGGGGCGCAAAGGGGGTACCCCGGTTGCAGTCGCTATTGTCAATGCCCTGCTCAGGCTGGCACTGCACGCTTAAGAACGGCAGTGACTTGTCCTAGACAAGTGGTCCTGCGAGACTGAACATCCCCTCCATCCCATGCTTGACAAACCTGATCCGCAATGCTACAGGTTTTGTCCCAAATTAACCCCTAAAGCAGATATATTGAGGTAGCAATGGAGAAGACATTTGCGATTATAAAACCTGATGCCTTTGCGGCAGGCAACGCCGGAAAGATCCTGGCACGAATTTACCAAGAAGGGTTCAAGGTTGTCGGACTGAAAAAGCTCTTTCTCAGCAAGAAGGAAGCAGAAGGCTTTTACCATGTGCACCGTGAAAGACCTTTTTTTGCTGAGCTTACCGATTTTATGAGTAGCGGTCCCTGCCTCGTTATGGTGCTGGAAGCCGAGGAGGCCATTAAAAAATGGCGTGATCTGATGGGAGCCACCGATCCTGCCGAAGCTGCGGAGGGTACCCTGAGAAAAGAATTTGGTACCTTCGTCGGTGAAAATGCGACCCACGGCTCCGATGCACCGGAAACGGCAGCTTTTGAGATAGGTTATTTTTTCGCCGGACTGGAGTTGCTCTAGAAGGGCGACTCTTCCGGCCGCCAAGCGCTCCCTCCGCAGCAATCTGAAAGTGGGCGGGAGCGCTTGCTATTTAGCACACAGTGATCGAGGTTATGGGCAAAATCGCACTGCTTCCCGAAGGCCTGGAGACAAAGTCAGAATACCTTGACTACCTGGGTATTCCCGACAATTACATGGAGGATTACTCCGTTCTTGCCATTGTCGTCGGCCGCTATCAGAAATCTCTGGCAGTTTTACACAATTCTGGATTCAAAGTCCAACGGCTCGGCGCAGGGTCGATAATCAGCTTCGCCGGCTCTACCGGACTTGGCAGCATACTGCAGGTTCTGAAAACCAATCGCATTGCCTACGATTACAGGGATATTGCCGACGCCTTCTATCAGGCCTGATGAGGCGCTGCCGTCAGGTTGACGGTGAGATCAGGATTTTTTGCGCACCACCTGGCAATCCATAGAACCCTGGTGCAGCCTGACCTCCACTTCTTCCTTTTCATCCACCTGGCTTGTGCTGGTGATGACCAGTGTCGAACTGCCAGCAGTTTTCCCTTTTTTGGAAATGATACCGTACCCCCTGGCCAGCGTTTTCAGTGGGCTCAAGGTGTCAAGTACGGCTGCGGCCTGTTCCAGAGTGTTCTGCCGGGAACTGATATGCGTTTTCGTGCTGTCGATTAGACGCTGACTGAGATAGGCGAGTCTGTCCTGATGCCTTCGGATCGCGTGGTCAGGCGCTAAACGAAGAAGGCTGGAGTGCAATTCAGAAAAGCTTGAGGATTTTTGCTCAACTGCCAGAGCCATTGCCCCATGCAGTTTGGCGAATAGGTATTCCACCGTAAAGGTGTGGTGGCTGAAAGCCCTGTCGAAAGTTGACAGCTTGTCGGCTGCCAGGTTCAGCCGAGACCTGTACTCAGCGAGCAAAAGTGTCATGGTCCGCAGAAGACGGGCGGAAAAATATTCAAGCTTTTCCTCAAAGCCGGCAGGATCTGCGGTAATTAGTTCGGCGGCGGCCGTGGGGGTGGCGCACCTGACATCGGCACAGAAGTCGGCAATGGTAAAATCGGTTTCGTGGCCAATGCCGGTGATAAAAGGTGTTTGAGCTGCAGATATGGCTCTGGCAACAGACTCCTCATTGAATGACCAGAGATCTTCAATGGAACCGCCGCCCCGGCAGAGAATCACGACATCTGGGTCAAGGGTCTGAGCCCTTTCTATGGCTCGACAGATTTCATCAGCGGCCCCCTGACCCTGAACGCGAACGGGCAGAATCTGAATTAGCAGATCGGCGCGGCGGCCCCGGCATACTGAAATAAAGTCGTGCACGGCGGCCCCGGCGGGTGAGGTTATAAGGATTGCTTTGTCGATGTGTGCCGGAAGTGCAGTTTTGCGATCCGAGTCGAAAAGCCCCTCACTTCGGAGTTTTTGCTTAAGTTGCTCAAACAGCAGACGAAGCTGACCGGTACCGTCAAAATCAATGGTGTCGACAATGAGCTGATATTGACCGCGGGGCTCGTAGACACTGATGCGGCCGTCGCAGATAACCTGCTGCCCCTCTTCGAGCTCCCCGGCAAGCCACCGCCTCTGATTCTTGAAGAGCACTGCGGGAAGCTGGGACTGGTGATCCTTGAGAATAAAATAGGTGTGGCCGGAGAAGGGCTGCCTGATGGTTGACACTTCACCACGTACACGCACAAATCGGAACTCGCTGTCGAGAAGCCGGCGAATCTCTGCATTGATCTGGGAAACTGATTTAACCTGTCCTAACAATCCTTCACTCATCTTCTCGGCTCTGACAGCTGGTATGGTTTACAGATGGACACCCAAGCGCTTTTGTACTATATATGACTCGCTGATTTCAAAAACAATAAAAATGAAGGTGAGTATTCAGGAGAATTCAGATGGCGAAGGAAGACATCTTCGAAAAGGAATACGTTGACGAAAGGGATAAAAACAATCTCGAAGGCTTGCTTGAGCAGCTCAATCTTCCGCCGGCTGCGGTTAAGTTCGTCAGAGAAAATAAAAGACTGGTCCAGGCTGCCGTTGCAGGACTGGTGATTCTGATTGTTGGTTGGTCTCTTTACGATTCTTACCGGGACGGAAGAATTGAAAAGAGTTCGGAAGCGCTGTTCGCTGCCCAGGAATTAAGCGGGCAGGAAATGCTCGACAAACTGGCCGAGGTGGAAAAAGAATATGGCGGTACGGACGCAGCGCTGTGGGCACGCATCAATGCGGCACAGGAGTTCATGGAAAACTCGCAAATGAGTGAGGCGCAGCAGAAGTTTAAAGAGCTCAGAGACGATATCAAACCTTCGTCTCCGCTTTGGCCGCTTGTTTCAGTCGGTATTGCCCAATCTGCAGAAGCCGCAGGCAATTTCGACGAGGCAGTGAACGAGTATGGTGCGCTGATGGAGGTGGAGGGGTATAAAGACATCGGTTTCCTGGGGTCGGCGCGCCTTCGGGAGCTGCAGGGTAATCGGGAGCAGGCGCTGGAACTATACGAGCAGTACCTCACCGAACTGGACCCTTCCGACGCTCTGCAAAGGGTTATGGTTGAAGAAAAAATCGCCAGGATCAAGGCGGCCCAGTGAGAATAGTCAGGTCCATAGCTGAGACTCGAGAAATTGTTTGCGGGTGGCGACAGCGCGGAGACATCATTGGCCTGGTACCGACCATGGGTTTTTTTCACGAGGGGCACCTGGAACTTATGCGCACGTCGGTGGGCAGAACTGACAAGACGATCGTATCGCTGTTCGTCAATCCCACTCAATTTGGACCGGAAGAAGACCTCGACGTCTATCCCCGCGATTTTGAAGGCGACTGTGATAAGGCGAGAGGATGCGGTGTCGATCTGATGTTCTGTCCAGAGTCCGGGGAAATATACCGTCCCGGTCACCAGACGGAGGTATCGGTGGCCGGATTGGCAAACGGTATGTGTGGTCTTGACCGGCCCGCACATTTTACCGGGGTCGCCACGGTGGTTGCCAAACTGTTCAACATCATCCACCCGGACTACGCCTTCTTCGGAGAAAAAGATTTTCAGCAGCTGCAGATCATTCGCCAGCTCACCGAGGATTTGAATTTCTCCTCATCGATTGTCGGGGTGCCCATTGTCAGAGAAGACGATGGGCTTGCCATGAGTTCAAGAAACAGTTACCTGAGCGAGTCTGAACGCCGGGACGCACTGGTACTCCATCAAGCCTTGCAGTTGATCTGGCGGAGGGTACAAAAAGAAAAAGATGGTGCCGACGTCGATGATCTGCGCGCCCAGGCAGTGGCCCTGATTGAGAAGAGCAGCTTCTGTACCCTCGAGTATCTGACAATTGTCGATGAGGAGAATCTTCAAGAGGTTGCGCAGGTGAGGGGGCGATGCCGTGTGCTTGGCGCAATTCGAGTAAATCAGCGGATAAGACTTATCGACAATATCGCGCTTTACAGGTAAAATTGTGGCAAATGACCAGTGACTTAAGCACATTTTCAGGTAGATAGGGGGCACGTTGAGGAGGAAGAACAATGCCTGGTTTTGAAATATTTGGCGAGGAGGAGAAAAGGCAGATCCTCGAGGTTCTCGATACGGGAGTTCTGTTTCGCTACGAATTTGGCGATCAGCGTCGGGGTATTTACAAGGTAAAAGAGTTTGAGGAAAAATTTGCCGCCTATACAGGAGCCGGTTATGCACAGGCAGTGAGCTCGGGTACCGCTGCAGTGAAGGTTGCCTTGAAGGCTTTGGGAGTAGGACCGGGAG
The DNA here is from genome assembly GCA_037387205.1 of Desulfofustis sp. Classification (GTDB taxonomy): domain Bacteria; phylum Desulfobacterota; class Desulfobulbia; order Desulfobulbales; family Desulfocapsaceae; genus JABDQA01. The sequence continues at coordinate 8,823 of JARRLH010000096.1, forward strand.
ATGAAGTCATCACCCAGGGATTTACCTTCGTCGCCACCTGGGAGGCAATCCTTGAAGTCGGAGCGCTGCCGGTATTTACAGAAATCGATGCAACGCTGAATATGGATCCTGCCGATCTCAAACGCAAAATTACTGAAAAAACAGCCTGCATCATCCCTGTACACATGCTGGGTACTGCCGCACACATCCAGGACATAGTGGAAATAGCAGATGAGGCCGGCATCCCCGTGCTTGAGGATACGGCCCAGGCGGCCGGCGGCCACATCCATGGAAAGTATCTCGGTACCTTTGGAACGTGCGGAACCTTCTCTTTTGATGCGGTCAAAACCATGACCACGGGAGAGGGGGGGATGATCATAACCGACGACCAGAAGCTTCATACTGAGATGTCTGAGTACCATGATCACGGACATGATCATATAGTCAACCCCGGCGGCCGCGGTGGTGAAGGACGTTCTTTTATTGGCTTCAACTATAGGATGATGGAGTTACAGGG
>JARRLH010000097.1:0-15403 GCA_037387205.1 Desulfofustis sp.
CTTAACAGGCTAATATTGATCAAAAAACATGATATATGATCAACCATGAGACTTTTAGATCAGGAAATCAAACTTCGCGAGAATCTGGTTTATTCGCTAAACCGCTATCCCCTGTGGTGGATAATTCTCATAATCACAATCTTTTTTGACTTTCTGTCGACCTCGGTTTTCGTCGCCCAATATGGTCCCCAGGCAGAAGCGAATTTCACCACCAGACTGATGATGGAAAATATCAATCCCCGCATTGGCAACTTCATAGGAAAAGCGCTTCAGCTCGCAGCTGTTATGTGTCTCGTAAGTCTAAGCAGAAGGGTCGGAAATTTCTTTATGCTGTTTGTAATAGTGCTGAACTGCTGGGCCATCGTGATGAATTCAATTGGCTGATCCATTAAGACGTTCGGCTTGGTGCGAAGATAAGACGCAACGATCTCGCCAGGCACATCATCGCAGCAAACAATCTGGCGACAAATCAAGTGGTGCCCCCGGCAGGATTCGAACCTGCGGCACCAGGATTAGGAATCCTGTGCTCTATCCCCTGAGCTACGGGGGCGTGGTGGTGGGTGGAACCGGCCGTCCGGCGGCGCGGACGATCCGGAAGTCTCTTATAGCACCGTCGGATAGCGGTGTCAAAAGTTTCTTTCAGGAGCCATTTGCAAAACGATCTTTTCGCCCAAACTCTGCGTTATGCTCGAAATTTTATCCTCGGAATATCAATCATATGCCTGTGGTAAAATTTCTCGCATGGTTTGATTTTGAACGAACATCTTAGATTTACAAAAGGCTCTCAGGTTAACGATTCTCCATCCTGCAGCACCGGAGCGGTAAATTCCTCTTCACGCGCATTGCATTTGATGATGCTGTTACGGCCCACCTTCATCCGTTCAGGAATCCGGGCGGACTCACCAACCAGTGTAATGCCCGTATAGAGGTGCTTGGGGTAGAGCCGATTAGCAATGTCGTGGTGGTCGCCGGTTCCGACAATCGAAGCGGGTCCGAAACGAGTAAATTTATCGCTGATGACCAAATCGACCTCGGCCTTGTTTTCCACCACGCAGTCTCTGAAAAGTATCGAATCTTTGACCCGCGCTCCTTCCTCGACAACCACCCCGGGCGACAACACCGAATTGAGGACGCTGCCTTTAACGACACAGCCGGCTGAAATCCATGAATTCTGCACCTTGGCATTGGAGCCGTATCTGGCCGCAGGCCTATCAGCCTGGCGGTATTCTGCCTCGACATTGGTGCGAATCTGCCACCTTTCCGGCGAAATTGCGCCATCCTGCTTGAGCAGATCCATATTAGCTTCCCAGTACGCCTGGATGGTGCCGACGTCACGCCAATATCCATAGAACGGATAGGCGAAGACATTGTCATTGTCAATTGCCCAGGGCAGGATGTGCATGCCGAAATCGATCTCGTCGTGCGAGCGTGCCAGGCTGCTCAGCAGATAGTTCCGGTTGAACACATAGATACCCATGGAGGCCAGATTGGTCTTCGGTACCTCGGGCTTTTCCTCCCAATCGACGATACGGCCGTCATTATTGGTGATTCCCGCCCCGAACTGGTGAATCTGCTCCCTCGGGACTACCATCATGCCCACGGTTACGTCGGCCTTTTTGGAGCGATGAAATTCGAGCATCGCAGCAAAATCCATATGGTAGATATGGTCGCCGGAGAGAATAACTACCTCCTCCGACTCGTTGGCCTCGATAAAGTCGACATTGCGCCGCACCGCATCGGCGGTCCCCTGGTACCAGTCAGAATCCTTGGAGCCGGTGCGGGGCGGCAGGATCTTGACGACGCGGCTGCGGCCGGTAAAATCCCAGGGCTCGCCGGTACTGATATGACTCATCAGGGAGAGCGGTTTGTATTGGGTCAGTACACCCACTCTGGTGAGTCCTGAATTCATCACGTTGCTGAGACTGAAATCTATGATTCGGTAAATGCCGCCGAAGGTGACCGCCGGCTTGGCTCTTTTTTCGACAAGCAGGTTGAGGCGGCTGCCTACCCCGCCGGCCAGCAGAAGTACGAGGGCGTCGCCGGATTTTCTCATTTCAGTACCCTCCCCGCTTCAACTAGTGCCGGCCATTTGTCGCGATCGAGCCGGGGTGTTACCGTGACTCCTTTTCCCAGCCTGGTACCGGCCGGAACCCTGTTGTTCCAGCCGACCACGGTAATCTCTTTTTGTATTTCACCGTGCTCGATACCGATCTGGACACCATCCTCGTAGGTCGTGTTGACATCTGAAATCAGCTTGTCAAATCGACAGTTTTTCCCGATCACGTTGCTGAAGAAAATTACCGAGTTCTCGATGACCGCACCCGCGCCCACATGCACGCCGGGAAACAGAATCGAATTTCTCACTGTTCCCTCGACTTCACAGCCGTTGTAGACCAGGCTGTTGCGCACCTCGGCGTCCTTGCCGATTAGCGCCGGCTGATAATCCCTGAGGGCCCGGTGATCGAGATTGGTCCTGATGCCCCAGCGCTCAAGGTCGACCAGCGGCTGGTCTCCCAGTAGATCCATATTGGCGCTCCAATATTCCATCCCCGTTCTGGTATAGCCCCAGTAGCCGTCAAATGTGGACCCGTAGATCCGGCTGCCCTGGCGCACCAGTCGAGGGATAATGTCGCGGCCGAATTCATAGGATTCGTCCGCCTGGTTTTCTTCCAGCACCCGGTACAATACTTTTGGTTTGAAACAGAGGACCGTGAGCGATGACCACTCGCCCTCAGGATTTTCGCTCTTCTCCTGGTAATTGATCAGTTTGCCGCCGTGTTCACCGTCCTCGTCGTCGAGGTGGGCCATTCCGAAACGAGAAGCTCTCGCCTTTTCGACCTTTTTGCACACCACCGTGAGGTCGGCGTCTTTTTGGTGATGGTAGGCAATCACATCTTGATAATCCATCTGATAGATATGATCGCCGGAAAGGATTAGAATCTCCTCGGGATTGTGATACTGAATGAAATCGAGATTCTTATAGACCGCATCCGCCGATCCACGATACCAGTCCTGCTGCTCGGAATCTATGAAAGGCGGCAGGATGGACACCCCCCGATAGCGGCCGACCATGTCCCAGGCCGCACCGGTGCCGATGTGATTGATCAGGGAATAGCTGCGGTACTGACTGAGGATGGCAATCTGCTCGATTCCCGAATTCATCAGATTGGACAGAGCAAAGTCTATCACCCTGGCGAAGCCGCCGTAGGGCACAGCCGCTTTGGGTCGATAATAGGTGAGCACATTGAGCTCATCTGCCCTGCCCCCGGCCAGAATCATCGCAAGTGTCGTCGGTTTCAACATCGCCTCTCTCCGAACAGTATGGTTCACCCCGGCCCAATGGCCCGATGAAGAAAAAAATCAGTGCGAGTGCAGGCAGCGGCGCAGAACAGCGGTCTATTTCATATGGCGCGAGGTCAGACGCTTAAGAGTCTGGGTATTAATGTCATATTCGGTCAATTCCAACGCTTTGAGCGGTATCTCTGCCCGGGCCGCACCTTTGTGCCCACCGGCTGGCCCCAGATGGCCAAATACCCGGGAGGCCAGCTTCCCCGCGCTTTTACGATACCCATCACAGCGGAAGATGACAACCAGTTTGTCGTGGTAGATGCCGGAAACCAGCACCCAATCAATGTCGGAGACATGATTGAGAAAATCGGCGATGATCACCAGCACGTCGGGGCTGCGGACCCGGCCGATATGCGTGTAAAATCGGCCCTTTGAATACTGCAGTTCGTTGAGTGCGGCGCTGAAGTATTTGAGTTCGGATCGGCGCAGGTCTGTGAGTTCGAACTTTCTGACCAGGTTGCGGTTGGCGATATCGAAAAGATACCGGAACGAAATGCCGTCCGCCAGCCGCGACTCTTTTTCGAAATCCCCGGTATCGACCTTGATGCCGTAGAAAAGCGCGGTCGCCAGGGCAACCGAGGGTTTCATATTGGCCGCCCGCAGGTATTCCACCAGCATTGAGGATGCAGCGCCGTAATCGGGTCTGATGTCCACATAGGCGGCGTCCCATTCCTGGCTGATCGGATGGTGATCTATGATCGCATCGAACGAGATTTTCTCGAAGGCCGGCAGATGGTCGGGTTGGGAATCGACAATGATATTTTTGCTGAAATCGGAAATTTTGACCGAGTTGAGCTTCTCCAGAGGAATTCTCAACCGTTCGATCATGGCCAGATTGTTGAGGCGGGTGACCTCGTTGGGGTGAGCAATGGCGATGTACTTTACCCGGTATCTGAGCAGACGTTTGACCGCCATCGCACAGGCAAGGGAATCGGGGTCGGCGTTGATGCAGACCAGAACGGTGTCTTCTTTGTGAAATACGCTCCAGAACTCTTCCAGCCGTATTTTCGCAGATTTTCTATATGACTGCTCACAGAGATTAATACCGTTTGCCTTTCGTTTTCTCGCCATTAATGGTAACCGTGACAATCTATCCGGAGCGGGCGCCTCGCCATAGTGATGGCGCCGCATACAGCCTACCGTCCTTGTGGTGATGCAGAATTAGCACATACCGCAGGCAGCTGGTGAACAAAACAGCTGCGCAGAGCTTCATCTGAGTCTTAGATTGTCAGCCACCTCCGGTTGAGTTTAGTCCCGCATTGCTCCGGACTCCGCACGAGACAGAAAGGCTGCCTGGCGCAGATATCTCCGGATTGCCAGACAGCCGAACGAGATCGCAGTATAACACAGGTTTGACTTAAAGTTCAAGCCGGGCAAACCGAGCTAACACGCTATAATTACATTGATTGTCTGGTCAGCAAAAAATATGGGTGGCCATTTGCCCGGATAATCTCTGTCCCATCACCTTAGAATCAGAAGGATTATCCAGCCAGTTCAAGCCCTTAATCTTGACTGATTCAGATGGTAATGGTAGGTAAGTTGACTCAACCTCTGTTGATTCTATCTTTGGTTTACGACAACTATGATCAAAATCCTCGCGGTGGCGCTTGGCGGAGCAATTGGCTCAACGGGCAGATATCTTACCTCGCTGGCGGTCGAATCGGTATCCGCCTCCAAATTCCCTTATGAGACGCTGGCGGCCAATCTGATTGGCTGTTTTTTAATAGGATTGCTCTGGGGATACTTCGAGAGACTGACAATCAGCAACGAATTCAGACTCTTTCTCTTCACCGGAGTCCTGGGCGGCTACACAACTTTTTCAACATTCGCCAGGGAGAACATACAATTTTTCAAGGCCGGCGAACCATTGTCTGCGCTGAGCTACATTCTGCTCAGCAACCTCGTCGGGCTCACCCTGGTGGCCGCGGGTTTTTGGATTTCCTCCTTTGTGGTCAACTCCAGTTGATGTTCTGATCTCCCATGCAGCTCCTGACCCGCTATCTGCTGTCCCAGTTCATCCGATATTTTCTAACTCTGAACATCGGCTTCGCCTCACTCTATCTGCTCATCGATTTTTTTGAAAAGTTCGACGAATTTTCCGAGGCGGGCAAACCGATGTCGCAGATCATCAGTTTTTTCATGCTCAATCTTCCCTATGTGGTTGATCAGCTGAGTCCGGTTTTGATTCTTCTCTCCGGGGTCATCACCCTCGGCATTCTCAACAACAACAACGAGCTCCTTGCTCTGAAGGCAACGGGAATACCGCTGCGCAAGATAATCAGACCCATTCTCCTCGGCTCTGTGGCCGCCACCGTCCTGTTCATAGCAGCGGCCCAGTTGCTGCTTCCCAAAACCATTGCTTATACCAACGACATCTGGTACGAGCAGGTGAGGGGCAAGGTGCCTCTGGGAATATTTAGAAACGGCAGATACTATTTCAAGGGAAGCGAAGGGTTCTACTCGTTCCAATGGCCCAACAAGGAGAAAATGATCTTTAAGGATTTTTCCTATTCAACCTGGGACGAAAACTATAATATCAGGTCGCTTGCCAGCGCTGAATTTGCCGATTGGGTCCCACCGCTCTGGGTGCTCAAGAAGGGCCAGATCATCGAGCGGGACGGGAGCGGATCCTTTGTCTCCAAACCCTTCAGAATATTTACCCAGCGCCTGCCTGAATCACCGGATGATTTTCTGGTTCCGGAATATGAGTCGGCGGAGATGTCTCTGACCCGTTTATTCGCTGATATCGGTGAGCAGGATCTTCTGGCGGAGAAGGTCAAGGCCAGATCCGAATTCTATGGACGCGTATCCTACCTGCTGCTTGGCATACCACTGCTGCTGCTGGGGCTGCCGATTCTGATTCTGTCTTACCAGAAGTGGGGGCGCGACCTATCCATCGCCATTCCGGTGAGCTGTTTCATAGCATTCGTTGCCTGGGGCGTGTGGGGTGCTTTGCAGTCACTGGCAAAGGCCGGTTATATATTTGTGCTGCCGTCGGCCTTTATCGTGCACCTCGTGTTTTCCTTGCTCGGCCTTTACCTTTTGAAGAAGCAGGATTTGTAATCGGGTATATCCGCAATGAATCGAATTTTAAGAGACGAAGGGGTCGTCTGGAGCGGAGAATTTGTCAGTTATCGTCAATCGCTACCGCCTGTTCTGGAAGCCTCGGGTCTTGCCGATGAGCTGGCCGGGCGCCAGACGGTAGTGATCAAGCCCAACCTGGTGGAGGCGCTGGAGCCACCGATCACCACCCACGTGGACATGGTGGAAGCACTGGTTGATTTCATTCTGCTGCACAATTCCGAGATCCGGATAATTGTCGGCGAGGGAACCGGAGCACTTGAATACGACACTTTTCATTGTTTTGATCAGCTGGGCTACATGAAGCTGCAGAACAAGGACCGGGTCCAGCTCCTCGATCTTAACATCGAACCCTGCCGCCGTCTCACCAACGACGCCTGTAAACGATGGCCGGAGCTCTATCTGCCGGAGCTGCTGTTTGACTGTTTCCTGATTTCGGTGCCGGTACTCAAGGCCCATTCCCTGTGCCGCGTCACTCTGGCCATGAAAAACATGATGGGGTGCGCGCCCCCGGCCCACTATCAGCAGGGCGGGGCCTGGGGCAAATCGTCATTTCACTCGCGACTGGACGAGGCGATCTTCGACCTGAACCGCTACCGGACACCGGAGTTCACCGTGACTGACGCAGCCGTGGGCATGGCGAAAGCCCATCTGTGGGGGCCGACCTGCAGCCCTCCGGTCAAGAAAGTCTTCGCCTCGTACGATCCGGTGGCGGCCGATGCCTATGGCACTTCGCTGCTCAGCAAATCGTGGAAGGATATCGGCCATATCTGGATGGCCAACGGCGTTCTTGGGCAGGCCGAGCCGCTCGACGTACGGGAACCTGCGGTCGCCTAGAGCTGCTTACTCGCTCTTCTTCTCCTCGCTCATTTCCTCGGCAGCAGCATCGGCAGGCGCAACCTCAGCCGGCGGTTCCTCAATGGAGAGCAGCTCGATCTCGAAATTGAGCACCGAATTGGGTTCGATTACCGGCGGAGCTCCCGCCTCTCCATAGGCGAGATTGGTGGGTATGGTGACCCGATACTTGGAGCCAACCGGCATGAGGAGCAGCGCCTCGGTCCACCCCGGGATTACCTGGCCCACCGGGAACGTCACTGGTTCGCCGCGTTTAATCGAGCTGTCAAATTCGGTGCCGTCGATCAAGGTGCCCACATAGTCGACCTTCACCGTATCCTCGACGCCGGGCTTTTCACCTTCCCCTGCCACCAGCACTTCATACTGAAGGCCGCTGTCGGTGGTCACCACGCCCTCTTTTTTCTTGTTCTCATCGAGATAGGCCTGGCCGGCAGCAGTGTTTTTCTGCTTTATCTCTTCCAGTTTGGCTTCCTGTTCGGCCTGGAGGGCGGCAGCAAACTCTTCCTGGGCGCTGGTCATTTCTTCCTGAGTGAGTCTCGGCTCGGCCCCCGAGAAGCCGTCATCGATTCCCTGTTTGAGCAGTTCATAGTCGATCTTGCCCTTCATGTTAGTCAGGTATTTACCCAGATCGAGGCCGATGGAGTAGCTCACTTTATCCTTGTTGCTCTCAAGCGGCCTGTCCGCTGCGGAATCTGCACCGAACACCGTGAACGGTAGGGTAAACAGGCCGAATAGAATGGCTGCAATTATGTGTTTCATTATTTCTCCTTGTCTTGGTCGATGATTCGTCCCTGAACGAGATGCGCCTCAGGAAGTCATCTGTTTTAAACTATGAGGTTATACATTGCTGGCCCAAAATGAGCCAGGAAATAATTGCCAGAAACTTGTTATGAACCTCAGAGCACCACAATGGTCACTCCCGGGTTGGAAAAATCCGAGGCAAAGTCGCGTTCCAGGTTTGGAAAGCGCCGCAGCAGCGCTTTGCCAGGGCCGGTCCTTTTCCTGAACTCCTCGCCAGCTATGATCTGCTTTATTTCTTTCCGCCTGCTAAGGTGGTCGAGCACTTTCCTGCATTCAGTGCGTATCCTGCCGCCTTTGCCCGAAGAACCGTAGCCGTGAATCAGGGTGACAACTTTGACACGATCTGCTCTGGCTCGCAAAAGTTCGCTCTCCATTTTTTTCAGCGCCGTTTCAACCAGGGGACGACCATGCTCGATGTTGACGATTCGATGGCCAATGGCAGCCGGGGAATCGGCGGCCGCACCCTCTTGCGGGGCACCGCAGAATCCGCAGACGCTGTCATTCAGACCCGTTTCATTGCCGCACACGTGACACACTGACATGATCTCCAATTCCTCCAGTGAAGATCAATGCCGCCGGACTGAAATGACCGCTTCCATGTGGCGCAGATGCTGAAGAACCTGCTGGAGATGTTCCAGGTCGCGCACTTCAAGGGCGATGCTGAATTCAGCTCGATCCTCCGGGGTCACATGAGCCGAAATTTCCACAATGGTTGCCATATCGGCACCGATGGCGGAACTGATGTCGGCGAAGATACCCCTGCGGTTTTCCGCCGTCACCTGTAATTCCGCCCTGTAGCTTTGATGCTCCAGGTTGTTCCAGTAGACCTCGATCCAGCGTTGCGGGTCTGAACTGAGCAGGTTGACGCAGTTTGACTTGTGCACGGACACGCCGCTGCCGGTGGTGATGAATCCGACAATCGGGTCTCCCGGAACCGGATTACAGCACTGACTGACCTTGGCCAGCATGTCGTCTATGCCGTCTATACTGATGGCCGAGCCGCTGCGCTCGGTGCCCGAGCGCACCTGCGAAGCCATCATTTCGGCAATCTGCTCGGGAGTCAGTTCCGAGGGCGCCGGTTCCTTGTCCTTGCGCATCTCAGGCGGATCAAGGGCCTTTACCAAATTTTCTATGGTTATTGCCCCACTGCCCACCTTGACCAGCATGTCATCGAGGGAATTGCAGCGCAGCGACTTGAGCAGCAGCTTTATATGGCCGCTTGGTCTTGACCAGATCAAGCCAGCCCCTTCGGGGACGCTGATTGGGCGAAGTGATGATCTCGACGATATCACCGTTCTGCAGTTCGTATTTCAGCGGCACGAGCCGACCGTTCACTTTGGCGCCCGTGCAGCGATTGCCCACCTCGGTGTGGATCGCATAGGCGAAGTCGATGGGGCAGCTCTTGGCCGGCAGTTCCTTGACTTCACCGTTGGGGGTCAGCGCATACACCTCCGGATCGTGCAGCTCTCCGCGAAAACTCTCGAGAAACTCGCGGGAATCTTCCACATCCTGAAGCGAATTCACCAGACTCTTCAGGTCCCTGAACAGCCTGGCATCCTTATCGTTGACCTTATGTCCTTCTTTGTATGCCCAGTTAGCCGCAAACCCTTCCTGGGCATACCTGTCCATATCCTCGGTACGGATCTGGATCTCGATGAAGTGCTCCCGAGGACCAACCACCGTGGTGTGCATCGACTGGTAATTGTTGGCCTTGGGGACTGAGATGAAATCCTTTATGCGGCCAGGTACCGGTGACCAGTTGGCATGGATGATGCCCAGCGCTTCGTAGCACTCTTTAAGCTCGCTGACGATAACCCTGAAGGCGACCTTGTCGTAGACCCTCTCGAGCGGGATATTCTGGGCGATCAGTTTCTTGTATATCGAATAGAGGTGCTTGGGCCGCCCCAGAATCCGTGTGGGATACACATCTCCCTGCCTCAGCGTGTCATAGAGAATGGAAATCATCTCGTCAACATAGCTCTGGCGCTCGGTGAGCGAACTTTCAAGCCGCAGGTTCAGGTCATCATACTCGGCTGGATAGAGATATCTGAAGGCGTAATCTTCGAGCTGACGCTTGAGCCAGTCGATACCCAGCCGGCTGGCCAGCGGGGCATGGAGATCCATGGTTTCCCTGGCTATTTCGACCTGCCGCTGACGATCGACCAGATCGAGGATCAGCATATCCTGAAGCCGGTCGATAAGTCGCACCAGCAGGACCCTGATGTCCTTGGCCATGGCCAGCAGCATTTTTCTGATATTTTCCGCCTGGCTGGCAAGCCTGTTGTTGTACTGCACGCTGGTAATCTTGGTGGTTCCACTGACGATGTAGGCCACATCCCGCCCGAATTTCTCCTCCAGCTCCTCGTAACGAACACCGTTTTTCAGGGAGCCGTGCAGCAGACCGGCGATGATAGTATCCAGATCGAGATGCATGGAGGCGAGGGTCGAGGCCACTTCGAGCGCATGGATCAGGTACGGCTCCCCGGAGAAATGCTTGCCGCCGCGATGAACGCCGACAGCTAGTTCCCAGGCCTCATCGATGGGCCTCAGGTCCACATCGTGCAGATAGTTGGCGGCCAGCATTTTCAAGCCATCCGGATTTACGGCAGAAATCTGTTCCATAACTGCATTCACCGATTTACCGGTCCTTCAGTTGGCGAGCTTCGCCGAAATATGGGAGACGATGTCATCAATCCCTATGTCCTCAGATGTGCCGTCCTGCCGACAACGAATTTCAACCATCGCCTTTTCCTTGAACCGTTTTCCGACTGTGATCCGAAAGGGAAAACCAAGCAAATCGGCATCCTTGAATTTTATGCCGGGCCGCTCGTCCCGGTCGTCGATAAAGGTATCGATTCCAGCCTCGCTGAGCTGCTCATAGATCCGCTCTGCAGCCGCGCTGACCTCGGGATCGTTGAGTCCCAGATTTAGCACCGTCACCTGATAGGGAGCCAGAGGCACGGGAAAAATGATGCCGTTGTCATCATGGTTCTGCTCGATGGCCGCTGCCACGACCCGGCTGACGCCGATGCCGTAACAGCCCATTACCAGTGGCCGTTCGTTGCCGTCGCGATCCTGGTAGTAGGCGTTCATCGACTCCGAATAGGAGGTGCCCAGTTTGAAGATATGCCCCACCTCTATGCCTTCCACCAGCCGTATGGCGCTGCCGCAGGAAGGGCATGGGTCGTCCTTGGTGAGCTGCCTGAAATCGGCCACCTCCGTTACCTCGAAATCCCTTCCGAAGTTGACGTTCTGCAGGTGATAGTTCTTTTCGTTGGCCCCCACCGTCAGGTTCACCATGGCGGGTACCTCCTGGTCGGCGAGCAGCCGGATTTTAGAGTTGATGGGCCCCAGGTAACCGCTGGGTACGCCGGTGGCATCGAAAATTTCCTTGTCGTCAGCAGGCCTGATGTCGGCGGCGCCCAGATAATTCTTGAGCTTCACCTCCTCCAGCTCGCGGTCGCCGCGCAGCAGGACCGCCACCGGCTCGCCGTCGGCCAGCAATACCAGGGTTTTTACCAGCTGATCAGGGCCGATCCCGAGGAATTCGCAGACGCTCTGCGCTTTGCGCGTGCCGGGGGTTTCAACTTTGACCATCTCCCGCTGCTCGAAGCCAGCCGGGCGATCACGCATCTTAACTTCTGCCTTCTCGAGATTGGCCGCCCAATTACACTCGTTGCAGACGGCAATGGTGTCCTCACCGGTATCGGCAAGCACCATGAATTCGTGTGAGAAACTCCCGCCTATGGCGCCTGAGTCAGCCTCCACACAGCGGAACTCGAGACCGCAGCGCTCGAAAATACGGTTATAGGCATCATACATCTTGCGGTACGACACCTCGGCAGCCTCGTCGTCGACATCAAAGGAATAGGCGTCCTTCATGATGAATTCACGTCCCCTCATCAGGCCAAAGCGGGGCCGAATCTCGTCTCGAAACTTGGTCTGGATCTGGTAGAGGTTCACCGGCAGGTCCCGGTAAGAGTGCATCTCCCTGCGGGCAATATCGGTGATGACCTCTTCATGGGTGGGACCGAGACAGGATTCCCGTTCATGGCGATCCTTGAAACGCAGCAGTTCGGGCCCGTATTTCTCATAGCGCCCCGACTCCTTCCAGAGGTCGGCTGGCTGCACCATGGGCATGGACAATTCCTGGGCGCCAGCCCGGTTCATCTCTTCCCGGACGATGTTCTCAACCCTTCTGATCGCCGCCAGGCCATAGGGCAGATAGGTATAGATACCGGAGGTCAGCTTCTTGATGAAGCCGGCCCGCAGCATCAATTGATGACTGATGACCTCGGCTTCGGACGGCACCTCCTTCATGGTTGGAATCAATACTTGTGAATATCGCATATTTTCCTTTCAAGCGGACTGCTTGTTCTGATCCTGATCCTGGTCTTTGAGACGTTCGGCCTCCATCGTTTTCAGCTCGTCCATGAAGACAGCCAGCAGTTCATTTTCAGGAACCCGTTTGACGATCTCGCCCTTTTTAAAAATAATGCCTTTACCACGGCCGCCGGCCACCCCTATGTCGGCTTCTCGAGCCTCACCCGGTCCATTGACCACGCAGCCCATGACTGCGACCTTGAGCGGCGACTTCATCGTCTGGATGTAGTCCTCCACTTCCCGGGCCAGACCGAACAGATCTATCCCGGTACGACCGCAGGTCGGACAGGAGATGAGCTCCGGCCCTCGCTCGCGGATTTTCAACGACCGCAGCAGTTCATAAGCCACCCGTACTTCCTCGACGGGATCCCTGGTCAAAGAGATCCGCAACGTATCGCCAATCCCCTCGCTGAGCAGAATCCCCAGGGCAACGCTGGATTTGACCGTACCGCCTATCAATCCACCGGCTTCGGTTACCCCGAGATGCAGCGGATAATCAAGCGTCTCTGAGAGTGCACGATAGGCGTTTATGGTGGTGAGCACATCGGCCGATTTTATCGATACCTTCATCTCATGGTACCCGAAGCCCTCTACCAGTTGGACATTTCTCACGGCACTTTCGATGAGGGCCTGGGGATTGTCGGCGGTCGGGTATCCGTGGCGTTCAAGCAGATCCTTCTCGATGGAGCCGCTGTTGACTCCAACCCGAATCGGCACCTGGTGCTGGGCGGCCGCATCGACAACCTGCTGCAGGTTATCGGGACCGCCGAGATTGCCCGGGTTTATCCTGATCCCCTGGGCGCCATGCTCCATTGCTGCCACCGCCAGCCGCCAGTCGAAATGGATATCGGCTATCAGAGGAATGGCAATCGCCTCGCGGATCACCCGAAGTGACCGGGCGGCCTCAAGATCGGGAACCGCGACCCTGATGATCTCGCAGCCAGCGGCTTCAAGCCGATGGATCTGCTCTGCCGTCTTCTCGGTATCGGCGGTATCGGTATTGGTCATCGACTGGACGCTTATGGGCGCCCCACCGCCGATAAGAAGATCGCCGAGTCGTATCTGTCTCGTTGTGCGCCTGATGATCATCTTTTTCTATCCTGACTTGAGCGGACTTACCAGGCTTAGTTGAGCATCCGATGAGCGGACATATTCAGGCGCGGCCCGATCGAGATCGAGATAGTTACCCGCGGCCTGGGCGCTCGAGGCCAAAAACCCGATATTGACCGCCGAGGGTGTACTGATCCAGGGCAGCAGTTCCGCCGTATCACCAAGAAGCTGGCTGAATAAGTCATTATAAACACACACGCCGTCACCCGCCATCGTCACTGGTTCGTTAATCAGCCTTACAAGCTCTTCCGGTGCCATCACAGCCGGCTTCGCACAACGCACCACGGTCCAGTCGGGCTTACTGCGGTAAAAGCAGCAGTAGACCTCCTTCTTCCTGGCATCCATGACCACGCAGATGAGACGCTGCGAACGGACTGATGCGGCCACCGCGTCGAGCGAACTGATACCGATCAACGGCAGCCCCTTGCCATGGGAGAGCCCTTTGGCAGTGGCCATGCCGATACGCAGTCCAGTGAAACTGCCGGGGCCGGTACCTACGGCCAGGGCCGCGATATCGGAGATACTCATTTCTGTGGTCTGCAATAGCCAGTCCAAGGATCCCAGGAGCCTTCGAGAGTGGCTTGTACCGGAAGCAAAACTGAGCGATCCCACCACCCGGCCGCTGTTCCTGTCCCCCCGGGTAATGGCCACTGAACAGTTGCTGGTCGCCGTATCGAACGCAAGTATGGCCGGCGCTGATGTCATTGGCTGAAGATCCTGACAATATCGTTGTAGAAGACGAAGAGCATCAGGGTGCCAAGCAGGGCGATGCCGATCTGTTGGGCCATGATCTGGGCCCGCTCATTGAGCGGCTTTCGGCGGATACCCTCAATGGTCAGAAATACCAGATGACCACCGTCGAGTATGGGAATCGGCAGCAGGTTGAGAATGCCCAGGTTGACACTCAGCAGCCCCATGAAATGGGCCAGGTTGAGCCAGCCGGCCCGGGCCTGTTCGCCGGCCAGTTGAGCGATCAGAATGGGGCCTCCGAGCTCGGAAGCCGGAACCACGTTCTGGATTATCTTCACCACCCCCATAAAGGTCAGATAGATAAACATCCAGGTCTGCCACACTCCCGCCTGCAGGGCTTCGAAGAGTCCAGCCCTGCGGTAGTCGATCTGCTCTTTCTTGACGATGCCGATCATAAACCGCTGCTCGACCTCTTCACCAAAGACATTGGTGACACTGTCGATCCGTGGAGCGACATTAATAACCAGTTCTTCTCCACCTCGCACCACAGTGAATTGAAGTTCTCTCCCCTCGCTTTCAGAAACAGTGGTGAGCACCTCCATCCAACTGGCAACCCCCCGACCGTCTATGCCGATTATCCGGTCCCCCGCCTCTATCCCGGCTGCGGCTGCCGGAGATTGGGGGCTTACCTCGCCAATCTCCGTCGTATCGCGGTTCTCCGGGATTCCCATTACCAGGAAAATGAGAAAGAAAAGGAGAACTGAAAAAAGCAGATTGAACACGGGGCCCGCCAGAACGATGAAAAAACGGTTCCAGACGGGCTTGGCGGCGAACGAGCGCTCCTGATCCTCCTCTTTGCCTGCTTCATCAGGATTCTCTCCGAGCATCTTGACATAGCCTCCAAGGGGGAAGGCCGAGATCAGGTACTCGGTGTCCCCCACGGTTCTGCTGATCAGCTTCGGCCCGAATCCCAAAGAGAATTTGAGTACTTTGACCTGGAACAGCTTGGCGACCAGGAAATGACCAAGCTCATGGACGAAAATGAGAATACCGAGAACAACAATAAATGAAACCAGCGTATTCATGATCTATATTTTTCGAGAAACGTTCTGATAGTGTTACTTTGGTATTAGTG
>JARRLH010000098.1:0-13286 GCA_037387205.1 Desulfofustis sp.
TTTTTGTCAGGTACTGGAGCTTCCCCGGATATCTCTGGGGCCTAGAGAGATCAGGCACAAGCTGTGATAAAGCTACAATAGTGGGGTATCCCAAAAATCACTTACAGCCGCGGAGCAATAGAAACGTCCACTTAACGTGACCAAGAAAATGATTACCGACTCCGACTTCAGGCTTCTGCTTGAGCACTACCATCGATCTTGGCAAGGCTATAGAAAAGTGCGAAAAAGACCGATGAAAAGGATTGGCGCACATATGGAGTCACTGGGCTGCAGCTCGATTGAAGAATACCTTGATGTCCTTGATGAGAACCGGGCTGAACGGGAAACGCTGCTCTTTTTCCTGCGGATCACCATTTCACGTTTTTTTAGGGACAGAAAGCTCTGGACCAGCCTGGCCGATTCTGTTTTCCCCACCTTGCTTGAGCACAATGATGCACTGAAAATCTGGTGTGCAGGCTGCAGCTGTGGAGAAGAAGTCTACAGTCTCAATATCCTGCATCAGGAGCACTGGGCCACTTGTTCCTCGATAGAAATTCTTGGGACGGATGCCAATGATGCATGCCTTGAGCGAGCACAAAAAGGTATCTACCAGAAGAGCAGCCTGCGAGAGTTGGGGCCGGCCATGCTTTCAACCAGCTTTCACCCGTCAGTTCGTCGCAACGAATTTGCTATCAAACAAACATTCAAGAAAGGAATTACCTGGAAGCATCATGACTTTTTCAGTGCCTTGCCGGACAGAGGCTTTCATGCTGTGTTCCTGCGCAATAACCTGCTCACCTATCACTGCCCTGGGGTGCAATCGATTGTCCTGGACAGGATACTGCAGTCGCTGCTTCCTGGAGGTTTTCTGGTTATCGGCTCCCACGAAATCCTTCCTCCACAATCATTCAACCTAGTACCAACTGCTTGTAATATGATTTATCAACTGCAGGAAAGCGCGTAATTATCAAGATACCACCCGGCGGTTGGTGCAGCTTTTAATGCTCGAATTCGATGAATAAGTTCCAGAATCATAGAAACGGGCTATAGGAAGCTAACAGACATAATGCCTGTAAATCATTAACCATTGCAGACAATGTAGTTCCAACCTAGCAGATGGTTAAAGCCAACTGCCCACAAGGTGACATTTTGTTGTTAGGTAAAATGCTTATTTTTTATCCGAGAGTGTCGTCACTAGGATCTGTTATTGGTGTTCTGGAATATTCGATCAGTTGAAGTCTTTTAAAATTTAAAGCCAATGAATAGCGATTAGTCCCTAGCGATTCTTGGCAGAACTCACCAATTATTTTATAAAATTCAGAAAAGTCCCGAAATAAGCGTGGGGAGGATTAAATAATGGCCATTATCACGATTTCCAGACAGATAGGAAGCCTTGGAGATGAAGTAGCCAAGACAGTAGCCGACAGACTCGGCTACAAACTGATTGAGAAATCTCAAATTAGCAAGATCCTTTCGGAGCATGGATTTTCATCGTCAGATATTGAGATGTTGTAATTGTAGGGCGAGGGGCCCAGGTGATACTAAAGAATATTCCTGGGACACTGAGTGTAAGAATAATCGCTCCGGATTCGACAAGAGTTCAGCGACTTATGGAACAAAGGGAATGCGATGAAAAAAATGCTCTGTGGGTAATTCAGCGAAGCGATCAAAACTCATCCGGATATATTCACACGTATTTTAATACCGACTGGGACGACAGTTCACTGTATGATCTGATCCTCAATACACGGACAATACCATCAAGCACTTGCGTTGAAATGATAATATCTGCAGTTGGCAGTGATAGGTTTACTATAACTTCTCCGGTGTCTGAGAAATTAATTGATCTCGCTTTAACACAAAAGGTGCATGCAGTCCTGCTTGAGTTTGATGAAGTGGAGGAGTCTAAGCTGGTTGTCAGGAACAGGCGGATCTGTTTCTCTGGCTCCCTCAACCCTGATGTAGAGGATGCGTGTAAAAAAGCCTTATCCAACGTCAAAGGAATAATAGAAATAAGTTAAGTGAAGAACCGGAATTTAGTACACGGGTTTAGCTTATCCTGACCTGGGTTAACCTGACGTTGCTGTTGCGAGGGGGGCCGCCAGATCTTTGTAGTGGTAGTCTTCTTCACCCTGCAACAATAGAATTTCACCTTGGGTGTTTTAAAATTTATGCCACTGAACCGGTTTGATGGGGAAAGGGAACACAGTGGATGCAGCTTGGCCGCACCCACTGTTACATTAATTTGTGAGCACGATACGATATCTGGCTTGACCACTTTTCAGATGTTCAATAGCTTCATTGACCTGGTCAAGTCGGAATTTCTCAATAATTGGCTTGATATCGTGCCGGGCAGCAAATTCCAGCATTCGTGCAATATTTGCAGGACTGCCTACGGGAGAGGCGGATACTGAGCGCTGTCCCATCAGCATCGGGAATAACTGCAAGTCAAGCGGTTCGAGAGTTGCACCGACAAGGTGTAATCGGCCCCGTGTCTTTAATGTCTCAATGTATTTGTTCCAATCCAATTTAACGTTGACCGTGGATAATACCAGATCGAACTGACCGGCGGCCGCTTCAAGCGCATCCGAATCCCGGGAGTTTATGGTCTGGTGAGCACCCAATTCTAGGGCTTCTTTGGTCTTGTCCTCGCTGGATGTGAATGCAGTCACCTCGCATCCCCACGCATTGAAGAACTGCAAAGCCATATGCCCGAGACCGCCAATGCCAATCACCGCTACACTGTCGGTCGGTTTAATGTTAAATTGAATCAGTGGGTTAAATACGGTGATACCGCCACAAAATAGTGGGCCTGCACTCTCCAGATCAAGTCCCTCTGGCAGTTTGAGCACACTGGTCGCTTGCGCACGAACCTTATCGGCGAAACCGCCATGGTGACTGACAATAGTGGCCTCTGCATTAGCACACATATTGTGGTCTCCATGAAGGCAATCCCTGCAGATCATGCAGTAGCCAGCATGCCAGCCCAGACCTACCTGGTCGCCGACTTCTAAATGGGTCACACTCTCGCCCCTGGCCGCTATTGTTCCTACCACTTCATGGCCAGGAACCAGGGGAAACTGCGAAATACCCCATTCGTTCTCAACCATGCTGAGGTCGGAGTGACAGATACCACAGTAATCTACATCTATTTCCACTTCATTGGAGCTAAGTTCTCCAGGATCATATTCAAAAGGCTTAAGTGCTTTTCCAGCCTCGAATGCTGCATAAGCGTGTATCATTTCGCTTCCTCCATTGAGAATTTTAAGTCTCTATACGATAAAAGTGATTTGGAAGACTTCTTCTGAGAGACATTATGCCACGATGTGGCATGGTGATAAGCAAACTAAACAAGCCAGGTAGTCTGTCAATTAGAAATGTTATTTTCCGTCAGGATATGAAGTTAAATGATTATCAGGAAAGCGTTAAAGCGTTAATCCGCAAGTGAAGATTCCTCTTCTGTTCAGTTTTGTCTGTGCATCTGTGTCTGAACGTTAACAGAACGGTTTTTAGTTCTCATCTTTTGGATGCAACCCGGGTGAGCAGTATGTTACTCTATGTGCCTTACAATAACTGATCCATTTAACACCTACAGACATCTTGGAGGCAACATGGAAAAGCTTATTGAACTCTGGGAGAGGCTCGTTTTCTATCTTTCCGAATTCTGGGAAATGATATCTCGCTTTACTGCTCAAGCCTGGGAGATAATTTCTCCTATTCTTAAAAGTGCCTGGGCAAAATTTATGTCTGAGTATTGCCAGTTTGGGGCCGTCTGTTCGGATGGAAATCTTACCTGGATGGGCGGGGGGGTGATCGCAGTTGTGGCAGTGTCAATCGTCGTACTAATTTTTGCAGTAATATTGCTGGTGCGCAACACCTAGAATTGTAGCTTTAAGATTACCCGATTTCCCGTCCAATCATACCTCTATCAACGCAATCTCAAAGCCGTTCGGGTTGGATATCTGACCGCAGATAAACAGGTTGATGCAATCAATCGATCTCGGCTTAAACTCTGAAAACCCCTTCAACGCCGGCGCCACATGCATGCGTTCCTCTAGGTGACGCGTCCCCGGAGCCGACTGCTGCGCGGGCGGCTTCAAAGCTGGCTGCGCTGACCGCCCTGCAGGTGCTGCAGTCGCGTGTTAAAGCGGGTGATCGCGTACTTATCCATGCGGGTTCCGGCGGGGTCGGTCATTTTGCGATCCATATATTTGTCAATATTTTCAGCTTTTTATTTTTATGGTGGATGGCTGAACGCAACGCAGAACTAGCGCATGACCTGCGCTGATCCTGGACCTTGGATGCCGCGTCTGAGCAATAGAGTACCGTCGACCAGATATAAATTTGTGAGAGCCTGGCGGTAATTGACAATGGCTTCTACTTCGTTGATTTGACTCTCCAGCAAATCACGCTGAACCCGAGCCACATCAAGCGCGGTTGTCGTGCCAACCTGGAATCTGACCGATTCAGCCCGGGCAACTTCTTCCTGGAGAGCCCGCCGGGAGGCACTGGCGACAATCTGCTGCAGGCCCCGATCAACCTCAAGCAGGGCATTGCGGACATCAAGGGAGATGAGCTGTTTAAGGTTCTCGATGCTTTCAAGAGCCTGTTCATAGGTTGCCTGTGCCCGGCGATCGAGTGCCTTGGCCTCGCGGTTGTATATCGGAAACTCGTACTCAAGGCCTAAGGTGAAATCGTACCCCGGGCCGTCAAGATCGCTTAATCCGCTCGAAAAACTCTGCGAGTAGCCGGTCTTGCCAAGGATGATGAACAGGTCGAGTCGGGGCAGCAGCCCATTTTTCGTCTGCACGATCTCGAGGTCCCCCCGGCGGGCCTGCAAGCGGGCCTCGTTGAGATCCGGGCGCAGTCTGATGGCCAAGGCTTCGTGCTCGGTTGCGCTGCCCAGGCTGACCTCCGGAACGATGGTCTGCTCGCTTAAGGTTATCTGCCGATCCCAGCCTTCCGCCGACGGCGGATTAAGAAGCCTCAGCAGAGCCAGACGCGTCTGCTCGCGGGCGTTGCGGGCATCGATCAATTGCTGTTCACGGAGCGCCACTTCGGCGTCAGCGACAGTCTCCTCGGTTTCGGCGAGTTGGCCAACGTTAATGCGGGTGCGGATATTGGCGAGCTGGCGCTGGGCCAGTTCGAAAGACTCCTCAAATATTTCGACCTGGCGGACGGCCAGTGCGTAATCCCAAAAACCGTTTTCTACTTCAGCAACCAGATTTTCAGTAAATCCCCGCAGGCGATAGGCTGAAGCCAGTTCAGAAGTTTCCGCCTGCCGGACAGCAACCAGATTGACGGCGACGCCGAAGTCGCGCAGCAGGGCCTGGGTGAGATTCAGGCCGGCCCGCGCCTCCTCGGAAAAATTGCTATTGTCGTCGTCCCGATTCAGCAGGGTCAGGTCCAGGGTTACGTCGGTACCGGTTGGCAGGCGTCTGGAAACACCTGCCCGCACGTTGCCGCGGCTGCCATCGATGGAGAAAAAGCGGGCCAGAGCGTCGTCCAGCGAACGATCACGATAGCTCTCATAGCTGCCCTCGGCAAAGAGGACCGGATCGAAAACTGCTCGTTCCACGTCGACGAAGGTACCGGCGATTAGCGGTTCGTATTGTTCAACACGCAGTGAACGGTTGCGCTCCAGGGCTGAAATCACCGCCTGCTCCAGGGTCAGGTCCAGAATTCCCTCGGCCGGAAAGGGCGGCAGGTCCCGCCGCGAAGCGGCTGAGAAGGTGAGTTCTGCAGACTCGGGGCTGCGGGGGCTTTGGTATTCGTCGTCACCTGCGCCGAGTGTCGGCCGGTCAATAGCGGTCGGCGGCGTTGTCAGATCGACCTCCCTGGTCTCGATCTCCTCAGGGGGAATTTTCACGCAGCCAGCCAGAACCAGGGCGGTGCAAAAAATAAGAAGCGCTCTGCCGCAACCTTTCATGATGCAACCTCGGCCCCCAGCTGGTTGCGGGCGCGTTCGACACGGCGGTTGAAGAGGGTATACATGGTCGGGATGTAGATCAGAGTGATCAGGGTGGCGCTCAGCAGACCGCCCAACACTGCCCGCGCCAGCGGCGCCTGCGCCTCGCTGCCTTCTCCTATGCCGATGGCCAGGGGCAGCAGGGAGAGGATGGTGGTGAGCGAGGTCATCAGCACCGGCCGCAGCCGGTCTTTGCCGGCGGTCCGCACCGCTTCGAGGAGGGGCCGGCCTTTTTCGTGGAACAGCACATTGGCCCGGTCGACGATCAGGATGGCGTTGTTGACCACGATGCCGACCAGCATGATGCAGCCGATAAAGCTCTGGATATTGAAGGTGGTGCCGGTCATCAGCAGGGTCAGTACGACGCCGATCAGCGGCAGCGGCACGGTAAGCATGACGATGACCGGGGAGAGCAGCGATTCATAGAGTGAAGCAAGCACCATATAGACGAGCAGGGTGGCCAAAATGATGCCGATCAGCATCTCCCTGAAGGATTTGGCCTGTTCCTCTACATCGCCCGAGAGCATGATCTCGTAGCCGCGGGGCCGGGGTATTTCGGCCAGCCGTTTCTGGGCCTCGGAGGCGACGTCGCCAAGCGGCCGATCGGCGATGTTGGCGCGGATATCAACCATGCGCTGCTGGTTCTTGCGCTCGATTTCCACCGGCCCGATGCCGGGCCGCGGCACCATCAGGTTGCGCAGTGAAACAGCTTCGCCGCGGTTGTTGGTGATGGTCAGCGTCAGCAGTTCCTCGATGCTCAGCTGTTCGGCATCCTTGACCTTGACCCGGATGTCGACCTCTTCTCCGCTGCCGTCCCGGAACTGGCCGGCCCGTGTGCCTGAAAGGGCAGTCTCCAGGACCCGGGCGATCTGGGCCACGGTGAAGCCGAGATCGGCGGCCCGGTCCCGGTCGATTTCCAGCAGCTGCTGAGGGACACCGTCGCGGCGGCCGCGCCGGGTGTCGGTGACGCCCGGGATATCCTTGATCTGCTCCTCCACGGCCAACGCCAGGCTGTCAATGACTGACAGTTCATATCCGAGAACTTCAACTTCGAGATTGTCTTCTCCGCCGCCCAGCAGCCGCGACAGCA
This sequence comes from Desulfofustis sp., assembly GCA_037387205.1. GTDB lineage: Bacteria > Desulfobacterota > Desulfobulbia > Desulfobulbales > Desulfocapsaceae > JABDQA01. The sequence continues at coordinate 7,038 of JARRLH010000098.1, forward strand.
GGAACAGGCCCTGGCCGGCCCGAACGCGAACCTCGGCACCCGGCACCGTGCCGATCTGCGAGCGCAGATCCTTCGCCACCTCATCGCTCGAGCGTTCACGCTCCAGGACCGGTACCAGCGAGACGCGGATGTTGCCGCCGGCCGCGTCGCCGCGGCCGCCCGACGAGCCCAGGTTGGCGACCATGGCCCGCATTTCCGGGACCGAATCCTGCACCGTTTTCTCGATGCCGCCCATTACCTGGTCCAATACCTCGAGCCGGGTACCGCTGGCCAGGTCGACATTGACCCGGACCTGCCCTTCATCCGAGGCGGGCATGAACTCTGTTCCTATCCGTGGAATCAGGGCCAGGGTAGCGCTGAACATGAAAATGACGGCGATAACGCACAGCAGGGGATTGCGCAGACTGGCGGCCAGAGCGGCTTCATAACCGTTATAGAGTGACACGTGTGCCCTGGCCATGCCTCCAGCGAGCCGGCTCCTCGGCCTGGCGGCCTGCCGTTCTTCCCCGGCTTTTAGAAACAGGCTGGTCAGCATCGGCACGATGGTCAGCGCGGTCAGCAGCGAGCAGAGCAGGGCAAAGGCGACCACGTACATGAACTGTCTGAACAGCAGCCCGGAAATTTCCCGGGTGAAGAGCATCGGCACGAAAATGACCAGTGTCGTGCAGGTGGAGGCGATGATCGCCCCGGTCACCTCGCTGGAGCCCCGGACGGCGGCCTGCATGGCGCTCTCCTTGAGATTCTGGAAGCGGCGCAGGATGTTTTCCAGGACCACGATCGAGTTGTCGACCATCATGCCCAGTCCCAGGGCCAGTCCGCCCAGGGTCATCAGGTTGAGAGTCAGGTTGCCGAAATACATCATCGCAAAAGTGGAGATGACCGCCACCGGGATCGCTGTTATCACCACCAGGGTGGCGCGCAGATTGAGCAGAAAGGTCAGCAGAACCACGCTGGCGAGCAGTCCGCCAATGACCATGGTGCGGCCCACGTTGGTCAGCGAGCGCTGGATATAGTCCGATGTGTCGACGATCGATATCAGCTCTATCTGCGGAAAATCAACGTTGATCTGGTCAATAACCTTTTTGGCCTGGCGGGCGACCTGGACCGTATTGGTGCCCGACTGCTTGCGAATGGCCAGGTAGACACCCGGCCGGCCGTTGATCCGGACGATGCGAGTGATTTCCGAATGGGTGTCCAGCACCTCGGCCACCTGTTTCAGGTAAATGGGCGCCTCGCTGCGGCGGTCGACGACCAGGTCGAGCAATTGCTCGACGCTGGTCAGCTCACCGGGGGTGCGCAGCCGGGTCTCGGTGTTGCCCGACTCGATGGTACCTGCCGGCAGGCTGATATTGGCATCGCGAATAGCGGTGCGGATGGTGTCGAGGGAGATCTGCAGGGCCCTCATCCGGTCCGGGTCGATCTCGATCTGGATCTCCCGTTCCAGGCCTCCCCAGACGTCCAGCGCAGCGACTCCGGGAACCTGCTCGATGCGATAGCTTATCTGGTCGTCAATTAAGCGGCGCAGCTCGATCGGATCGAGATTGGAGGCGGCGCCATAGATCAGTATCGGGGCACTGTTTGGGTCGAACTTGCGGATCTGGGGGCGGTCAGCCTCGTCAGGCAGATTGTTGATGACCCTGTCCAGCCGGTCGCGAACATCGTTGGAAGCGGCATCAAGATTCGTTCCCCAGGTAAACGACACGCGCACCCGGCTGTTGCCCTCGGTCGACTCCGAGGTGACTTCCTTGATTCCCTGGATAACCGAGACCGCACTTTCAATCACTTCCGTCACCAGCTTCTCAACTTCCTCGGGGGCGGCGTTACCATAGGAGGTATTGATGCTCAGTACCGGATAAGTAATCTCGGGAAGCAGATCGATGGGCAAACGGGTGAGGGACACGGCTCCCACCAGAATTACAATGAGGGTCACCATGGTGGTGAAGATAGGACGGGCGGTGGTAAAGGCACTGATGTTCATGCTCTCGACCTATTGCCGAAGCCCCTGCTGCCGGGGAGCTTCTTCTTCAACGTCGCCAGTGGAGACGGGTGTCCCGTCGCTGAGCAAATGATGACCAAGAGTGACCACCAGCTGGCCTTCCTCCAGGCCCGACACCTGCGTCCAGCCTTCGGCCTGGATGCCGGCTCGAATTTCGACAAAGCGGGCCTTGCCGTCCTCCACCACAAAAGCCCCGTTGGTGCCAAGTCGCTGAATGACCGCATCTAATGGTGCAGCAACCGCCTGCTCGGCCCGACCAAGCTCGATCTGAACCCGGGCAAACATACCGCTTTTCAAGATGGCGTCCGGATTGGCCACGCTGATTTCCACCCGCGCCTGCCTGCTGGAATCGTCAAACACCGGCGCCAGCCGGACAACCGTTCCGGGAAAAGCCCGGTCGGCAATCGAATCGACACTGATCTCGGCCGGTTGTCCGATGCTGAGCAGCGCGTAATCTCTTTCAGCCACGTTGATCACCGCCTTGAGTTGGGAAAGATCGATCAGGGTAACCACTGAGGTGTTGGCTGAGATGGTGTCGCCCTCGTCAACATATTTACCGGCAACGAACCGGCACACATCGGTGTCGCCGGACTGCCAGTCGGCGTTCAATGTCGTATAGGAAAGGCGCACTTCGGCAGCGCGCAGCGCTGCCTCACGCTGCTTTATCTGGGCCTGAGCCAGATTGACACCTGCCCGCTGGGAGAGCATCTCGGTTTCCGAGGCCTCGAGTTCGGCGGCTGAGGAAACTCTCTGTTCCCTTAGCTTCTCCGCTCGTTCGTAGTTACGCTCCGCCGCTCTGAGATTGCTGCGCGCTTCAGTCAATGAGGCGCGGGCGACTTCCAGCTCTGCCTGCGCCTGGGCACGCTGCTGTTCGAATTCCTCGCTGTCCAGCCGGGCGATCAGGTCACCCTTTTTAAGACAATCGCCAAGATTGACGGCAATTATCTGGAGCCGGCCTCCAACTTTGAACGCTGCATCGAACTGCTTTTCTGCCTTCAGGGTACCGATGAATACTCGTTTTTCAACGAGGTTGCGCCGTTCCACCTGAGCCACCTCGACCCCGACAGCCGAGGCGCGGCGTTGGGGACGCTGGTTTTCCTCATCGCTGCCGCGCAGCATGTAATAGGCAAAACCCGAGGCTGCCGAGGCAACGATGAAGAACAGCACCAATTTCTTAACAGCCAGGGCGTATGATTCTTTCATATCCTTTTCAGGCCCTTTGCCAACTGGCCTGACTCACTTCATTTAGACGGGTAAATGGCGACCGCCTGGAGCTCATGGCAATGTATGCGTACAACGACATGTGCCCAGAGCGCCAGAGACTCCAGCAGGTGAAATGTTAGAGTCTGACATCATTAAATATACTTTATATATTACCTTAATTCCCAGGAATTCTGCTTCTCTATAACTTTTCACCCAGCAGGGAGATATGATTCTGGAGGGGATGGACTCGAGCAAGTTCAAATTACAAAGTAGAAAGTCAGGGAAAAGCTTGTCCTGAGTATCCTGTCTGGTCAAATCTCCAGTTAATTGAGCCCTGACGGTGGAAAGCCGTCGTTAAAAGTCAATTTACCAACTTCTTGACCAAACCACCTCTTATAGCTAGCATATAATCAGTTAGGATAGCGTTGATAGGTAGTCAATTTAGCTGGAGGAATACCAATGTTAGCTGAAATCGTGGAGAATATTTCCTGGCTTGGGCATGATGGTTTTATGATCAAAGCTGACGGCAAAATCGTCGCTATCGATCCATATCAGGTTGCAACAGTTGAACCAGCGGACATTTTACTGATAACGCACGTCCACCATGATCATTGTTCGCCGGAAGACGTTGACAAACTTAAAAACGACTCGACGGTAATCGTCACTGAACCCGAATCGGCCGAACAGCTCTCAGGCGATATCAGGATCATGAAGCCGGGTGACTCTATTGAGGTGAACGGAATTAAAATTGAAGCAGTGGCGGCATACAACACTAACAAGAAGTTTCATCCGAAAGAAAAGAACTGGCTGGGATTTATCGTTACACTCGGCGGCTGCCGAATTTATCACGCGGGGGATACAGACCTGATCGAAGAAATGGCGGATCTAAACGTGGATATCGCTCTCCTGCCAGTCTCCGGGACCTATGTGATGACTGCCGAAGAGGCCGTTGAAGCCGCCAAACGAATCAAACCTAAAATTGCCATCCCCATGCATTATGATTCATTGGTGGGCAGCGAGGTAGACGCAAGAGCTTTTGCCAAAGGCCTGGAAGGGATCTGCGAAGTTAAATTGATCAGACGTTCCTGAGCGGGAAGAAAAGGAAACGAAGCGGCAGGAATCGTTCAATCCAGAAAAGACAGATGGATTGGTTCGCACCGGAGGATTGGTGAGCAAACGCCCATGATTGAATTCCGCAGACAAGAATTATCAGCCAATTTTTCTGATGCTGCTGGTAAACCGTTGACCAGAATACAGCAGGTACGCACCGACCCGGTGACCTTTAAACAGTGCAGGATTACACCCAGCAGGGCACTGGAAAATGAACGCGGGACGGAAAAACTGCATCAGCCCCCTGAAATAGATTTGCACCACTCAACATGTCCTTTCTGTCCAGTGAATATTGAGTCCATGACCCCCTGCCTGAATGAGCAGATCAGCGGCAAGAGAAGACTGAAAAACAGAAAATCGATACTTTTTCCCAACCTTTTCCCCTACACGGAATGGTCCGCTGTATCACTTTTTGATACTACCCATCATGTTGAGATCGGCACGGCAAAGCCGGGTTCTTACCGCGACAGTTTTATCAATTGCTCTGATTATTTAACTCGAGTGAAAAGAGCCGATCCAGAGGCAATTTTCATGTCGATCACTCAAAACCATCTGCCCGGCGCGGGTGGTTCTCTTGTCCACCCTCATCTTCAAGTACATGCTACCAAACAGATCTCGACCAACCATGCCTTGCTGCAAACGCGTGCCAGAGAACATGCAGCTCGATACGGGACCTGTATATTGGCGGATCTGCTCCTGGCTGAGCAAGAGATAGGTGAAAGGTATATCGGCAGTACTGGGGCATGGGAATGGATAGCGGCTTATGCCCCTTCCGGTTTTTATGAGATTTGGGGCATCGCAGCAGCGGAGTCTTCTCTGCTTATTCCCGAGAAAAAGAATATCTGGCAGGATCTTGCAGAGGGAGTTCTCAACACCCAGAAGTTTTATAAAAGTCTAAATAGAAACGCCTATAACCTGTGTCTGCTGTCCATTGAAGATGCTGCCAAATATCCATGTTTGAAAATCTCCCTCACCGCCCGATCCAGTTATGCTCCCTGGGTTCGAAGTGATTTTACCGGCTTCGAATTGGCCTCAGGTGAGATGGCCACCTTTACTTTACCTGAGTCTGTGGCAGCCATGGCAGGTAAATTTTGGTAGAATAGTCGGGTCCCAAAATAATCGTCAAAGACGCTAGCAACGCAACAGTCTGACCTGTAAAAATTATTCCATATTGTCCCGGTGGAGAGGCTGAATAAAACGGGTATGTCAGTCTCATCGCGTAATTTTTATGCTTCACTACACCAGGCAGGTCTCTCTTCCACCCCTTGCTCTCATCTTGCCACCACTTTAATGCACCCTGGCACAATCATCATTGGTTATCGGCTGGGTTACACATTCTACGCGGGAGATTGTGCCGCAGAGGCACCGCGCCGACCTTGACACCTCGCCACCGCAGAATATAGTTTTGCCAAACATATATTGCACAATAACCTGCTTCACGCTGCCAATCCTTTTTGCGATCGCTACTTGCCGTCTGCAAACGCAGGTTTCCCGGTTCTCACCCCACTTGAATCTGGTTTCCCAATCTCTTGAAGGATCATCCACTGCGAACCAGGTTTTTGTGCTACTGTTCCGAGCAATTTGATCGATGAATTGCACCATCAAACACACATACATGGGTGACCTTCATGACACAGGCAAAAAACGGAGACAACGTAACACTGCACTACACTGGCAAACTAAATGATGGAACAATCTTTGATTCCTCGGAAGGCAAGGACCCGCTTCCAGTCACTCTCGGCGAAGGTGAAGTCATCGATGGCTTTGAAGCAGCAATTTTAGGCATGTCAGTGGGGGATTCAAAAACGGTGACCATACCAGCTGACAAAGCCTACGGCGCCTACTACGATGAGAAAGTAATTGATTTTCCGGCAGACCAGATACCGGAAGATATCGAGCCGGAGGTTGGCATGCATCTGCAGCTTCAGAGCCAGGATGGT
>JARRLH010000099.1:0-10213 GCA_037387205.1 Desulfofustis sp.
CACCGATGAGACCTGGGAAGTATGTCCGTCAATCAGGCGCACGGCGGATACATCGACGCCTCTTTTGCGCAAATGGCCGACCAGGTCGCGTCCAACCTGATCGTCGCCAAGGCGGCCGATGAACCGTGCCTCATGTCCCAGCGCAGCAACTGCAATGCCCGCCGCTGCGGCGGGTCCGCCGGGTGCAGCCCGGTAGTCTTCGGCAAAGAATTTGCCACCGCCGCCCGGCAGTGTAGATACTCTGAACAGATAATCAAGACACGCCATGCCTACACAGACGATTTTCGCCATGGGATCTCCCTTTCCCTTGCAGGGAACCAAATGTGGATAATTGATCACTTATTGTTTCATTTTGTAAATTTTTTAACAAAACAAAGATAGATTGGCAAGAGGATCATTTCTTTGTATGAAGATTTCCGATGGGATAACCGCCATAAATCTCCTCCCGAGGTAAGCCAAAATGAGTACCATTACCATTTCGATAGAACAGGCGTTCGCGCGCAGTTATGCTGCCCTGAAGAACTCCGGCACCGCTGAGGGCAATGCCAGAACTACCGCCGAGGCTCTGGTGCGGGCTGAAACAGACGGTCAGAGAGGACACGGCCTCTCCCGCGTACCCTCTTATGCGGCCCAGGCCAGAAGCGGCAAAGTACAGGGCCACGCCACTCCGCGGATTGTTGATCTGAAAGAGGGGCTTTTCCGCGTTGACGCCGGCTTTGGCTTTGCGTATCCGGCGCTCAAACTGGCCCTCTCCGAGCTGGCGCCCAGGACGAACAAGCTCGGCATAGCCGCAGCCGCTCTCTATCACTCGCACCATTTCGGGGTTGCCGGACACCCATGTGAGGATCTAGCCAGGCAGGGGTTTGTCGCCTTTGTCTACGGGAACACCCCTAAAGCCATTGCCCCGTTCGGAGCCCGCGAAAAGGTGCTCGGCACCAACCCTGTTGCGTTCGCCGCCCCCTTAGACGGTGATCCGCTGGTAATCGATTTTGCCCTGTCGGTGGTGGCCAGGGGTAAAATCATGGCGGCCAAGCAAGCGGGCACGCAGATACCTCAGGGCTGGGCCCTGTCGCCGGAATTGGCTCTATGGTGCCCATTGGCGGAGTTAAGGGGGCGGCGCTGGCACTGATGATCGAAATCATGTCTGCCTGCCTTGCAGGGGCGGCACTTGGCACCGAGGCGACCTCTTTGTTTGAGGAAGAAGGCGATCCTCCAAACCTCGGTCAGGTGATTATCGCCGTCGACGCAAAGGCGCTGTCGGCGGGTCATTTCGCTGGCAGAATCAGAGAACTGGCAGCTCTTTATGACAGGCTTGAGGGAGCCAGGCTGCCTGGTCTGACACGATTGGAAAAGCGTCGCGAGGCCCTGCGCCACGGCCTCAACATACCGCTTCCGCTCATGGAAGAAATCAATGCCCTGGTGCAGAGATAGAACGTCTCAGCACCTGCAGACGCTGAGCGTCATCCTTGCTCGGCCGGTCATTGAGGCCTGCCCGAGACAGTCTCAAGCGGGTCGATCTGCAGCTTTTTCATCCTGTACTGCAGGGTTGAACGGGGAATCCCCAGAAGTCTGGCAGCGCCGCTCTTGCCGCCAACCACTCCCCCCGTGGCAGCCAGCGCCTGGAGTATGTGGTCGCGCTCAGCCTGGTCACGGGTGACAAAATCCTTAAGCTGGGCGACACTGGCCATGGTTACCGGAAAGGTTCGTTTGATCTCAGACTCATTGATCAGGGCTCCCGGGTTGAGGATGATCAGGCGCTTGACCATGTTTTTCAGTTCCCGGACATTACCCGGCCAGTTATAGTGCCGCAAAAAGTCAATGGCGTCATCGGTATACACCGGGGCCGGGCGATTCATTCGCTCCGCCTCGGCGGCGTTGATGCTGCTGATCAGCAGGGGAATATCATCGAGCCGCTCGCGCAGCGGCGGCACATTGATGGTCACGGTTTCCAAGCGGTAGAAAAGATCCTGTCTGAACTGTCCCGCTTTTACGCTTTCAATCAGGTTTTTATTGGTCGCGGCGATGATTCGAGCGTCGATCTCGGTGGAGGTTGACTCACCAACCCGCTCGATTTTTTTGTCCTGAAGCACCTGCAGAAGCTTGGCCTGCAGCCCCATGGGCAGATCCCCCACTTCATCCAGAAAAATAGTGCCGCCGTCGGCGAGTTCGAAGCGGCCGAGCCTCTGGCGATCAGCGCCGGTGAAGGCCCCTTTTGCATGGCCGAAAAGTTCGCTTTCAAACAACGAGGTGGTGAGCCCTGGGCAGTTTGTCTTCACAAACAGGTTATCCCGCCGGCCGCTCCTGTCGTGAATCAAGCGGCTGAGAAAATCCTTTCCCGTGCCTGTTTCCCCGGTGATCAGAATGGTTTCGTCGGTTCCGGCCACCTGATCGATGATTTCCATAATCCGGTTCATCTGGGAGGAGGCAAAAAAGAAGTCGGTGGTCTGATACTCGCGGCCATGGGTGAGCAGGTATTGTTTTTCCTCCTGAAGATGCTTGTTGGAATTCTGCAGCGAGGTATAGGCCAGCATGTTTTCAACGGCAATGGCAATCTGCAGAGACAGGGCCTGAAGCAGTTCCGTCAGCTCGGTAACCCCGTCGGGGGCGTTGCGGAAACTGAAGTGAATGGTCCCCAGGAGCTGATCCCTGACGATCATCGGAAAGACCATGGTTGATTTCAGCCCGGCTCTTACCAGTTCTCCTACCGAGCTGAGATCGGTATAGCGGGTTAAATCGTCGAATATCACCGGCTGACCCGACTGGATAGCCATTCGGGCTATCGCCCCGTCTGCCAGCGGCCTCGATTTCTGGGCTACGACCCCGGTGGGCTGAATCCCGTCGGCAGCGGCAAAATAGGTGATGGTATGCAGGTTGGCATCGTAGAGCATGATGCATAAGCGATCGTAGGCGAAATGACGCTGCAACTCCTTTGACAGGGCAGAGAACAGGTCTTCTCTGCTCTTGCAGGTGACAATGGCGTTGTTGAGCTCGAGCAGGATTTTATAACGGGTTTCGCTGCTCCAGCGAGACCCAGGACTCGAATTTTCGGCGAATGTCTGAACCATGAGCTATGCATAGCCGGAGTCTGCCGAAAAAACAAGCCCAAAATTGGGCTCAGTGCCTAATATTGGGCACCATTTTTCGGCACCTCACCGATGCATTTTTTATAAACGATCACTTTTCAGCACCTTAGAGATACACATAATAGTGGCCCATCTCTTGCTTTATAAATTCTTGTTATTCATACAGGGGGAGGACAATGGAACTCGATCTCAAATACGGAACTGGAACCATCACCGTTCATATCCCGGAGTCCGCGCAGGCCCAAATTCTGGAACCAAATCATCTGGATCCGGTCGATTCAGTCGAGCGGGAACTGGCCAACGCCCTCGCCCTTCTTAACTCCGCGGAATCAAAAATAACGCAGAACCTCAAAAAGGCATCCACGGCGGCCATTGCCATTCCTGACGAAACGCGCCCGCTGCCGGTAAAAGAGATCCTTCCAGGGCTGCTGAACTGGCTTTTCGCAACTGTACCCGGTCTCGACCCCGCAGGAATCAGCATCATTGTCGGCGGCGGCCTGCACCCACCGCTCGACGGGGAAACGCTTAACCGCCTGGTGCCGCCCGACATAGCCGGCGGTTGCTCGGTGGCCGGTCACGATGCCAACCAGAGTCCGATGGTTGATTATGGCCACACCAGCCGGGGGACCCCGATCCGAATAAATGCCCAGATGGCTGAAGCCGATTTCAAAATTGTGATCGGTCAGATCGATCCGCATCAATTCGTCGGTTTCACCGGTGGATCCAAGGGGATCATAATCGGCTGCGGCAGTTCGGCAACCATAGAGCACAATCACTCCCTGATGTTTCACGACCTCGCCCAGGTCGGCATTCTGCACGGCAACCCCGTTCGGGAAGATCTCAACGAGGCCGGCGAAATGGTCGGCATTGATCTGGCGGTCAACGTTATCATGGCGCCGACCAAGAAAGTGGTGCAGGTGCTGGCCGGTGACCCGCTGAAGATGCTGATTGAGGGCGCTAAGACATGTGCGGCGCTTTATGGGGTGGAGATCGATGAAAAATTCGATATCGTGGTGGCCAGTTGCGGAGGATATCCCAAGGATATCTGCCTCTACCAGGCGCAAAAAGGTCTGAATCTGGCCTCACAGGCCGTCAAGAAAGGAGGCCACATTCTGCTGTTGGCGGCCTCAACCCAGGGCGTTGGTGATGATGTGTATTTTGATTACGTATCCCAGTTCACTAGTCCGGAAGAAGTATTAGCCGATTTCAAAGAACAGGGCTTCAGAATGGGAGCCCACAAGGCCTATCTATTCGGACGGACCTTGAATGAGTTCGATGTGGCGGTGAGCAGCGAACTCGATGCCGGCGTGCTGCATACCTGCCACTTGCGCTCGGCTGACCCTTCGCGGGTCGTTGGTGAATGGGTGAATAATTTTGCGGGAGCGCCCCGAGTAGGGGTGATTCCCAATGCCAACACCACCTATTTTTACCGAACAGAAAGGTAAATGGATTTAAACCGGGACCGGTTCAGGCAGGCTCCGGTGGATAAGAGGAACGCTTTCGCGATGAAAGCCCCAAAGCACATGAACCGAGAGTGGAGTGAAGCCCCAGGGCTGTAGTGCTCGATTCATAATTTTAACCAATGTAGGAGGAATACATGGCTATCGATTTTTTAGTACATGAGGCTGCCGACGGCGTTGGCGTCGCAGTTGTCGAGGGATTGTCGGCCGGTCAGGAGATCACCGGCTGGGTGATGAAAGAAGATGAGACGATCACCATCAAGCTGCTCAGCGATATCCCGATCGGCCACAAGGTGGCTCTGCAGGATTACCAGGAGGGCGACACGGTAATAAAGTACAACACCGATATCGGCAAAGTCGTCGCTCCAATTAAGAAAGGCGAACATCTTCACGTACATAACGTTAAAACAAAGAGGTGGTAAATCATGGAAAGTAAATTTATGGGATATCGTCGTGAAAACGGCCGGGTCGGTGTTCGCAACCATGTGATCATTCTGCCGCTGGATGATCTTTCCAATTCGGCGTGCGAAGCAGTGGCAAACAACGTCAAAGGCACGATGGCCATTCCCCATCCGTATGGTCGCCTGCAGTTTGGCGAAGACCTGGAACTGCATTTCAGAACTCTCATCGGCACCGGCTGCAACCCCAACGTGGCCGCGGTAATTGTTATCGGCATCGAGCCGCTGTGGACCGACCGCATCGTCCAGGGCATTGCCCAGACCGGCAAGCCGGTTACCGGTTTCGCCATTGAGAAGAACGGCGATTTCAATACCATCTGTGCGGCCTCCAAGCAAGCCAAGGAATACATGCACCAGGTCAGCGAGTATCAGCGGGTCGAGTGCGATGTCAGCGAACTGTGGGTTTCCACCAAATGTGGGGAGTCCGACACCACCTCCGGTATCGCCACCAACCCCACGGTCGGCAACGCCTACGACAAGCTCTACGAGAACGGCAACACCATTCTCTTCGGCGAAACCACCGAGCTGACCGGCGGCGAGCATCTGGTGCTGGAGCGCTGCGCCAACGACCAGGTGCGCAAGGACTTCCAGTTCTTTTTCGACCGCTATGCCAAACTGGTCGACGATAAGAAGACCAACGATCTGTCCGACTCCCAGCCGACCAAGGGCAACATTGAAGGCGGACTGACCACGATCGAAGAAAAAGCGCTGGGCAACATTCAGAAGATCGGCACCAAGGCCCCGGTAGTCGGCGCCCTGGAAAAAGCCGTCGAGCCGACCGGTCCCGGTCTCTGGTTCCAGGATTCCTCTTCTGCCGCCGCCGAGCAGGTCACCCTCTGCGCCGCTTCGGGCTTTGTTGTGCACTTCTTCCCGACCGGCCAGGGCAATATTATCGGCAACCCGATCCTGCCGGTCATCAAGCTCTGTTCCAATCCGCGCACCCTGCGGACCATGTCCGAGCATTTCGATGTCGACGTCTCGGGACTGCTGCGACGTGACCTGAATCTGGACCAGGCGGGCGACATGCTGCTTGAAATGATGGTGCGCACCGCGAACGGCAGAATGACGGCGGCCGAGGTACTCGGCCATCGTGAATTTGTTCTGACCAAACTGTATGAGAGTGCCTAGGCACGTTAATCGGATGAGTGCCGAAGACCTGCTCCGCGGGTCTTCGGTACGAAACTGAACAATAAACGATGTAAACGGGAGGGACCCATGTGCATGAAATTTAAATTTTTTACCATTATGGCGCTGGTGGCGATTTTTTCCATTAGTGGCTCGTTTGTGCTGGCTGATGACTATCCGAGCAAAGGCGTAAACTACGTCATTCCTTTTGGCCCAGGCGGCGAGTCGGATATTACCGCCCGGCACCAGCAGCCCTTTTTCAAGAAGCTGTTCGGCCAGGACCTGATCATCTCCTACAAGCCCGGCGGCGGCGGTGCCGTAGGCTGGGCTCAGTTGAACAAGATGAAGGGCGACGGCTACAACATCATGGGCATCAACCTGCCCCATATCATCGTCAAGCCGCAGGAAAAAGCGGTTGGTTTCACCACCGAGGATATCACCGGCGTCTACATGTTTCACTACACCCCGGATGCCATCGTGGTTACCAACGACAGCCAGTTCAAGACGCTGGATGATCTGATCGCCTACGCCAAAGAAAATCCGGGCAAAGTCACCTTCTCCGGATCGGGCAAGGGGACCGCCAACCATCTCGCCCAGCTGCGGTTCGACAAAATGGCCGGCATCAAGACCACGTACGTGGCCTTCAAAGGCACAGGGGCTGCGGTTACCGCTCTGCTCGGCAAGCAGGTCGTGGCCGAATGGGGCTACACCTCGGTCGGAGCAAAACAGGCCGAAAAAGCCCGCATGCTCGCCGTGGCGATGGAAGAGCGTCATCCCGAGTTCCCGGACGTCCCGACTTTCAAGGAACTGGGTTACGATCTGGTATCCGGCGCTTTCCGCGGCATTGCGGTGCCCAAATCTACCCCTGAAGACATTCGCATGAAGCTCTCCGACATGATCGGCCAGATCAACGCCGATCCTGAGTTCCGCAAGCGCATGGAAGCCGATGGCATGGCCCTGCTCGACGTGGACTACAAAGGCTACCAGGCATTTATTGATGAGCAGGCCAAAGTAATGCTGGAGGCTGCGCGCGAAGCAAATATCATCAAGTAACAGGCAGGAATCAACTCACGGGGCAGAGCAGTGAGCCATGGTTAACCAGAAATTCAAATCATAATTACAAGCGTAGACGGTGGAGCTTTGAATCATGCCGGGTATTGACTACCTACTCGCGGCCCTGACGCCGCTGAACATCATGCTGGCCCTGGGCGGTGTGATTGCCGGCACGGTCATCGGTTCACTTCCGGGTCTCACCGCGACCATGGCGGTGGCGGTGCTGGTCCCGATCACCTTCTCCATGGAGCCCACTTCTGCGCTCATCATGATGGGCGCCATCTACACCGGCGCCATCTATGGGGGCGCCTACTCCGCCATCCTGCTCAACACCCCCGGCACCCCATCGGCCATTGCCACGACCTTCGATGGGTTTCCAATGGCCAGAAAAGGTCAGGGAGATCTGGCTATTTCCATTGCCTGTATCGCTTCGGTCACCGGCGGGCTCGTAGGGGCGACCTTTCTGCTCCTGCTGGCCCCGCCGCTGGCCGAAATCGCCCTGGCTTTCGGCCCGGTTGAATATTTCTGGCTGGCGATATTCGGACTTACCCTGATTTCCGCGCTTTCTGAGGGAAATCTTTTAAAGGGACTGATCGGCGCCTGCTTCGGCCTGCTGCTCGCCTGTGTCGGTATTGCTGAAATCAGCGCCGATGTGCGCTTTATCTTCGGCAGCCAGGTACTGCTTGGCGGCATCGAGACGGTAACCGCCTTGATCGGCCTCTACTGTATCCCGGTACTGATTGACCTGGTGGCCACACCGGACAGGCACCTGAAAGTCGACCACAAGCCCCGCGGTTTTCGTTTCCTCGAGGCACTGGCCCTGTCCTGGAAGGCCAAATTCAGCCTGCTGCGCAGTTCCGTGATCGGCACGCTGGTCGGCATCCTGCCCGGCGCCGGCGGATCGATCGCCGGCCTGGTGGCCTACACGGAGGCACGCCGCACCTCCAAGAACAGCCACAAGTTCGGCAAAGGCGAGCCCGAGGGGGTCATGGCCACCGAGTCGGCCAACAACGCCACCGTGGGCGGTGGTTTCATCCCGACCCTGGTACTGGGTATTCCTGGAACCCCTCCTGATGCGGTCATCCTCGGTGCCCTGCTCATTCAAGGCATCAGAACCGGGCCCAGTCTATTCACTGAAAAAGCATCAATCGTCTTCACTTTTATCTACGGTCTCTACCTGGCCACCTTTCTGATGCTGCCTGTCGGCCTGGTAATCGGGCGCTACGCCTATCAGACCATCATCACCGTACCCAAGGCTATGCTGGTGCCCACCGTGGCCTTCATGACCATGATCGGCACCTATGCGATCCGCAATTCCATCTCCGACGTCATCATCATGATCATTCTCGGGGTGGTAGGCTGGATCCTCAACCGTTTCGGCTTCAGTCCCTCTCCCATCGTGCTCGGCCTGATCCTTGGCCGCATCGCGGAGCAGGGATTCGTTCAGGCCTGGACCATTGGTTCGGCAACCGGCGAGTTGGCCAGGATGTTTTTCGGCCGGCCCATCAGTCTGGTAATAATTGCCTTTATACTTCTGTCGCTGTTCTACCCGCTCCTCCGTGCACGATTCGGCAGAGTAAAAACCGAGGTGCCCCATGGCGAATAATCAACCCGGCCCCCTGCGGCGAGACACGGCGACTGTGGGCATGGCTTCTTTGTTCATTTTTATCGCGGTTGTGTTTCTTTGGGATACGACCCGTATGCTTGATTCCGATTCATACGTCTTTCCCCGGGCTGTCGCCATCGCCATGATCATCCTCAGCCTGACCCTGATCTTCTGGAACCTGGTCAAACCGCGTCTCGAGGTAGATGAAACCATCATTCACGCCTCCACGATACGCCGCGTGGCGCTGGTGGCGGCGATGTTGGCGGGCTGTCTGGCCATGCCTTGGCTCGGATTTCTGATTCCGGGGATCATCACTTTTTTCCTCTTGATGTTCATCGCCATGTACGACGAATGGTCAATGAAAAGAAAGATACTCTACCCACTTATCGCAGTGGCTATAGTTGTTGGTTTTTACACGCTTTTTGGAAACATCCTGCAGGTACCGCTGCCGGTAGGAAGTTTTTTTGAATAACAAATATGCTTTGCTGAAGAGCTGATGGAGGAATTCAATGGCACATGGTTATAACGGGAAAATTCTGGTTGTCGATCTAACCGGCGGCACCCATGAAATCAAAGAACCGGATGAACGCTGGTACCGCACCTATTGGGGCGGCACCGGAATAGTGGCACAGACCCTGCTCAGTGAGGCTGTCCACGAGGTCGACCCGCTCGGCCCGGAAAATGTAATGATTTTTGCCTGCAGCGTGGTGACGGGCGCCCCGATCTCGGGATTCAATAGATATTCAGTGGGGGCTAAATCTCCATTGACCGGGGGGTTTGCCAGAACCGAGGCTGCCGGATTTTTTGGCCCGGAGCTCAAATTTGCCGGCTTCGACGCGATCATCATCAAAGGCGCTGCAAAGAAACCGGTTTATCTGTGGATCAACGACGGCGCGGTTGAAATTCGCGAGGCATCCGATCTCTGGGGACTGGACAATTGGGAGACTCTGGAAGGTCTGCGCGAGTCAACCGGAGAGCCAAGGGTACGGGTGGTAAGCATTGGTCCTGCAGGTGAAAACCTGGTCTCCTACGCCTGCATCCAGAACGACCTGGAACACTTTAATGCCCGTACAGGAATGGGCGCGGTCATGGGGTCAAAAAAACTCAAGGCCATTGCCGTTCGCGGGACCGGTAAACTGGCCATGGCCGACCCGGATAAGGTCAAGGAGATCGGTGCCTGGCATAGGGAGCGGATCAAGACCCATCCACCCAATGTCGGTCTGGGAAAAGTCGGCACCCCGGGTCTGGTCCAGGGTGTTAACGCCGCAGGTTTTCTGCCTACCCGAAATTTTCAAGAAGGGCAATTTGAAGGGGCTGAAAAGCTGGCGGCGGACAATTACCATGAGACTATTTTTCATTCACGCGGCACCTGCTGGCACTGCACCGTGGCCTGCAAACGCAAAGTTGCACTAGAAGATGCCGACTACC
>JARRLH010000100.1:0-10220 GCA_037387205.1 Desulfofustis sp.
CCATGGGCGAGGTGGTGATGCGGGGAAACAACGTAATGATCGGCTATTACAAAGATCCGGAAGCCACTGAAGCTGCCTTTGCCGGCGGCTGGTTTCACAGTGGAGATCTGGCGGTGATGCATCCCGACGGCTACATTCAGATCATGGACCGAAAAAAGGATATCATTATCAGCGGCGGTGAAAATATCTCCACCGTTGAGGTGGAAAGCGTCATCTATAGTCATCCGGATGTCCAGGAGGTGGCGGTGATTCCAGTTCCTGACAACAAGTGGGGTGAAGTGCCCAAGGCGTTTGTCGTGCCGAAGCCCGGCCGCGAGCCCAAAGCCGAGGACATCATTGATTTTACCAAGAGCCATCTGGCCAGGTTCAAGGCACCCAAATACGTGGAATTTGGAGAACTGCCCAAAACGGCTACCGGCAAGATCCAGAAGTTCAAACTCAGAGACAGGGAGTGGCAGGGCCATCGGCGGATCAACTGAAAGCCCGGCCTGTCAAGGTTATCAGGAATTTATTGCAGAGAGCGTGTATACCGGATAGGGTGGAGAGGATACGGTGATACCCATTCATCCCAACACTCATAGAGCGCTATGAAACTTAAAGACCGGATCCATGTTTTCTGCCTGATTGTTTTGCTGACCACGCTCCCTGCCGTTGCGGGCTGGGCTGAAAATCTCTACGTCAAGCCGAGTTCCGAAATCACCATGAGACGGGGCAAGGGCACCGATTTCAAGATCATTGCCGTGATCAAGGATGGCACCCCCGTCGAACTGCTCGAAGAGGCTGATGACTGGGCCCAGGTCAGGCTTGAGAGCGGCAAGGAAGGCTGGGTATTGCGACGCTACCTGAGCACCACCGCTCCGCTTGGTCAGCAAGTACAGCAGCTGGAGCGGGAAAAGCAGGTGCTTACCGAGACAACCCAGTCCCTGAAGCTCCGCGTTGACCAGTTGACGACGGAAAGAGACGAAGTGGAGAGACGTTTGAGCGAGGAGAAAGATGAGGTGGACAGGGAGCTCACCCAGTGCATTGCTGAACGGACCACTATCGATGAAAATTATCTCAGGCTGCAGGAAGATACTGCCGATGTGATCCAGACCAAAAACGATCTGGAAGCAGCCCTTGTGCGGGTCGCTGATCTTGAAAGCCAGAATGAAGCCCTGAAGAGCGAGAATCAGCGGCTCAGCAAAACCGATACGCTGAAATGGTTTCTGGCGGGCGGCGGAGTATTTTTCGGGGGCTGGTTAATCGGGATGGTAAGCAGAAGATCACGCAAAAAACGTTCATCACTCCTCTAGTAATTGATTCCTTGATGGCGCACCCCGGGGGCGCGCCGGGCTGTCGAAGTCGGGGGATCGCCGGGGCAGGGCGATGCCGATGCCTGCCCGGATCTCAGCGCCGGTTCCCCGGTTGCCTGGTCTTGCCGACAGGCCCTCCAATAAAAGATTGACAATTAAGGGTGAAATAGTAAACTCAACATAACGACCGAGCGCTTGGTCGGTAAACGGTTGAAACATATATTCAAGGAGATACACCATCTTCTTGATAGTGATGACAGAATTCCAGTTTCTGGAGGTCAGCATGAAAAAAGCGGTAATTGTCAGCGCGGTTCGGACTCCCTTGGGCAGTTTCGGGGGCGCTCTCTCCACTATCGGCGCTACCGATCTCGGGGCCCATGTTATCAAGGAATCACTCGACAAAGCTGGTATCCAAGGCACCGTTGTCAACGAATGCATTATGGGCATGGTGCTGCCCTGCGGGTACGGTCAGAATCCTGCCAAGCAGGCGGCTATCAAGGCCGGACTTCCCGACGAGGTGGAAGCCATTACCGTCAACAAGGTCTGTGGATCCTCCTTGAAAAGCGTCATGCTCGGGGCCCAGGCGATCCAGTGCGGTGATGCCGAGGTGGTGGTGGCCGGCGGTATGGAGAACATGAGCAGAGCCCCCTACTATCTCGAAAAGGCCAGGTGGGGGCATCGCATGGGACCCGGGACGCTGCAGGATCACATGCTGCACGACGGGCTTTGGGATGTGGTGAACGATTTTCACATGGGTATGTCCAATGAGCTGATCTGTGAAAAGTGGGGGGTCTCGCGGCAGCAGCAGGACCGCTTTGCGGAGCAGTCTTACACTCGGGCCCTGAAGGCTATCGAGGGCGGGGCCTTCACCTCCCAGATAGCTCCGGTAGCCATTCCCCAGCGTAAGGGCGACCCGCGTCTGTTCGACACTGATGAATGTCCAGCCGAAACGAGCTATGAGACTCTTTCCTCCATGCGTCCGGCTTTCAGGAAAGACGGGGTCGGCACTGCCGGCAATGCCTCGATTATCAGCGACGGTGCTGCCGCCGTGGTAATGATGAGCGAGGATAAGGCCAAGGAACTCGGTTGTTCAGTTATGGCCCGCATCGGTGCCCAGGCCTCCCATGGCATCGACTTGAAATACGTCTTGATGGCGCCCATTTATGCCATCCCTAAAGTGTTAAAAAAAGAAGGTCTTTCGATTGAGGATATCGATCTCTTTGAAATCAACGAGGCCTTCAGCGGCACGTCATGTGCGATCAACGAAGTGCTGAAACTCGATCCCGAAAAAGTCAATGTCAACGGCGGCAGCGTGGCTTTGGGGCATCCCATCGGCGCCAGTGGCGCCCGGGTGCTGACCACGTTGCTGTACGAAATGGAGCGTCGCGACCTGAAGCGCGGCCTGGCTTCGCTCTGTCTCGGCGGGGGCGAGGCGGTAGCCCTGGTAGTGAGCAGATAGGACAATCCGATACTATCGACAAGGAGTGAGATATGGTTATTAAAACCTTTGGTGTCATCGGCGCCGGCCAGATGGGCGGCGGTATTGCCCAGGTTGCCGCGGCCAGCGGACTTGAGGTGATCATGAGCGATATCAGTGATGCATGCACTGCAGCCGGTCTGGCCACCATTGAGAGAAACCTGGTCCGGAGTGTGGAAAAAGGGAAACTGGAAACCGGCCAGGCCAGGGAGATCCTCAACAGAATACGCCCGACCACTGACATTGGCGATATGGCTGAGGCGGATTATGTGGTCGAGGCGGCGGTTGAGATGGAGGAGCTGAAATTCAGCATCTTTCGTCAACTTGAGGAAGCCTGTCCCGCCCATGTGATTCTGGCCACCAACACCTCTTCCATTCCCATCGGCCGCATTGCTTCCCAGACGGAGCGTCCCGACAAGGTAATCGGCATGCATTTCATGAATCCGGTGCCGGTCATGAAGCTGGTCGAAGTGATCAGGGGGCTGGCCACTTCTGACGAAACCTTTGAGCTTACCTGGCAGCTGTGCGAACAATTCGGCAAGACACCGGCTGAAGCCAACGATTACCCTGGCTTCATCGCCAACCGGATCCTGCTGCCGATGATTAACGAGGCGATTTTCTGCCTCTACCAGGGGGTTGGAAGAGCCGAGGATATCGACACGGTCATGAAGCTCGGCATGAACCATCCCATGGGTCCGCTGGCCCTGGCCGACCTGATTGGACTGGACACCTGTCTGGCAATCATGGAAACCCTCTACGACGGTTTCAAGGACTCCAAGTACCGGCCCTGTCCCCTGCTCAGAAAATATGTCGAGGCCGGCTGGCTCGGCAGAAAGAGCGGCAAAGGATTTTACGACTACAAGTAGTTTCCATCCTCCCCGGCAGAAGGAGGTGATCGCGTGTCGGAACTAAGAACCCAGGAAATCACTGCAACTGAACTGGGCGGAAGAATCGAGCGGCTCCAGCTGGCGCTGCAGGAGAAAGGTATCGATGGTGCGCTCATCGTGCAGAAGACCGACCTGTTCTACTTTTCCGCCACCTCCCAGCAGGGCTACCTCTATGTGCCCGGCGTCGGTCAACCGCTGCTCATGGTGTTTAAGGATTTCGACCGGGCCAGGCGGGAATCGCCGCTTGAGCAGGTAGTATCCATCGGCAGCCCCCGGACCTTACCCGACATCCTCGCCAGTCGCGGCCTGGCTTCGCCGGCGCTGCTGGGGCTTGAACTCGATGTTCTGCCTGCCAAGATCTCTTTCCAGTAACAGGGCAGTGTCGATACCTCTGAGTTGGTGGACGTATCGACCGAGATCCGGTTGATCCGGGCGGTGAAGTCCGACTACGAGATCGACTGCATCAAGCTGGCGGCCAGGGGCTCTGATCTGGTCTGTGCCCGGGTCGGCGAGCTGGTCGCGGAAGGAAAGACTGAGCTTGAGTTAGCCGGGGAACTGGAATCCTATGCCCGCAGTCTCGGCCATCAGGGCATTGTCAGAATGCGCCTCTGGGGCAGTGAACTGTTCTACGGTCATCTGCTGTCGGGGGCTGATGCAGCGGTCCCGAGTTATCTCGCCTCACCCACCGGCGGCCAGGGACCGAGCCGACTCACCGGGCAGGGTGCCGGCTTTAGAAAGATTCAAAGAAACGAACCGATTCTGGTCGATTACGTCTTTGCGCTCAACGGCTATCTTTCCGATCATGCCAGGATCTTCTGTCTGGGAGAGCTTCCTGACCGGCTTCTGGCGGGCCAGGAAGCCATGCTCGATATTCAGGAACGGGTTAAAGAGCAGGCCAGGCCGGGCGTCGCCAGCGGGGACATCTATGCGCTCATGGTCAGTCTGGCAGAAGAAAAGGGATACGCGGAGTGGTTCATGGGGGTCGGTGAGCGGCGCATCAGGTTTACCGGGCATGGTGTGGGGCTGGAATTGGATGAGTTCCCCTTTCTGGCCAAAGGCCAGAAGCTCAAACTCGAGAAGAACATGGTCATAGCGCTGGAGCCCAAGTTGATCATGCCGGGCCTGGGTGTTGTCGGTATAGAGAATACCCATCAGGTCACCGAGAGCGGTCTCGTACCGCTTACCCGAAGCCCCGATTCGATTACCTTTATCTAGGATTTCAGGGAGGCAGCCATGGCCGATTACACGGCAGACAGTGAGGCACAGCTGAGCAAGGAGGAAAGCGCCCGCTTCATCATCGATCTCTTCCATCGGACTATTCTCCACCATGGCATGTGGTATGGCGAAGTCAGGCATCAGATGGGCGCCGAGAAGGCGCTGGGAATGCTGGAAAAGGCCTTCAAAACGAGTTTTGCTATCCAGATGAATCACCTGGGTAAGATGTTCGGCTTCGAGCTGATCGATGGCATCCCTTCCGTGCTGCTCGACATGGACGAGGCCGAACTGGGTGAGCTCAAAGATCGTCTGGCAAAAAACTGGCTGGTCAATGACGGCGTCTGGTTCCAAACCATCGAGCAGAGTGAGGGGTTGGGCGAGGCCAAGCGCTGCAACGACTCCTGCTGGGCGCATTTTTCCCCGTTCGAAGCCGCAACCATCAAGCAGGGGCTGGGCCTGTCCGACAATCCTGGACTGGCAGGGCTCAAGCGCGCCCTGGGGTTTCGGGTCTATGCCTCGATTAACGAGCAGTCCATGGTCGACGAGGGGGAGAAGAGCTTTGTTTTTCAGATGAACAAGTGCCGGGTACAGGCTGCCAGAAAACGCAAAGGACTGCCCGACTACCCCTGCAAGTCCGGCGGGCTGGTGGAATACAGCTATTTCGCCAGAAGCATCGATGCGCGGATCAAGACCGAGTGTGTCGGCTGCCCTCCCGATGAGCACCCCGAAGAGTGGTTCTGCGCCTGGAGATTTTACCTCGACTGAGCCGCTGAAAGAGAAAAATACCATACACAAGGAGCGAATATGGACAACCTGCTCTGCGAGATCGACAACAACATTGGATTAGTCACCGTAAACCGGCCCAAATCGCTGAATGCCCTGAACCCTGAGACGCTGATAGAGCTGGAAGCGCTGTTTGGGGAACTGGCTCAAAAAGATGAGCTCACCGGGGTGATCCTTACCGGCGCCGGAGACAAGGCCTTCGTGGCAGGAGCTGATATAAGTGCCATGCAGGACTATGATGTGCTTGCCGGGCGCCAGTTCGGTAGGCTCGGCCACCGGGCCTTGAATGCAGTTGCCGCGCTGCCTCAACCGGTGATCGGAGCGATCAACGGATTTGCGCTGGGCGGCGGCTGTGAGCTGGCTTTGGCTTGTGATATAAGGATCTGCAGCGAAAATGCCAAATTCGGTCAGCCCGAGGTAAACCTGGGGGTCATCCCCGGATTCGGCGGCACCCAGCGACTGCCGAGGCTGGTGGGTACCGGCCAGGCCCTCGAACTCATGTTGACCGGCGACATGATCGACGCCCAGGAGGCCTGCCGGATCGGCCTGGTCAACCGGGTGGTGGCCCAGGACGAGCTGATTGCTCATTGCTTCGGGATCATGGAGAAAATCGGCCAGAAAGGACCGCTTGCTATCAAGCTCTGCAAAGAAGCGGTCCAGTCGGGTATGGAAATGGATCTGACCAGGGCCTGCCGTTATGAGGCGGATCTTTTCAGTGTCTGTTTCGCCAGCGCAGACCAGAGTGAAGGTATGAAGGCGTTTCTGGAGAAGCGAAAGGCCGAGTTCAAAGGTAAATGAGGGCCTGGCAGGAGCAGATTGACCATTTTCCCACAGCTAAGAACAGGACCATGAAACTAGATCTCAACGAAGAACAGAAACTCATCCAGGACACCGCCAGGGAGTTTGCCCAGGCAGAGCTCGAGCCGGTCGCGGCCGCCCTGGATCAGCAGGACGATCAGGACACCTTCCACGAAAATCTGCGGAAACTGGCCGAGCTTGGCTTTATGGGCCTCAATATCAGTGACGAATACGGCGGGGCGGAGGCTGGTGTGATCGCCTTCAGCGTGGCCCTGACCGAAATCGCCAGGGCCTGCGCTTCCACCGCGGTTACCGTGTCGGTCAACAATATGGTCTGCGAGGTAATCCAGGCACTGGGCAGCACAGAGCAGAAAGAAAAGTACATCCCCCCGATCTGCTCTGGAGAGTACCTGGCTGGCGCCTTCGGTTTGACCGAGCCGGGGGCCGGATCCGATCCTGCCTCGATGACCGCCACGGCCGTCCGGGACGGGGGCTCATGGGTGCTGAACGGCTCCAAGATATTTATCACCAGCGGCTCCTGTGCCGGCGTCTTCGTGGTCTGGGCGGTTACCGATCCGGCGGCGCCAAAGGGCAAAGGGGTCAGTGTGTTCCTGGTGGAACCTGGAATCGAGGGATTTACCATCGGTAAAGCGGAAAAGAAAATGGGGCAGCATGCCTCTAAAACCAACGAGTTGCTCTTCCAGGACTGTCGCCTTCCCGCAGGAGCGCTGATGGGTAAACTCAACGACGGTTTTCGCGTGGCTGTCACGGAACTGGCAGGCGGCCGCATAGGCATCGGCTCGCTGGCGCTTGGGGTTGGGCTGGCGGCGATGGATGCGGCGACCAGCTACTCGCTGGAGCGCATCCAGTTCGACAGGAAGATAAGTGAGTTCCAGGCCATCCAGTGGAAAATAGCCGATCGTTACACCGATCTGGAGGCGGCCAGACTGCTGCTTATGAACGCCGCCTATCTGAAAGAGCAGGGGCGCAGCTTCGCTAAAGAGGCGTCGATGGCCAAACTGTTCGCCAGCGAAGCGGCCAACCGCGCCTGTTATGACGCCATGCAGATCCTTGGCGGCTATGGGTATACAACGGATTATCCCCTTGAGCGCTATACCAGGGATGCCCGCATTACCACAATTTATGAAGGAACCAGCGAAATTCAGCGGCTGATTATCGCCCGCTCCATCCTCAACGATTTTTCCTGATACTTTTCTGGGGGCGGGCCGTATGAAGCGGCCTGCCCCGGTTCGGACCGTGGTCTGCCCCTGCTATTCTTCCTCCCGGCGCCCGATTCTCATTGAGCATCGCCTGTAATCGTCGTATATAGAACCTATTGTTCTCAGGATCCGGCGCGCGGGATTGCTCCATCGGTTTATAATTTCTGCTCCCGGTGAGCAGGTCCTGTATGCCAGAAAAATTTGATCTTCAGGAGGCCATATGCCGGCATCGCAATATTGGGCGGACAGCTATCTGCATAAAATCATTACCGCTGACCAGGCAGTCAAATTGATTAAATCCGGTCAGCGGGTGTTCATCGGCTCGGGATGCGGGGAGCCGCAGCATCTGGTCCAGACCCTGACCGAACGGGCCAACAGCTTCAGCGGTCTTGAAATCGTTCGCTTGCTCGGCCGCGAAACCGCATCGCTGACCGCCATCGCCGACAAGACGATGGATACCAGCCTGAACATACGCTCCATTTATCTCGGCTCGGCAAAATCGCCATCGATCGCCCGTCACAAGCGGTTCATAACCCCGATGAACATGTCCGATGTGCCAAGCCTGTTCTTGTCCAAGAGGTTGCTGCTCAATGTCGCCCTCATCCAGGTGTCGCCGCCCGACGACTTCGGCTGGATGAGTCTGGGGATATCGGTTGACGTGACCATGGCGGCGGCCCGCTCAGCCGACCTGGTGATCGCCCAGGTCAACCCGCGGATGCCGCGGGTCATGGGGCAGAGCTTTATCCACGCCAACTATGTCCATTACGTGGTCGAACACGAGGAGGAGCTGCTCTCCGTCCCTCCAACCAGGGAGGTTTCCGACGCCGCCAATGAAATCGGCAGCCATATCGCCCACCTGATCGAGGATGGCTCGACCCTGCAGATCGGACTTGATGCCGCCTCCCAGGCAACGGTCCGGGGGCTCAGCAATAAGAAAGATCTCGGCATCCATTCGCAGTTCATCACCGACGATATCATGCACCTCTACGCCCAGGGCATCATCACCAACCAGAAAAAGGGCATCAACGAGGGTAAGATGGTTGGCTCGATGGCGGTCGGCAGCCACAATCTCTATGAATTTCTGAACGACAACCCGGCGATTGACTTTCATCCCTCTGACTATGTCAACGATCCCTTCATCATCTCCCAGCATCACCGGATGGTGTCGCTCAACGTGGCCTATTGCATGGACCTGACCGGTCAGGTATCCGCCGAGGCCTCGGCCGCCACCAGATTTGCCGGCGTCTCGGGCATTCCCGATTTCGTGCGGGGGGCCCGCCGCTCCCCCGGGGGTAAATCGATTCTCATGCTGATGTCCACCAGGCAGGACCCTGACGGTACGGTCGTTTCAAACGTGGTTCCCAAATTCGATGACATAGCGGTAGTGGTGCCGCGCGGTGACGTCCACTATGTGGTTTCGGAGTACGGTGCGGTGAATCTGTTCGGCAAGAACGGGTGATTGCCATGATTACCATTGCCCACCCCGATTTTCGTGAGGATTTGTTCGCCGCTGCCAAAGAGCAGGGACTGATCGGCCTGGAGCGGAGCCTGGGCGAGGCGGTCAAGGCGGTCTACCCGGTCAGACTTGAGGAGACCATCGAGGTCAACGGTGAAAAGATCACCATTCGGCCGGCCAAGCCGGTTGACGAGCGTAGGATCCAGGAACACTACTACTCGCTGCCCAAGGAGGACGTGGTCTCGAGGTTCTTTGGCCAGAAGACGATCTTCGCCCGCAAGGATGTGGAAATACGCTCGCAGATCGATTATGTCAACAGCCTCACCCTGGTGGCTCTCGTCGGCGAGTTCGGCTTCGGCCATATTATAGGAGTGGCGGAGAGCATGAGGCTCAGCAATATCAACATGTCAGAAGTTGCCTTCTCGATCAGCCCCGAGTACCAGGGCAAAGGACTGGGTAAACTGTTTCTGCACAAACTGGCCAGCGCCGCCAGGGAGAGCGGCATCGCCGGTCTCCTCGCCTACACCTTCCCGTCCAACCAGGCCATGATCAATCTGTTCAAGACATTGCCCTACAAAGTCAAAAAGCAGTTTGAGGATGGGGAACTGGTGTTGACGTGTCGGTTCGACGAACTTGCTTGATTTCGGCGACTTGATCTAGCTCGTGATTCGGCGTCGTTTTTGTGCTGGACATGTGTGTACTATAGTCCAGCACAAATCTCCTTGACTCACGAGCAATCTCAAGTCGCTGGACCTTTTGATAAAGTTAAAAACCTTTGTATCGAGAATTTCACGGAGCCTGGCCTGGCAGTTTTTCTCCTCGATGGGGGTGACGACCTCGACGCGTGACTCGAGGTTGCGCTTCATAAGGTCAGCAGAGCCGATGAAATACTCTTCGTCGCCGTTGTTCTTGAAATAAAAGATTCGGGCATGCTCGAGGAAGCGGCCGACGATGGAAATGACCCTTATGTTTTCCGACAGTCCTTTAATGCCCGGTCTCAGGCGGCAGGTGTCACGAATAATCAGGTCGACATGCACCCCGGCCTGGGAGGCCCGGTAGAGTGCCCTGGTAATGTCCTTATCCTCGAGCGCG
>JARRLH010000101.1:0-9744 GCA_037387205.1 Desulfofustis sp.
CTCGTTGCTGCTCGTTTTGGTAAAATACCGCCTTCATGTATTGCCCCGGCCTCGATCGTCTGGTCGGCTCATGGTTGTTCCAGAAAATGTCCAACAGCTGGTTATAGCTTGTGAGATTGGGATCGTAGTCAATTTGCACAGTTTCGGTATGATCGCCAATGTTGTGGTACGTCGGTGAGGGCATCCGCCCGCCACCATATCCGACACGCGTTCGAATTACTCCATTTATGATCCCGAACCGGGATTCAATTCCCCAGAATCACCCCAACCCGAAGGATGCTGTTTCGAAGCTGGATGGAGCCACCGCATCAATTGGTGGAATCGCCAGAGATCCGGTTTTGGAGGCCGCAATCAAAGAACCCTCCACCACCTTTGAGCCACTATTTCCGTGCGCATTTTCCATTACAGTACCGCCTATTATCAAGCACAATATTCCCAGTATACATGAGGTGTACACCACACTTGTAAAGCTTCTTTTTGTCATTTCAATAATCCTCTCTTACTTCTTGAAAGCAAAGATTCAGGGACTTTTCTCTCACCATGGGAGTTTACAAAGATATCTCACCCATTAGCGAAGATTGCTCACAATATCATCTGCTTCTTTTCTTATTTGAGGCAATTTCCAGAACCGGCACATTTGAGCATAAGGCAGAGTTTGGGCGACAAGATCGTTTTGCAAATGGCTCAGTTAATACGAATTATACCTTTGCCTGGTCTATCGGCAAATATATTTGAAAAAAAGGTTGGCAATGCAGATTCACATCGGTTATAGGTTAAAATGTCGACATTCAACATTCGACACATCTTTTAGCTTTTTCAATTTCCAGGGGGGAACACCATGAACAAAGCTGAACCCATCACCACCACCCACGCACCAAAGGCTATAGGGCCATATTCCCAGGGAATCGTAGCGGGACAATTTCTTTTTGTGTCGGGGCAGTTACCAATAGATCCCGAGAACGGGGAAATGGTCAATGGAGACATTGCAGCCAGAGCAGAAAAGGTTTTAGAGAACGTTTCAGCAATTGTAAAGTCGGCTGGCGGGTCAATGGCCGATATCGTTAAAGTTACTCTTTTTTTGACCGATATGGCCGATTTTCAGCAAGTCAATGAGGTTTACAGTCGGCATTTTCAAGTTCCGTATCCTGCTCGAAGTGCAGTCCAAGTTTCAGCTCTACCATTAGGTTCAAATATCGAGGCAGAAGCTATCGTGTATCTTCCCTAAATCTCTCAATCAAGGTGCCGCCATGAATTTAGCCCAATTCCCGCGCAGAGGGTATCTGCAAGGACCAACACCGATCGAGTCACTTGCCAATTTTTCAGAGGCGCTCGGTAACAAAGTAAATATCTGGATGAAACGTGATGATCTGCTGCCTGGCTGCGGTGGCGGCAACAAAACGAGAAAACTTGATTTTTCCTTTGCTGATGCAATTGAGCAAGGCGCGGATACTATCGTTACCTGTGGAGCGGTGCAGTCGAACCACTGCAGGTTAACTGCAAGTTGGGCCGTAAAAGAATCGATGGACTGCCATCTCGTCTTAGAAGAACGGGTCAAAGGCAGTTATCACTCCGATGCTTCAGGCAATAATTTTCTCTTTCAAGTATTAGGAACAAAAAGCATCACTGTCGTGCCGGGAGGCTCTGACATGATGCAAGAGATGCGGAAAGTGGCCGACAAATTGACCGCCGCGGGGAAAAAAACGTATATCATCCCCGGGGGAGCTTCTAATGCAATAGGGGCAACTGGATACGTGGCCTGCGCCCAGGAGATGCTGCAGCAGCTATTTGAAATGAACCTGAGCATCGACCATGTGGTGGTGCCAAGTGGATCTGCCGGAACTCATGCCGGCATGGTAACCGGTCTTGTAGGAAACAATGCCCACATCCCCATAACTGGAATAAATGTCAGCCGCCCCAAAGATCTGCAAGAAAAGATTGTCCATGATTTAGCCGTGCTCACCGCCGAAAGGGTCGGTGTCGAGCACGAGGTGCCCGAAAAATCAGTAGTCTGCTTCGATAACTATGTCGGCCCAGGATATTCGCTGCCCACCGATGCAATGATTGAAGCAGTAAAACTGCTTGCCTCAACTGAAGCAATTCTCTTGGATCCGGTCTACTCGGGAAAAACAATGGCCGGGTGCATCGATCTTGTGCGGAAGGATTATTTTGCAGGATGCGAAAATATTCTCTTTCTCCATACAGGGGGATCCCCAGCCCTGTATGCATATCTTGATACATTTCGATGAGCATCAATGCGGGTACATAAGAATGAGAAACTCGCAACCAAACAGCCGCAGGTTAGACAGTTCCTGCCAAATAGCCGGTACCAAGACAAGGTGCCGTGCCCAACCTTCTAGAGGAGGAGTTCCGTCATGTTGAAAAAAAGTTTCACCTTAATTGCAGCAGCTGCAATGGTGGCTGCGCTGGCTATCCCAGTCGCCTTTTCAGCACCCACAGTTATTAAAATCGCCCACCCAAATGTCCCACAGCATCCCATGGGGCAATGCTTTGAAAAATTCAAAGAACTGGTAGAACAGAGATCAGATGGCAGATTTCGAGTCGATATCTACGACAGTTCGAAGTTCGGAAACTTTGACAGTGTTGTTCAGGGACTACAGTATAACATGCTGCAGATGGGTTCTGCCTCGACTCCCAACCTGTCGCCATTCTCTGATTCATTTCTGATTTATGATCTTCCTTTTCTGTTCCCCAATTATGAATCAACCGATCTGATTACTGACGGCCCAATAGGAATGGGCGCAGCCAAAGCACTTGAGTCAAGCGGAATTATTGGCTTGGGGTACATCGAGATTGGCTTCAGAAATATCTGGAACAATCAAAAGACCGTAAAAACCATGGCCGATGCCAAAGGACTGAAAATCAGATCTACCCCTTCAAAGGCACACATTGCCACTCTGAAGGCATTGGGCATGAATCCCACACCGATTTCCTGGGGTGAGGTTTATACCGCCCTGCAGCAAAAGACCGTAGATGGAATCGATATCGATCTGAACCTTGCCTGGTTCAACAATTTCCCGGAAGTTAACAATAACCTGACGATTGTTAACAGCCTCTACAGCCCTCACCTGGTGATGATGTCGAAAAAATTCCAGGATAGCCTTTCGGCGGAAGACAAGAAAATGATTCTTGATACCTTTCAAGAGGTTAAACTGTACGAGCGCAAGCTCATCCGTGACGGCGAGAAGATGATCATGGACAAGTTGGCTGACAAAGGTGTCAGTGTGACCGTGCTGAGCGATGAAGAGCGGGCCAAATGGGCCGAAGCAACCGCATCTGTCTATGAACAATTCGAAGACCGGATTGGCAAAGATCTGATAGAAGAGGTCAAGGCAACCATAAAAGCCGGCAAATAGGAAGTGAACCGGGGGCAACCGGGTGATGCAACTACTATTGCCCGGTTGCCTCTAGAGGGCATGCATTATGATGAAAGCCAAATCGTTGATCACAAGAATTGAAGAAATAGTCTCCAGTTTCTGCCTCAGTGCAATGATCGTAATCATTTCAGTTCAGGTCTTCCGGCGCTATGTTCTGCAAAGCTCACTGGACTGGTCTGAGGAATTGGCACGCTACTTTTTCATCTGGGCAGTGTACATCGGGTGCAGTTTCGCCACCAAGGAAGATCGACACCTCGAGGTAACCATACTGAGACACGTCAATAAAGGGAAATGGGCGAAGCCGATCACTACGATAGCCTATAGCCTCACCATAATATTCTGTGGTCTTGTGACAGTATGGGGAACCCAGATGGTTTTTTTCCTCATCAACACTGGCCAAAAGACACAAGCTCTCGAGATCAGCATGTTCTGGATATACATTGCCATTCCACTTGGTATGGGGCTCATGTGTCTGAGAACATGCGAACGGCTGTGGCTCCTCTTATCAGGGAAAATCGATCCTCTTGGTGGCTTGGGTTAGGAGGTAACAACCATGGATTCGTCAATTATTTTAATTTTTGTATCTCTTGCCACCTTCCTGATTCTCAGCGTGCCTATCGGAATCGCCATTGGCCTGTCCGTGGCCGTAGGGATTGTCTTTGGCGGTATCTTGCCAAGTGCATTCTTAATCCAGAAGATGTTTACCTCACTGGATGTCTTTCCCCTGATGGCCGTCCCATTTTTTGTCATGGCCGGTGAAATCATGCAGAAGGGCAGCATGGCGCAACGGTTGCTGGAGGTCTCACGGGCTCTGGTCGGACACATTACAGGGGGGATGGCGCACATATCGGTCCTTACCAGTATGTTCTATGGAGCTTTGTCCGGCTCATCCCCTGCAACAGTAGCCGCTGTTGGCGGGATTATGGTGCCTTCAATGGTCAAGGAGGGGTATTCACGATCCTTCGCCACTGCAGTCAACACGTCAGCTGGATCATTGGGGGTTATCATTCCTCCGAGCGTACCTCTGATCATCTATGGTACCACCGCAGGAGCTTCAGTTGGAGATCTGTTCATCGCAGGCATTATACCAGGGCTGGTCATAGGAGTATTCTTAATGGCCTGCAGCTATATACTGGCCAGAAAATATGGCTATACAGGAAGCGGTCAACGAGCGCCATTAGGAGAAATTCTCAGAGCAGTTAAGAACTCTATTTCGGCTTTGATGGTGCCTATCATTGTCCTGGGTGGCATCTATGGAGGCTTTACCACGCCGACTGAAGCTGGAGTAATTGCAGTAGTTTATGCATTTGTCGTGGAGGGACTGATTTTAAGGACCCTGACATTTGAAAAAGTGTGGCTGATTTTGCGAGGAACGGCGTTGACAACATCTTCGATATTTCTCGTGGTGGCCACCGCTACGGCCCTGGGTCAGATACTTCTTTTTAATAATGTACCAGATATGCTCGTCAACTTTTTGCTCAGCATATCGGAAAATAAATATGTTTTGATTGCCATTATCCTCATTTTTCTCCTCATCATGGGGACCTTCATGGACGCGCTGGCCAACATACTGATCCTGACACCGTTACTGCTTCCGGTAGCAACTGAACTGGGTATGCATCCCATCCATTTTGGCATTGTCATGATCATCTGTGCATCCATGGGTTTTCTGACGCCGCCCGTCGGGGTGAACTTGTTTGTTGGCTGCAGTATTGGCAAAATAAGTATCGAAAAGTTGAGCATTGCCGTCATACCTTTTCTGATTGCAATGTTTATCGCATTGATGCTCATCACCTTTATACCCGGTATAGCCTTGTGGTTACCCGGTCTCTCTTAACTCGTAAAAGTCAGATTGGAAAAGATCCCTCCATGCACATCAAACCAAACCCACATGCAAAACCGATCTTTGGTGTCAGCGGCCATGTTGGAGCAGGTCATGTCCACAGTCATAAAGGTTTCATTCAAGACGACTCCGGTGGCTTTGCTGTTGCAACTGCATTAATCAGAAGTGCCTATCCCGCTGACACCTCGATTCATCGAGTGTCATGCGGGCAGGACGTGGTTGAAGTTGAGACAGCCGATGGCGGTATTGGCAGAGCAACTGCAAGAAGAGGATTTACCCGCTATGAAGAAGAATTGGTGCAGAGATCCCTGGGGATGGACGGAATCTATAGTCAATCATTAGCATGCCGGTGTTTCGGGCGAATATACGGTCAGGGAGTAATGGAAGCAGCAGTTGCTTTTCAGACTGCGACCTGTCTGGCTGTAATAGACACGTTTCAGAAGAAATACCCTGAGCAGATCAAAGTCTCCGATGAAGGCCTGCAAAGCAATGTTGGCAAGTGCATGGGGGTTCTGGTTGACATCAATGGAAGTTGTGTTGCCGTGATGGCGGTGGTAAACGCCAGCCTTGGTGGTGTGGGCCCTGTTGAAGATTTGGAGGGCAATATTTACCTTGCCGGCAAGGGCGCTTTGATGGAGGAAATTGGCTTAGACAGGATCCCGACAATAATCATTGAGGGCAAGGCGTATGTGCCGACATTGAGCTCCACATTGGCACGCAACACGTTTTGGATTAGATTCAATGAGGAGTTCGACAACCCAGCCGTGGGGGACGCGCTGATCAAGGCTGCCGCCAACTGCCCGGTAACAAGCCTCAGCTCCAATAGCGCGTATCCCCGATACACTGGTGAAATGAAGGAGACAACAGAGGTATTTGGTCAAAAAATAATAGATATCGGCAGAAAGATTGAAGTGTCTTCACATTCCCAAGAGAAAGCAAGACTAATAGCGGAGCTAGCTCTTCTGGTCAGCCAGGATGCCGGCGGCATAACCTACATGACAGACAAATTGCATGAAATAGTTGCGGGTGGCGGCCTGGTTCCTGGTTTAGCAGCTGTCCTGTCAATTGCTGTTTCTCAGAAATATATTGAAGAGAACCTGATACCCGAAATAACACCCGATGATATTGACAGCTATGTACATATAATCGTTCAAGCCATAGAGCTGATGTCAAAGGATTATCAATCTTTAGAAAATTATATAAAACGCAGGGATCAATTTGATGTAAATATACTGGGCGGCTTGGTTCAGGCATAAATTTCTAGGTCACTCACCATTTCGTCCGATGAATGAATTTAAAAAACAGACCTATAGCGAACAAGTAGCTGACTATATTAGAGGCCTTATTCTGAGCGGAGAATTGGCCCCCGGATCTACGGTAGAAGAAGCAGCGATTGCCAAAAAGCTCTCAATCAGCCGTGCCCCTGTCAGGGAGGCGATGCAGGTTTTAGTTCGTGAAGGTCTGATCGACGCCCATCCTCAGAAGCGAAAACACGTTAAAAAGCTGACCTCAAAACAGATAAAGAACAGTTATTTTGCCGGCGGCGTATTGGAAGCAGCATCGGTCGCCAATGCTCTCGATCGATATACAGAGGAAGACATCGGTAAACTAAAAAAGATTGTCAGGGATATGAGTGAGATTGCCCAAAACGATGGGTCGATTTCTGACCAGGTCCCTCTAGACACCGAGTTCCATGACATATTATTTTCACGCATTGATAATGGTCTGGTGGTAGAGCTCTGCAAACGATCTTGCCAGGGCATATCAAAGTTCTTGTTGTACAGACACTGGGTTAAAATATACACCCCTCAGGAAGTAGTTGAGAGACACAAAGTAATTATTGAGGCATTAATGACGAGAAATCCTGTTACTGTAGAGCAGGTTCTTCGAGAACACTACATTTCTTCCGGTGAGAGAATGGCACAGTATGGTGCCGATTTCACCCCGTCTTCAAAAGCCTCCGGTTACTGATCCACGCCTGAAAAACGGTGCGCCGACGAAACGCAAAACAACCACCGAATTATGAAAGGACCAACTGGGAATACGGGCTTCTTGCACCTGGTGTACTTAAAAGATCATTTTGTCTAGCTGATTTTCAACAGTACGATTTTTGAATATTAATATTTTCAGTATGATACAGAGCGCACTACAGGTCTTGGCACTACCTTTCATCCCTCTGGGCACATCAGTCCATAGCCCGAATCGTAGGAGGTAAGGCAACCCCTGCAGCCTGGAAGATCTTCCCACAGTGGCCCTTGCATTCGCTGCGAATGATAAAGCGTTTTCCATTCTCTTCGATTTCGATCTGTTTGAGTGCGATGAGTGTACGTCGTCAAAGCATTTGAAACAAATGAGCGTTGAAATTAAGAGACACTTTCCCGAAGCGTTGCCGGCCTGATGCCTTGATCACGCAGAGGCATCAGGCTGAGATTTTTCCTCCTGCGCTGCTCTAGAGTTTGCTCCTTTACCCTAACACGAAGTTCCTTGATCTTCCCGTGCCTTCCGTAATACACGTCGGCAGGTGTCATGTTATCCAGTGATTCATGAACCCTTTCATGGTTGTAATAGCTGACAAATAAGTCTATTTCCTGTTCCAACTCCCAGGGCAGATAATAGTTCTGCAATTTGATAATATTCTTCATCGTCCGGTGATAGCGCTCGACCTTGCCCTGCGTCATCGGATGATAAGGTTTACCACGGGTATGGGATATCCCCTTGTTCTCCAGATAGATCTGCAAATCCCTGGACACATAACAGGCACCGTTATCAGACAGCAAACGAGGTTTATGGCGGAGCTTGACTTTCTCTACGCCGCTTATCTCGATCGCCATAGCAAGGGTATCTTTGACATCGCCGGCCGACATGGTCTGAGTCAGCTTCCAGGCAATGATATAGCGACTGTAATCGTCGACAATGGTGGAGAGCTAATACCAGCCCCTTCCGGTGACCTTCAGATAGGTGAAATCGGTCTGCCAGAGCTCATGGACCCGCCTGGTCTTATGCGTAAATTCATCAACGGCCGCCATGACGATATAGGCGGGACTGGTCACCAGATCATAACTTTTGAGAATCCGGTAGACGCTCGATTCACTGATAAAGGTCCCTTTGCTGTCGGTAATATGCCAGGCCAGTTCCCGCGGACTCATCTCGGGACGTTCCAGAGCGATTTCTACCACCGATTCCTTTTCTCCCTCAGGAATTTTGTTCCAGAACCTTCTGGAGGGCGGAGGTCGATTGCGAAGCCCCTCATATCCTTCTGCTTCATACCGGCGATACCAGCGATAGAAGCTGCTGCGGGCAACGTCTAGTTCTTGCAGTGTCCGGCTCACGGAAAGATCAGACTCCTCGACCAGACGGATGATCTCCATCTTCTCGGCTTGACTGTAGCGCATCATTCGTCCAGATCCGGAACCGTGCCAGCCAAGCTTTTTTTAAGTACCACATTTTTCAGGGAAAGATCGGCGACCAGTTCCTTGAGTTGCAGGTTCTCTTTACGCAGGCTTCCTACTTCAGAACTGGTTGCTTCTCGTTTGGTGTCTCCAGCCAGGCGGCGTTTGCCGGCCTCGAGGAACTCCTTGCTCCACTTGTAGTAAAGGGTGGGATTGATTCCTTCACGGCGGCACAACTCGGCAATACTGTCCTCTCCACGCAGTCCTTCCAGGACAATCCTGATCTTTTCTTCAGCTGAGTACTTTCGGCGGGTTTTTCACCGAATCTGTCGTACGACAGATTCGGCATTGTCTTTGTGTGACATAAGCTACACTCCTTTGGTTAAATTTTACCCCGGAGTGTCTCTTAATTCTTGTCCTATTTTTGTCTCACATGGTCTGACGGGGAACAAGAAGCACCCTCAAGATATCCTTTATTGGATAGCTTCTGATAATGTCGCGAATTCTCCTTTGAGCAAATCCTGTTTTGTGATGTTTCTCTTATTCCAGTTCTTATCACAATCACAAGCAAGGCCGCTCATTTTTGCCCAGAGTTTGGTCCCGCTTTCGTTTTTGACCTCAACATAAATATTCCCGTCTTTTTCCTCCTCATAACCGAGAAATTTGACACGAGTTAGATCCTTGCCGGCCTTAATGATAAAAATTTTACTATCCTTGACCAGTTGATTTGCTTGTTCAATATTGCCTTCTTTGAGATAGGTATCTTCCTTTTCAATATCCTCAAGACTCACGGCTACGTGGGTTCCGTCCATCAGTAACATATTGGGTTCAAAGGTGAACCATCCGGCCCAAGCGCTTCCACTGAGGACCATTAGAATAACCGTTGTAACAATACCTGCTTTTTTGATCATTCTGCTCATGTGATACTACCTCCTCATTTTACGAAAATAAAAGATGATAGGACACCCCTTTGTAAGACCGCTCTAATTCCAATTTGCATTCAAAATGATCTTAACATATAATATGTCTGTAGCTTTCTTTCAGATAATTCAATCGATGGAGGCACAGACAGACTATGGCACGGCCAGCACAGCTTACTACCGAAATGGAGCAGGTA
>JARRLH010000102.1:0-13231 GCA_037387205.1 Desulfofustis sp.
CGGATCGTATCCGCCTCGGGAAAAAGGATGACAGCGCAGAATGCGCCACAAACCCTTTCCAGTTCCCCGTATGGCACCGTACTTATTGATTGCCTCTAAAGTGTACGCAGAACAGGTTGGGTAGAAACGACAGGCAGGAGGGAACAGAGGTGATAAGATAAATCTGTATGCCCGGATCAGCCCAATCAGTAAGCGGGCCGCAAGGCCATGCGTGTTATCGGGCGCCATGACTACTTCGCTGGGGTGGACACTAAACTCATCACTGCTTCTGTAATTGATTCCGGAGAATTAAGCGAAAAATTGGGTCGCACAGTGACAACGATATCTGCTTCGAGAGGGTATTTCTCCCGGCTCAGCCGAAACGACTCTTTGAATATCCGTTTAATCCGGTTCCTGGTAACCGCTCCTTTCAACTTTCTGCTGATGCTAATTCCGATGCGGCTGTGTCCACGGTCGTTGGCGAGATAGATGATGGAGAAGCCTTTGCCGTGCAGCCGCGTGCCGTGCTTATAAACCGCTTCGAATTCCCAGTTCTTCCGCAACAAGCAATATTTCGGAAGACCAAATTGCCGCAATGAGATCAGGCAGAAAGTCGTTTGCGGCCCCTGGCTCTGCGGGCGTTAATGATGGCACGGCCGGCTTTGGTGCTCATCCGAGCACGAAAACCATGGCTTCGTTTGCGTTTTATATTGCTTGGTTGAAACGTTCTTTTACTCATTTTTACATCCTCTCGGGGTGTCCCTGTTGCCTGAAAGTTGTGGCGACACCCCTGTTCGACGCTGCAATGCGTGCTAATATCAATACGTTACATCGTGGCCAGTTGGTCAGCCACCATGCCGGGAAAAGTGAATTTAGCAAAATAAACTAAATAACCACAGATGGCCTTATGTGTCAAATCATTTCACCAATTCTCAGTCGGTCCCGGTTGAACAAATGGGTTCCCTGTGCTAGGCTGGGCGAGGTTCGGCATCAATTCGACGACAATGAGGAGACATGCTGCTCGACGAGGCCTTAGATCTGATCCTTCACCATGCAGCCGTTCCCGGCAGACAGGTGGTGCCGCTTGCCCACAGCGGTGGCCGGGTCTGCACTGAGAACAATCAAGCCAGCCATCCACTTCCCGGCTATGACCAGTCAACCAGGGACGGATATGCGGTGCGCGGGCCGGGCAGAACCTGTGGTCCCGGCCGGCAGGCATTTGCGCTCAGGGGCGAAATACCGGCCGGTTTTGTCCATCAGATAGATATTGACCCGGGCGAAGCCTATCGAATCATGACCGGAGGATTACTGCCGGTCGGTTCGGAACGGGTCATAGCCCAGGAGAATTGCCACATTTCCGGCCCGGACTTGATTGTCGAGGAAACCGTGCTGGCCAGTCCCGGTCGTTTTATTCGTACCCGGGGCAGCGAACACCAGGCAGGGGAACTGCTGGTTGAGCCCGGTACCAGGTTGAACGAATCCCACCTTGCCTTGCTGGCCGCCACCGGCAATGCCACGGTCGAGGTGTTCAACCAACCCAAAGTGGCGTTTTTTTGCAGCGGCAGTGAACTGGTAATGGCAGAAAATACCTTGCAAAGCGGCCAGAAGTATTCATCCAATCATCTGTTGCTGGAAAGCTTGATAACCAGGTTTGGCGGCCAGGCCGAGGGGTATGGCATTGTTGCCGATGAGCGGCCGGCAATAAGCCGGTTGCTTGAGGCCATCAAAGAATCCGAGGCCGACATTGTGATCAGTACTGGCGGGGTGGGTCCCGGTAAATATGATTTGTTCGGTGAACTCCTGCCCAAAGCCGGAGCCCGGATTCTCTACCGGTCACTGCAGTTTCGGCCAGGCAGATCGACGCTTTTCGGTATTTTAGATGATAAACTCTACTTTGGTCTTCCCGGTCCGCCACCTGCGGTTCGCCTTCTCTTTCTCGAACTTATCTGTCCGTTGCTGAAGAAGATGCAGGGAATGGGATCGTTTCGTAATCAGAGACAAGATGGTTTTCTCGAACATTCTGTTTCATTACGATCAGCCAGTGTGCTCTGTTTCAAAGAGGGCCTTTATCGTCTTGAGGGAGGCCGGGTTAAGGTCGGCTATCCTGGCAAGCTTCAGACGTCGAATTGTTCTATAATGATGATGCCGGGGAGGGTTTCCTATGAACCGGGGGACAGGGTGACCATCAGCCTGGCACTGCCGGGCTGATGGTCCAGCTATGGATAAAGTAAGGACCATGACCAATTACCATCACCTGGTAAAAGGCACTCATCTGAAAAAAACGGTGGTTTGCGACACTACCTCAGGCGCCGCCGTTTTTGATTACTAGAAATCTATGTAAATCGCTTCGTTAAATGACTATTTCTCTACCAGGGTCAGATTGATTCGATTCTTGAAAATTTTTACGTTGAAGGTGTCTCCCGGCTTGAAATCTGAAGCGGAAAGAATTTTTGAAGACAAACTAAGTGTCTGGTTTTTACCAATTTTTGCAGTTATCTGTTTCTTCTGCCTGGCTTTTTTCGGTTCTTTCACCTGATAATACTTTTTGTCTTCATCCATCAGTTTTAACATAAGGTTACTGAAGGTTGGGTGGTTTTTAATGTCCATACTTTTCATGATCTCGGTTTTACTATTTCCTGCAACCACAAGCTCTCTGAAATTGTCAAGATCATATTTTGTTTTACGGGCCATGTTTTCCTCTCTTTTAATGAGTTAGTAATAATATTAATGGTTGTGTATACAGGATATTTACTAGATCAAGAAAAATTGGACTAGCTTAATATATTCATATTGGCAAAAAATTCAATATGGTAATAATTAAATTCCATATAATAGTTGTCCTCAACTATTTATAGAAAAAACGAAGAATAGTTGGAAATAGTGGTAAAAACATTGGGTTAATTCTTGAAAAGAAGTTGTAAAATAAATTCTCAAAGTGGCAGCTTTATTAGGGCTCTGGATATTTTGCTCAGTGTTCTGCAGCCTACTTTCGTGATCAGCACATCGTCTTCTATCCTCACTCCGTATTTGCCCTTTAAATAAATACCAGGTTCAACCGTAAAGCTCATACCCGGTTTGAGCTCATCGTTGTTGCCAGCATGAATGTAGGGTTCTTCATGACACTCCAGGCCGATACCATGACCAGTCCGGTGGTGGAAAAAAGAGCCGTAGCCAGCCTTCTCAATTAAGGATCTGGCAGCGTTGTCCACGGTTCTGCAGGCAGTCCCCGGCCGGGCGGCACTGCGCCCCGCTTCGTTTGCCTTGAGAACGAGTTCATGGATACGACGGGCCTCCTCATCCACTTCGCCGATTGCAAATGTCCTTGTAAGATCAGCAGTATAGCCCCGCCATGTCGCTCCCCAGTCGATGATCAGCAGGTCGCCTTCCCGGAGTCTGCGGTCTGACGGCTTGGCGTGGGGGTTGGCGCCGTTGGGTCCGGTTGAGACTATTGGTGTAAAGGGCAGCGGCTGTTCCGAGCCGTGACGGTAGAGTTCGATGACCAGTTCCGCCGCCACTTC
The DNA here is from genome assembly GCA_037387205.1 of Desulfofustis sp. Lineage (GTDB taxonomy): Bacteria > Desulfobacterota > Desulfobulbia > Desulfobulbales > Desulfocapsaceae > JABDQA01. The sequence continues at coordinate 3,498 of JARRLH010000102.1, forward strand.
CTGCTCGGTCTGGCCGGCTCTTAGACGCGGCAGGATGGCCTTGAGGCTGTCTTCGGCAATGGCCACCGCCTTCTGTATGCGGTTGACCTCTTCCCGGTCCTTTATGGCCCTGCACTGAGCTATTGCCTCATCGGCGCCGGCAAAGGAGGTGGTAGCAGAGGATGTCTCCAGGTAGCCGTATTCAAGCAGTCTGAACTGTCGAGGCTCGAAACCTATGTTGAGCCCTTTCAGCCCCGCGCTGTGGCAGGCCATATCGAAGGTCGCCTGCCAGTGGGCGGGATTGTCGGGGTAGCTGAATGGTTGACAAGCAAAATCCAGTGCTTCCAGTTTGGGCTCTTCCAGCTCAGGCAGCACGATACACGGTTTTTCCCCGGCCACCAGAAAAAGTACCACCGGCCGCTCCATGAGATGAAAATGCAGGCCGCTGAAATAGGTAAGACTCGGTCCGGCGTTAAGAACCAGGCCGTCAAATCCTCTCTCGGTGAGGGCTTTAAGCACTTTTTGCTGTCGTTTGTGATACATTGTTTCACTCCTTGATAACTGAGGGGTCAGCACCATTTTATACTCGGTGATAGAGGCTCCAATTCTTCCCCCTGCCTCCCTGCTTACCAGGCTGTCTGCCCGGTCCGCCGGGCACGCGCCCGGGCCTTGCCTGGATGGAATCTTGTAGCTATAACGCTATCTATAGCACAGTTTGCAGGTTGGGCCCTTGGAAAATGGTTTGACCCGCCCCTCGCTCTCTGTAGTTGACTTCAGCGCTGGAGCAGGCTATTAGATTGCAAATGGCTCTGATATTTCAATGTATCTGAAGAAGTCCAGGAAAGGGAGGTGGGCATGGAACCCACTGTACTTACCACCGACATGATCATTGTCTTCAGCTTGCTCGGCCTGGCTATTTTCCTTTTGGTATTTGACCTTCTGCGGGTGGATCTGGTCGGCTTGATGATGATGGTGGCGCTGCCCCTGACCGGTGTCATCGGACCCGATGAGGCGATCGCCGGGCTCAGCTCCAATGCAGTGGTGTCGATTATCGCAGTGATGATACTGGGCGCCGGTCTGAACAAGACCGGGGTGATGAACGTGGTTGCCTCACAGATTGTCAAATTTGCAGGCAGCAGCGAAGCGCGGATCATGGTGATCATCTCGACCACCGTAGCGGTCATCTCAAGTTTTATGCAGAATATCGGCGCCGCCGCCCTGTTTCTTCCGGCCACCATGAGAATCGGCCGACAGCTCAATATCCCGGCCAGCAAAATACTCATGCCCATGGGTTTCTGCGCCATTACCGGTGGTTGTCTCACTCTGGTCGGTTCCTCGCCGCTGATCATGCTCAACGATTTGATGGAGAGCTGGTGGGTCAATAACCAGGCGGTGGTGAATGGGGCCGGCTTCGAACCGCTCGGGCTGCTGTCAGTTACCCCGATAGGCATCGCATTGCTGGTGGGAATCCTTTTCTATTTCGCGGTCTTTGGCCGGAAACTGCTGCCGGCCGATGTCTGCATGATCGATGAAGACTGCATGGATAAGCGCCTCCAGGATATCTACGGGGATGAGGTCGGCAAAGGCTATGAACTGGTAGTGCCTTCTTACTTTCCGGCTCAAACGCTCGGTGAAATTGAGTTGCGGCCCAAGTACCATGTCACCGTGGTTGGTATTGCCAAGGGCGAAAAGCGGTACACCAAAAACTTCGCCCCGGGGAAAGATGACGCCATCGAAGCGGGGGACATCCTCTGGGTGATTGGCTCAGACGACAAAGTAGAGACCCTCACCAAGGAACTGGGCTGGCAGCTCAGACCGGAACCGGAGCTTTTCGCCGACGATAACTCCCTGGACGAGAGCGGCATCATCGAAGGCGTGGTCATCCCCCACTCGAATCTCACCGGCCATACCCTCGAGGAACTGAAGTTTGGGGAACTCTACAAGGTCAATGCACTGGCATTGGTGCGCGGGGACCAGGTCATCATGGATAATATCAATGTGACCGAGCTGGTCCAGGGCGACACCCTGCTGCTCCAGGGCAAATGGCAGCGCTTCAATCTGATTGCTGAAAAAAATGACATCGCATTTGTCGAGGAGATTCGCGGCGAAGAGTTCAAGCCGGAGAGGACCAAATGCGCGCTCTTCTTTCTGTTCATGTCGCTGGCCCTGGTACTCGGATTCCAGGTCAAGCTGTCCATCGCCCTGCTCAGCGGCGCGCTGGGCATGATCATTACCAGGATTATCTCCGCCGACCGGGCCTACGAGGCGGTCGACTGGCGCACCGTGTTTCTGCTGGCTGGCCTGATTCCGCTCGGCACTGCCTTTGAAAACACCGGTGCCGCCGCTTATATTGCCCATAAGGTCCTGAGTTCATTTGCGGAGCTCACCCCTGTGCTCCTGCTTTTTCTGGTTTCGGTATTGACCGCCTTTTTTTCCCTGGTAGCCTCCAATGTCGGTGCCACGGTCCTGATGGTGCCGCTGGCCATGAACATGGCTGCCCGCCTGGGGACTGATCCGGTGCTGGCGGCGCTGGTGGTTGCCGTCTCGGCCTCCAATACCTTTATTCTGCCTACCCACCAGGTCAACGCCCTGATCATGAGGCCAGGTGGTTACCGCCCCAAAGATTACATGAAGGCCGGCGTCGGCGCCTCGGTACTCTACACGGTCATTCTCCTGGTCATGCTGGTACTTTTCTACGGCGTCTGATGGTAGTGATCCGCATAGCGGCGCCTCCGGGCCCTCTTGGCGACCAAATCAGGCGGCGCATTACCCGCCTGCAAGACGACCACGGCATTGACTGTGCTGTGGAGCTGGTCAGCGATTTTGAGGCGATTGTTAATCTGGGGGTCTATGCCGTTCCCGGTCTTCTTGTCGACGGAGAGCTGAAGAGCGTTGGCCGGGTCCCTGAAATCCATGAACTGCTTGACTGGCTTGGCTTCGACAGCCCACAACTGCCCTCAGGTCTTGCTGAATAAGAGCGCCTATAATTAAACCGTTGTCTTTTTGATCACTCCGCTCTATATCTATTGAAGAAGATTGACTCCGAGCCGAAAGTCCTACGTTTTCTTTCCTCTGAGCAGGCTGAGCACAATGAAAGGAAATATGGTCTGGGGCCGATAGGGTTGTCCTGGAAACGGCGCAGCCTTCCGTACTTGAAAAGGAGTGTCCATGTACTCACCCTCAAAAGATATTCTCACCACCGGCGCCGGTATCGAACAGGCGCAGTTGATCGACAACCACGGCAGGGTAATTACCTATCTGCGGCTGGCCATCACCGATCGCTGCAACCTGCGCTGCTCCTACTGCATGCCCGAGCAGGGCGTTGAGCCGGTTGCCCACGGCGAAACCCTGAGCTATGAAGAGCTTGAGCGGTTGGCGCGGCTCTTCCTGGAAATGGGTATCACTAAGATCCGGATCACCGGGGGAGAACCGTTCGTCAGGCGCGGCTGCATGGATTTTCTCGAACGCCTCAAGTACGATCTCGGGGTCAAACAACTCGTCGTCACCACCAACGGGGTCGAAACCGCCCGCTACCTGAAACGATTGCAGGCCCTGCCGATCTCTGGAATTAACCTGAGCCTGGACACGCTGGACCGGGAGCGCTTCAAGACGATCACCAGACGCGACCGCCTTGCCGATGTACTGGATACTCTCTATGGGGCTTTGGAACTTGGCATCAAGGTCAAGGTGAATTCGGTGGTGTCGGAAGAAACCAGTGATGCGGAAATTCTCCAACTTGGTCAACTGGCAGAGAACAACAGGCTCAGCCTGCGGTTCATCGAGAAGATGCCGTTTTCCGGCGAAAAAATGATAGAAACCAGGGTCGATCTCGGTCTGGCCGAGCGGCTGGCCAAACTCTTTCCCGGCCTGGTAGAGCGCCAGGTTGACAATGGCTCCACCGCAAAGGAGTTCGGGGTAAAGGGTTACCGCGGCAGCCTGGGCATCATCGAGGGCAGTTCGAGAAAGTTCTGCTCAACCTGCAACCGGGTGCGGATCACTCCGCAGGGAATGCTGAAAGTGTGCCTCTACGATAACGGAGTGCTTGATCTCAAAGAATTGATCCGCGGTGGAATAACCGATGAAGGACTTCTGGGGAGCATCAGAGAGTGCTTGAATAAACGTTTTGCCGACGGTCACCAGACCGAATCCGCCAACGGCAGAGCTGAGCAGCCTTCAATGGCATCTATCGGCGGCTGAAGGACTGAGACGACCATGGCAACAGTTGAAGCAGTATGTACCAGCGCCAAGAAAGGCGTGGTAAAAAAAGAGCAGGAACGAGTGACATTGAAAGCCGACTGGGGTATCGAGGGAGACGCTCATGCAGGGGACTGGCATCGGCAGGTTTCGCTGCTGGCCGCCGAGTCCATAGCACTTGTGCGCGAGGTACTGCCAACCCTGGAAAAAGGGGCCTTTGCCGAGAATATCATCACCCGCGGTGTGGACCTGGAATCGCTGGGTATAGGCAGGAGACTGCGGGTTGGCGAAAGCGTCGTTCTGGAGATCACCCAGATAGGTAAAGAATGCCATAACAGCGGCTGCGCCATAAAAAAGGCGACTGGGGACTGTATCATGCCCCGGGAAGGTCTCTTTGCCAAAGTGATCGCTGGGGGAAGCATCGGCCCCGGTGATGAGATCGCCAAACTCTGAGCGAGGCTGGGGAAAAGAGACAGTCTTTCTCAGAGCTTCAGGTACTTTTTCAGGACCCCCCGCACCTCTTTCTCCAGTGCCTTGCCTTCCAGCTTACTGACGATACCATGGAGCTGCGGCGCCATTTCGATAAACGGAGCCAACAGTACCGGGTCGAAGTGAGAACCGGAATCCTGTTCAAGGATCGCCAGCGCTCTCTCCAACTCCTGAGGTCGCCGGTACGGGCGCTGGGTGGTGATGGCATCGAAGGCATCGACGATGGCAAAGATCCGTGCTTCCAGCGGAATTTTATCGTGGCTTAGGCCGGCCGGATAGCCGCTCCCGTCATATTTTTCATGGTGGCAACGCACCACATGCAGACCATCTTTGAGCCAACGGTAACGTTTGATCTGGGCGACGCCGTTTTTCACATGGTCCCGCACCAGGGAGAGTTCTTTCTTATCCAGGGGCCCCTGTTTCAAAAGCAGTGAGACATCTATATCCAGCATCCCGATATCGTGCAGCAAGACGCCCTGAACGAAGCTCCTGATCTTGTCCCGGGAAAGCTTGTGTCGCTCGGCCAGCCTGATCCCATAGATCAGTACCCGCTGGCTGTGGTCGGCGACGCCGACATCGCTCTTAGCCAGGGCAGTGCCCAGCCGGGTGAGGAGAAAATTGTTGGCCAGGTTGAGATCCGAGCTGCTCCTGATCAACCTGTTGTGAAAGAAGATCAGCCCAGGGTACATCAGCAGGCCGCAGAGTATCACCGCGCCGGCACCGATAAGACAGGACCACAGAAACCTCCAGCCGATTGCCCTGGTATCTTCCAGCGAGCTACGATAGAGCGCCTGCAGGTGACCGAGGATGTCGTCGTCCTGCAGGCCCCTGACCGGCAGCACGGTTTTCAGGTAAATCCTTTTATCGGCAAACAGCCAGGAGCCGGTCGGTTCTCCGCCGGGAACCAGGTGCGCGGACCTGCCCTCGAAGCGCTGCTCCACGAGNAGCGATTGAGTCGTAAAATTCAGGCGTCGCGGCTACCTTTTCACCAGCGGAGTGGTTATTATGCTGCTCTAAGAAAAGGGGAACGAAAAGGGTGGCTTCCTTGGCGGCGTAGTGGATCAGGACCTGTTCCAGCCGCCGGTATTCGAGATAGCAGGTAGCGGAGACCACCAGCAATATGGTGAGCAGACAGACTGCTGTGAGCCGCTTGATGAGAAGCGCGTGGATCTCTTTTTTCAATGCCGGGAATTTCATAAAAACCTTGTTTCAGCGTGGCGAAGAAGATTGCCGCCACTCTACCATTGTCAGGGGTAAATGACAATGTACCTTGGTCTGCAAGGTCCTAAAAAGAAATGATATAGACCGGAAAATGGGAGTGCAGGGCTGCTGCGCTTACCTGACACACCAAACTACCTGCTTGGGAGCCCAAATTACTTGTGGTGCCTGGGGATCGGTGTGCTTGACTTCGTGCAGTTGAGCCTAATGAAGCCGGACGGCAATAGGGGGTTCATATGACCGGTGAAAAGGGGGAAGGAATTGCCGCCCGGCCACCTCAAATAGGATGATCTGCTGTTCGAGCCGGGTGCACGTTATCCTCTTGACGGCGTTGCGGCTCTGTGGCAGGAGATGGAGCAGCTTATCGAGGATCCGTGTTTTGGTCTGAAAACCGCGGATCACTGGCATCCCTCCCATTTCGGTACCATTGGTTATGCGATGATGGCCAGTTCCACGGTGCGCAACGGCCTCGAGCGGCTTATGCGCTACCACCGCGTCGTTTCCGATGCCCGATTCGGTGAGTTGCGGGAGGATGAGGAGCGCGGCACCCTCGAGGTCAAACTGAATTGGAGCGAGGAACAACCCTGGACCCCGGCGCGGGAGGACGCCGCACTCACCTTCATCTTGAGCAGTTGTCGACTCAATTGCAACAAACCGCTGTATCCAAGACGGATTGAGATGACCCACAATCAGCACGAGTGCCTGGAACGCTACGAAAATTTTTTCAGCTGCCGGGTTGATCTGAAGCGGCCTGCCCCGCTGATAAGTTTTTCGCTCAGCGATGTCGACCGGCCGCTGAGAAGTGGAGACGAATACCTGGCCCAGCTGCATGACAACATAATGGAAGATTATATCTCCAGGCTCTCTGAGGTGCGCTTGATTCGTTTAGTGCAAAAATTTTTGGCAGCCCAGTTGCCCGCCGGGCCGGTCACGGTGGATGCGGTCGCCAGGGAACTCGGCATGTCGACCCGTAAATTGCAGAGGGACCTGAAACTGGAAGGTACCACTTACCAGGAGCTGTTAAACGGTACGCGAAAGGACCTGGCCCAGCGCTATGTCAAAGACAGCCATAATGATCTTACCGAGGTTGCGTTTATTCTCGGTTTTGCCGATCTCTCAACCTTTTCCCGCTCGTTCAAGCGCTGGACCGGGGTGTCGCCGAGCAGATATCGCAAGACAGAGGCCTAAAAAAAGAGCGTCCCCGGCCCGGGGCCGGGGACGCTCTCTTGCGTGAAACCAAACTTTAGGATCGGCTCCCCTTCTCTTTAGAGATCGGCTTCCAGGTTGGCCGGTTCGTAATACTCCTTGGGGTGCTGACAGGCGGGACATTTTTGCGGCGGCTCGGTGCCGTCGTGCTTATACCCGCAGAGGCTGCATTTCCAGGTGATCGGTTCATCCCTGGTAAAAACGGTGCCTGCTTTGACGCGGGCCTGAAGTTTCTTGTAACGTTCGCGGTGGTCGGCCTCAACCCTGCCGATCTGCTCGAATTTCGCAGCCGCTTCCATATTGCCCTCTTCTTTGGCGACAGCGGCAAAATTGGGGTACATGGTCGTGGTTTCGTAGTCCTCGCCGTCGATTGCTTCCTGGAGGTTGGCAACGGTATCGCCGATGCCTCCGAGCAGTTTGAAGTGATCATTGGCATGACGCATTTCGTTGATCGCCGTCTCTTCGAATAGTTTGGCGATATAGTGGTATCCTTCCTTGCGGGCAACTTTGGCGAAAAACGTATACTTGTTTCTGGCCATAGATTCGCCGGCAAATGCTGCTTCCAGATTCTCTTTTGTCTTACTCATGTTCCACTCCAGATATATGGTGATTGGTTAAGGAACCACCTGGGGTTCCCCGGCAAAAAAGGCAATTGATAATAATTCTTTTTATCAAAAAGAACAACAACTATTGCGCTTGAATAGTGTCGCGCTGCGCCCCCAAAGATACTCCTTCTGCTTGACAGAAGCGGCGCCGCGGTCTGATTATATCGGGGCGCCCGTCCCTGTCAAGACCACTGGGTAGTATCTCATTTTGGTTTTACGCTGGTCTTGGGGGTGAGAAGGATAGCTATGGTCTGGGGACCGAGGCGGATGACTTCCACGATCATATCGATGCTCAGTTCCCGCTGGCCAAGATCGGCGATAATCGGCTGCAGGTTGTCCAGGGGCAGTGGAAATTCCTGTTCATTAAAAAGGCTGGCAACGAGAGTGCCCACTTCCTGGCTCTGCGAACCCTGCTGATTGAGCTCGGAGACGGTGGGCCGGATGAACAGGGTTTGGCTTGCTTTATCGAATCTGGTGACGGCCTGCAGGCTGAATTGAAGGTCTACATTGCCCACATTGAGTCGCAGCTGATGCCCGCCAATAGCGGTGTTGAGTTGTACATTTTGGCCTCTCATGGTCACCGCGGCGGTGAGCGACTTGTCTTTGAAGGTCAGGTACTCCAACTTCTCCACAGAAATCAGCCCGGCGAGGGTCTCCGCTGGTTGATTGATCTGCAGCGGCAGGCACTGCTGCACTACTTCAGCAACCACCGTATCGGGCAGGCTGAGGACTATCGGTTGCCCCGAACCGAGTACAGGGGAAACCATAAAATGGAGCACAAAGAGGGCGATAAAAAAGGATTTTTTCATAACGACAAATCTTACGAGTGGGGTTAATATCAGGCTACCTTAAATTGTTTTGAGAATCGGCCCAGACGGATCCCGAGGTCGCCTGAACAATACATCACAGGCGAGCAATTTGACAGCATTTCTTCCACGCATCGCCAAAAGAAAGACGAGCCGATGGCCAGACTCACCGTAGCAGCCGATTGTTATCTCGAAGAGATCGACAGGTCTTTGGAGAAGACCTTGAAAGACCGGTTGACCATTGACAATCCCAAATATATAGCCGCCAGGCGCTACGGCAGATGGATCGGCAAAAAGCTCAAACCCAAGCTCTACTATTACGAAGAGGAGGTCGGCGGCCTGCGCTTTCCGCGCGGATTTACCAACCAGGCCATCGAACTCTGCCAGGACGCCAACCTGGAACTGGAAATAGTTGACGAGCGCCGGCGTCTTGCCGATCATACGTTCTCCTTTAAGGCCCAGCTGCGCCCCTACCAGGAACAGGCGGTGCAGACGATCTGTTCGAGATCTTTCGGTGTGCTCGAGGCCGGCACCGGCAGCGGCAAGACAGTGATGGCCCTGGCCGCCGTCGCGAGAAGGAGGCAGCCGACCATAGTCATTGTCCATACCAAGGAACTGCTTTACCAGTGGAGGGACCGGATCGAAGAGTTCTTGGGCATCGAAGCCGGGTTGATCGGCGATTCCAAGTTCGATCTCCAGCCGCTGACCGTGGCCATAGTCAACAGCGCCAGGAAACGCACGGAAGAGCTGGTACCGCTCTTCGGTCATTTGATCGTCGATGAGTGCCATCGGGTACCGGCAACCTTGTTTACCGATGTGGTGTCGCACTTCGACAGCTATTTTCTGCTCGGCCTGTCGGCCACCGCATTTCGCAGCGATGAGGGCATGACCAGGTTGATTTACTATTTCATGGGTGACCGGATCCATTCCGTTGATCCCATGCAGCTGAAGGTGTCCGGAGCGGTGCTCAAACCCAAAATCATGCGCAATACCACCGGCTTTACCTATGGGTATCGCGGAGATTATCAGGCTCTCATCACAGCCCTGACAACACATGAAGGACGCAACCGGCAGATCGCCGGTGACATCCTGAGCCAGGTGCGCAGCGAACCGGACTCCACCGCTCTGGTGGTTTCCGACCGGGTCAGTCACTGCAATGTCTTTGTCGAGCTGCTGCGCAGACACCAGATTTCAGTCGCCCTGCTCACCGGCCAGATTCCCCCGGAGCAGCGCAGCC
>JARRLH010000103.1:0-9069 GCA_037387205.1 Desulfofustis sp.
CCGGTCCTGCCAAATACTGATTCAGCCTTACAGCTGGCAATTATATACATGTGGCTGCAGGAAGGAACCTATGACAAAGAATATATAGAGACCCATTCCATCGGCATGGATAAAGTTGAAGCCTACGTTTTGGGTGCAGAGGACGGCATCCCCAAAACCCCGGCATGGGCGTCTGAGAAATGCGGTGTTCCCGAATGGACCATTAAAGCACTGGCCCGTGATTTTGCCGAAAAAACAACGTCGATTCTGCACTATATGGGCGGCAGCATGTTCAGGGGGCCTTATTCCCATGAGCCGGCACGACTCGAGTGCATCCTCCTTGCGATGCAGGGGCTGGGCGGTCCAGGGGTCCACCAAGCCCAGATCACCTACACCGGCATGCCGCGAGCCAAAGGGCTGGGTTCTACCAGATTCTTCAATCCGTCCTTGAGCCAGCGGCTGACCAAACCGGTACAAACGACGATCCGGGCCTGGGGCAAACAGCTCATTCCAAAGACAATGATTCACGATGCCATCTTGAATCCGCCCCTCAAGTTCTGGGGAAACGGCGGAATCGAGGAGAAGGTGGAGGATCAGTTCGTGAAGTATGAATATCCGCTTCCCGAAGATAAAGGGGGAACCGAGATACGCATGATGTGGACGGATACGCCGTGCCGCATCACATGCTGGAATTACGGCAATGAAACGATTGTCGCAGAGCGGGATCCGCAGATCGAGTTTATCCTGGCCCAGCACCCGTGGCTGGAAAATGATTGCCTCTATGCAGATATTATCCTGCCGGCAAATACGCTGCTGGAAGTTGATGATATCGTAACGAACACCCGCCAGGGAATCCAGCATCACACGATCAATCTTCAGGCCAAGGCCGTCGAGCCGGTCGGCGAATCAAAAAGCGACTACGAAGTGGTGCTGGACATCGCCAAGAAACTGGGGAAGGGAGAAGAGTTCAGCGAAGGCAAGAGTATTCGCGATTTACAGCAGGAAGTTTTTCACAATATGGAACTCGAGAATTTTATTTCCTGGGATGATTTTGAGAAAAACCAATATGTGGTGCTCCCGACTGCGGAAGATTGGGAAGATGACGTTGTCGGTCTGCGACCGTTTTATGAGGATCCCGAAAACAATCCGCTGCCGACTCCGAGCGGGAAACTGGAGTTCTACTCTGAGCGTATTGACACACATTATCCTGATGATCTGGAACGACCGCCCATTCCAAAATGGGTTGAGAAGAGCGCAATGCATGATGAGCGGCTTTCCAGCTTCAGATCAAAAGCCTATCCGCTGCTGCTGATGTCGAATCACGGTCGCTGGCGTATGCATTCGCAGTGTGATGATATCACCTGGTGCCGGGAAATTATTACCTGCAAGGTCAAAGCCTGGGACGGCTATCTCTACGAACCGTGCTGGATTAATCCTCAGGATGCGCAAAGCCGCGGCATAAAGGATGGCGATATCGTTCAGGTATTCAACGAGCGCGGCAGCGTACTGTGCGGTGCCCGGGTATGGGAGAGATTGATGCCGGGCGTGGTATATGTTGATCACGGTGCCCGTCATGATCCGATCATCCCCGGTAAACTGGACCGCGGTGGGGCGATAAACACCATTTCCGGAGGCGGAACCGTTTCCAAGCGATGCGTGGGACAGGCAACCTCCGGTTACCTGGTCGATGTTTCCAAGGTAACGGGGGAATTGATGGATCAATGGCGCCAGAACTACCCTGAAGCATTCGAAAGAAAATATGACCCGGCTGCAGGCTTGCGCTTCGATGCCTGGATCGAGGCAGGTGAGTGATCATGAAGGCTTTTGTAATATAGACTTGGCAAGATGCAATGGCTGCAGTCATAACTGTGCTCAGCCTCTCACACTTTTAAGATTGCCGATGCGAGTTTACTCCGTCCTCTATTGTGGTTTTCAAGAATGAACCAGAAGGATCACCGTTATCCAATGATTTTTCCTGAGCAGTGTTGAGTATCCCCAGGATACAAGAAAATTCCGGGCCTCGTGGATCAGATTAGATTCGCGGCAGAGGCAATGCGCATCAAACCTGAGGCCGCAAGATCTTTCTCGCCCAGTTCTGTTTGAATTGAACATAGTTCTAGAGCTTTTCTGTAGCGCTCTGCCAATTCGGCCGATCCGCAGATGACCGGGGTACCATTCAGCCCATATCCGCTCTTCATCGCTTCCTGGATTTCCGTTCCCAGCAGCAGGCCCGAGATATAGTCTCTGATCCCGTCAGGATGCATGAGTCCCAGCAGAGGCATGGCGCGGGCCCCGAAAAGCTTGGAGAGGATGCCCCCTGCCCCCTCTTCCCCTGTGAAACCATCGCGCACCCCTGCCTCGAAACTTTCCGGGTCAGATCCGTCGGTCAGCAAGCGACCCAGTATCGTATGCCGTATCAGGGCGGCGAAAATTTCGCCTGTCATGAAGGTAGAGAAACAGGTGATCGTATCGCCCTCCATGCGAATCCATTTCGAATGCGTTCCCGGCAGCACAGCGGTCAGGGCGCTGCTGCTCTGCAGTCCCGCCATCTGGGTTTCTTCTCCCCTCATAATGTTGGGTGTCGGAAATTTCTGGCAGACGCCTGATACGAAATAGATAATATCTCCCTTTGATGTTGCATGCCTGGTGAGGTTTTTCGACAAATCGACCAGGCTTGCCGGGCACTGGAGGTAGGGCGTTTCGACCCAGCCCTGCTTACTGGTAATCATACCAGATGCAATGACCGTGATATCTTGGTATTGTTTCAGTAAATCTCCGACCTGTTGGTAATACACCTGTTCGAATCCATCGTTGTCCTGCATGATGCCTGCTGCCGCGGCTCTGGTTTCGACAAGTTTGTTATTTGCATCAAAAAGATAGGCGCGAAACGAAGTGGTTCCCCAATCCAGTGCCAGTAGCATAGGTGTGCTCTCGCTCTAAATATTGACGGCATCAGCAGCCGTTCGGGTAGGTGCTGCGTGGACTCTCATACCCTTCCAACATCCCTTTGCGTTCAGGGCTTAGTTCACCGGCGAAGAACTACCCGCGGTCGGAACATTGGGCTCATGCGGGTGATCTATTATAGAGGTGCTCTTATCCCGCCCAGCGGAACATATTGGCTGCCCGGATAGCTGCGGTGCCGCCAGGAGTGGCACCTAAGATATACCACCCGAAGGCTCCTCCGGAAAGAATTTAACGAAACGGCAGCCATGGCAAACCCATAGAAAAAGAGAGAGCTCTGCCGGCAGGTTTCGAAACAAGTGTCTTAATGAGGTTTTAATCAGAACTGGTATTATGGTCTTGAAGACGCGCGAGAGAAAATCGAGCACTGGCGAGTTGTGTGCGGATATCTTGATTTTGGCACACAATTCACTAAATGTTTCTACATTATACACGACAGGACCGCTTGACGGGAAATGGGCAGTCCTGTCGTTTTTCACGGAGGAGTAATCATGAGAGGTCTCGTATATCATGGTGAGGAAGTGCTCAAATGGGAAGTGGTGGAGGATGTCCTGCCAGCGGCTCATGAAGTGAAAATCAAGGTGAAGGCAGCGGGAATATGTGGCTCTGATATCCATGGGTACCAGGGAATTACCGGTCGTCGAATCCCGCCTATGATTATGGGGCACGAGTTTTCCGGTGTGATCAGTGAGGTGGGAAGCGCTGTAGATAACCTGAAGACCGGTGACAGAGTCACGGCTTTTCCGATGGATTTTTGCGGAGATTGCCCGTCTTGCCGGAAGAGGGAAGTACAGTTCTGCCCTGCTAAAAAACAATTCGGCGTGCTCACAACCAACGGTGCTTTTGCGGACTATTTGTGTGTTCCCGCCAAGGTCTGTTACAAAATCCGGGACACTGTCTCCCATAGTGCTGGTGCCACTGTTGAACCGCTTGCGGTAGCGCTCAGGGGTGTCAAACATGCTGGCGACTTAGAGGGAAAAAATGTTCTGATAGTTGGTACAGGCACAATCGGACTGATGCTTCTCGCCTGTGTAAGAATTCAGAACCCCGCCAAAGTATTTGTTTCCGATCTGAGCAACAGCCGCCTGGAAGCAGCGAAGCTGATGGGTGCCGATGTAACCGTGAATCCGTCTGAAGCCGATCTCGGTGAGGTCATTTTTGCACAAACCGAGAGTCATGGCCTCGATGTTTCTTTTGAAGCGGTTGGCGTCACGCCTGCGTGCGTCCAGTCTCTGCAATACCTGCGCATCGGCGGCACCGCAGTGTGGCTCGGACAAGGAGAGAAAACCGTGGAAATTGGCATGTTGGACATCGTAACGAGGGAGTTGCAGGTCGTCGGAAGCTTCACCTACAGCTTGGATGAGTTTGAAGATGCCGTTGAGCTGCTCAACAGCGGTAAAATAGACGTGTCTTCCATAATTTCGAAAGAAGTGCCGATGCACCAGGGTCCCCAGTGGTTCGAGAGACTGAAAAAACCGGAAGAACTGATAAAAATTATTTTAACGAGTGAGGAATGAGGCGATGAGAATCGGCTGCTGCGTCAATATGGTGGCCCCCCGTCCCGACGGAATCGGCTTGGAACGTCTGGGAACGCTTGCATCATCCGGTTATGACTATGTGGAACTGCCGCTCGCCCAGATGATGTCGTTGACTGCGCCACAATTCGACGAATTAATCGAGATGGTCGAATCTTCCGGGGTGCCGTGCGAGGCATGCAACAATTTCATCCCGGCCAATCACCCGATCACTGGAGATAAAGTGGACCTTTCGAGCCTGACCGATTATGTGGACAAGGCGCTCGAGCGGGCCTTCCGCTTGGGTGCAAAAAGCATCGTCTTCGGCAGTTCGGGTGCCAAGAACGTTCCGCAGGGTTTTCCCATGGAGAAGGCCTGGCGGCAAATCGTTGAAACGCTCCAGCTGGTTGACGACAAAATTTCCGATCGCGACATGACAATTGTCATAGAACCGTTGTGCCATCTTGAGAGCAATATCATCCTCAACGGTCATGAGGGGTTGCAACTGGCCCAGGAGGTTGATCGGAAAAGGATTAGATTGCTTCTAGACTACTATCACCTCGCAGTCGAACAAGAAGACCAGATCATTATTGAAAAGGCCGGCGATTATTTGCACCATATACATATCGCCAATCCCAACGGTAGGATATATCCCCGCAGGAATGACGGAGTGGATTACCGGACTTTTATTAAGAATCTGAAAAAAGTCGGCTATAACAAGAGAATCAGTATCGAAGCGTATACAGATAATTTTTCAGCAAGTGCATCAGAAGCTTTGCAAACTATCCGCCATGCATGTAGTTAGGTTGTTATAGTAATGACCATATTCGGTGAGGCTGACCTGGGCCATGAATTGGTGTACGCTGCCTGGAGAAATCAACCCTGTACATAAAGGATTGTCTTGATTTTACAGTACTTTCGTGCCCACAAAAAGTTGAAGTAGAATAAAACTGTTTTTGCAGCTTTTCTGATAATTGTCATCGTGTCTGCGCGATGCGCATTAAACCGCGGATTTATCCTGAGGTGATTCGCAGATTTCTCATGTTGAAAATCTGCGTGTCTCCGCTTGAAACCCGCATCCTTACTAATTCATCAGAACTGGAGGAGATCATGTCTATGAAGATTACTCAGAAACAGAAACCTTTGATCAAGCTGTTCCTTGCGCCAGTTATTGCATTGGCTCTGGTTGTCGCCTCCTTGGCCACTGTCCAGGCTGCATATCCTGAACGGCCGATTACCATCATCGTGCCGTGGGGTGCTGGAGGCGGAACCGATGCTGTCGGCCGGATCATCGCCAGCATTCTGGAGAAAGACCTGGGTGTGCCGGTCAATGTCGTTAACCGTACCGGCGGCAGCGGCGTTGTTGGCCACTCGGCTATCGCCACTGCAAAACCCGACGGTTACACCATCGGCATTGCCACGGTCGAAACGGCAATGATGCACTGGGTTGGCTTAACTGACCTGACTTATGAAGACTACACCATCTTTGGCCAGGTTAATCTCGATCCCGGCGGACTGATGGTCAGTGCCGATTCGCCTTACAAAGATGCGAAGGAACTGCTGGCAGCCATCAAGGACAAGCCGGAGAAGACATTCAAGGCTTCCGGAACCGGCCAGGGCGGTATCTGGCATCTCGGCTATGCGGGATGGATGCTCTCCGAGGGAGTCGATGTCGGCAAGGTGCCGTGGGTTCCAAGTCAAGGCTCTGCTCCTGCGTTAAAAGACATGGTTGCTGGTGGTGTTGACTTTATCACCTCGTCACTGGCAGAAGGCCGTGCCCTGATCGAAGCCGGCAAGGTTCTCCCGCTGGCCAACATGGGTGAAGAGCGGCTGGGCCTGTTCCCGGATGTGCCGACCTTGAAGGAAGCGACCGGGTCTGACTGGACCGTGGGCGCCTGGCGTGTGGTCGCAGGCCCCAAAGGCGTCCCACAGGAGGTAATCGACGTGCTCGAACCGGCTGTCAAGCGTGCCTATGAAAACCCCGAATACAAGAAATTCATGGATGGCCGGGGTTTTGGTATGGTCTATCGCAACGCCAAAGATGCCTTTGAGTTTGTGAAAAAAGATGACGTGGCCTTTGGAGAGGTGATGAAGGCCGCCGGCCTGGCAAAGTGATCCTCGCAACACAGCCTTAGGCAAGGGGAGGTCAGTGTGAAGGTAAATGACGCGATTTCAGGACTGTTTTTCATTCTCTTTGGAATGTTGATCTTTTACCTTACTCGTGACTTCCCCATCATGCCGGGACAAAAATATGGAGCGGATTTGTTTCCCAGGCTGATTGGCTTATTTATGGGACTGGGAGGCCTGGCACTGATTATCAGGGGGATCAGAACCCGCAACGGCGCACCCTGGGTGACGGTTATGGATTGGGTCTCGTCACCTCGACACGTAACGAATTTTTTCCTGGTGATCGCTGTCCTGATTTTCTACATTTTCGTGTCTGATCCGCTTGGCTTTATCCCCACTGCATTTATCTGCCTGATGACCTTACTGGTTTGGCTCCGAGGATTGGCTTATTGGCGTTCTTCGGTCATGATTTCGATCGTTGCCGTAATAGTCATTCAGCAGTTCTTCGGCGAATTTCTTCGTGTTCCCTTGCCTTGGGGAATCGTGCCGATTTTCGGATGGTGAGGGGCATATGGATCTTTTCATTCAAGCATTTGGTCTCATTTTTGACCCCTACGTGCTGGTCGTTATCACTTTATCGGGTGCCTTCGGCCTGTTCATGGGGGCTATTCCCGGCTTATCAGCAACCATGGCGACAGCACTGCTGGTGCCGGTCACCTTTTTTATGCCGCCGGTTCCAGCCCTCGCCTCGATCGTTACGGCAACCGCCATGGCGATTTTTGCCGGTGATCTGCCGGGAGCCCTCTTGCGCATTCCGGGCACACCGGCCTCCGCCGCCTACACAAACGAGGCATTTGCCATGACCCGTAAAGGACAGGCCGAGCTCGTGCTCGGCACCGGGCTGGCCAGTGCCGTGATCGGTGGGATGTTCGGCGCTGTCGTGCTGAGCTTCACTGCCCCCATATTGGCTGAGTTCGCCCTCAAATTCTCGTCCTTCGAATATTTCTGGCTTGCCTCCCTGGGATTGACCTGTGCTGCTTTCATATCGACCGATTCACCTGCCAAGGGTCTGATCTCCCTGATGATTGGCCTGCTCATTGCGACAGTCGGTATTGACGGTACAACCGGTCATCCGCGCTTCACCTTTGGCAACGTGGAACTCATGGGTGGTATCAATTTCATCCCAGCTATGATCGGCATGTTCGCCATGGCCGAGGTGCTGCGCTCAGTCACCGCGGTCAAACCGCCCCCAACAGTCGATCAGCGGACTATCGGCAATATCTTCGCAGGCCTGGGAAAAGTGCTGTATAAATACAAAACCAACCTTTGCCGTGGCAGTCTCATCGGTGTCCTGGTTGGCGCGCTCCCGGGTGCAGGCTCTGACATAGCGGCCTGGATTTCTTATGCCACCGCCAAGAAATTCTCCAAAGAACCGGAGAAATTCGGTACCGGCCATGTGGAGGGTATTGTTGACGCCGGTTCATCAAACAACGCCGGGCTGGGCGGAACATGGGTTCCTGCCCTGGTGTTCGGCATCCCTGGTGATTCTATCACTGCTATTGTTATAGGTGTTCTTTACGTCAAAGGTATGAATCCGGGACCGACGGTTTTCCTCGATCAGCCTGAACTGATTTATGCGGTATTTGTCTCGTTTTTTGTTGCCAATCTGCTTCTCTTGCCACTTGGCCTTGCGGCCATCAAATCGGCCAAGCAGCTGTTGAGGGTCCCTCGTCAAATCCTGATGCCCGTGATCCTTATGTTTTGTGTCGTCGGCACGTTCGCCATAAACAACACGGTATTTGGGGTGGGCATTATGCTGGTCCTCGGAATTATCGCCTATTTTCTGGAAGAAAACGGCTTTCCGATAGCCCCTGCAATTCTTGGCCTTGTTCTTGGTGGCCTGCTCGAAGAGAGCTTCATGACCTCCATGATCAAGGCCGACGGCGACCTGACAGCCTTTTTCGAACGTCCGGTGGCAGCCGTATTGGGTGTAATCACCATCCTGATCTGGCTTTCTCCGCAGCTGGTCAGGTTGTGGAGAAAATTTCGTGAACCCCGTGCCCTGGATGCTCGCCGTTGAAGGCAAAACAGGCTTAAATTTACATAGTTTATTCATGCTATAAAAACCTAGTTCAAGGTGCATGCCTCTGTAGAAATTCAACCTTTGGAAAAGGATATTGATGTGTCCCACTATGAAATTTATGCGGTGAAATTTTCCGGCCCTTTTTCGAGCTCAGGGGCGTTCGTCATGTGGATGAAGGATTGGGAAGCAGTCGTTGAGCGAAATTACTATTTCTGGTGTCTAAAGAGCTCAGACCATGCAGTGCTAGTGGACGCCGGAGTATCGCCGGAGCTGGCGCGCAAGAAGACTTTAGCCAATTATGTGAACCCGGCACGACTCCTGGAGGCAATGGGTGTCGATGTCAATGAGATCAACCATGTGATACTGACACATCTCCACTGGGACCATGTGGATGGGGTGACTCTGTTTCCTCATGCAAAAATCTATGTCCAGAGGGCTGAACGTGATTTTTGGTTAGATGATAAG
>JARRLH010000103.1:9099-11622 GCA_037387205.1 Desulfofustis sp.
CCCTCAAGGGGTGTGAGGGTGATGGCCGTATGATCCTTCTAGATGGCGACCGGCAGATTCTGCCAGGCATAGAATGTTTACTGGCCCCTGGACATAGTATTGCTCTTCAGGCTGTTGCTGTGAATACAGAGAAGGGAATTGCGATCCTCGGATCAGATTGTGCGCACCTCTTTCGGAATTATGAAGAAGAGTGGCCCAGCGCATTGATAATCGATATGGTCGCCTGGGTTAACTCTATAAAAGATCTGAAAAGCCGAGTCTCTCACCCAGAACTTCTCTTTCCGGGCCATGACCCGTTGATGACTTCCAAGTTCCATGAAATCGCGCCAGGAATAACCAGGTTGGTATGAGTACAGTGTGTTTTTGATTGTGAAGAAATGGCATGCTGAGGCGGCAGCTGACACGGGAGCAGCTTCCAGCAGACAAAGACGGTCCGTTTCATCCCTGAGTCAACGCATTCTGCAGCATATTCCCCCGTCAATTAGAGGTGATGTCACGCATCAATCTTCCAGCTGAATATAGTTCTGGCCTCCGGTCTTGGTTATGAAAATATGGGCGAACTCCGAATCTTCGCAGGCGCCGTGCCAATGTTTTTCGCCTTTGGGGAAGAGGATAACGTCGCCGACAGTGACAGTTCTCTGTTCATGCTCGGTAGCGACGATCCCTTTTCCGGATGTAACAATCAGAATCTGGTCGCTTTCGTGCATATGGAACTTGTTTCTTACTCCTTTGCCGAAACTGACAATGCTCATGTTATAATCTCCACCCTCTGGAACCAGAGGTTGAACTGTTACTTCCTCGCCTGTGAAAAGAGGGCTTAAATGCGGTTTCTTCGGGACATCTTTCATATTAATCACATTCATCATCAACCTCCCTTAGGGACCCTATCTGTTTGTATTTTCGTCCCCAAAGCTTATTTTTAAATTAACAGCGATTAACAATCTCATGATTGTAATTGACTCGAATAAAGGCGTAAACGATCATGTTTCATGTGCAGCATCATTTTATCTTCATCAGGATCTCAGGTGTGCGCTGAAATTGAACCCATTTAGCCAATATAACTCGACAATTTTAAATTTAAACACGCAGACACTATGACAAGAGCAAATGAGATCGATCTACTAACCCAGTGGGTAGATTTTGAACGAAAATCTTAACTTTGCAAAAGCCTCATCTAACAGGATTCTGGGATCCAGGAAGGAAGCTGTCATGTCCGTTATTACTATTGCCAGACAGTTCGGCTCAGGAGGGAAAACATTAGGAAGTATAGTTGCGAATAGATTGGGTTATACATTGGTAGATGAGGAAATTGTCGAGTTGATCGCCCAGGAAGCAAATATTTCATCTGAATGGGTTGACTCTGTGGCCAGGGAAACAGGTAGTGAAAAATTCCTGAAAAGGATGTTGCTCAAATTCGGACCTTCTCGAAAAGGATACGCGAAAATTGCGGCAGACTCAGACCCTGGATATATTGATGGTAAACTCTATATCGCTCTACTCTATAAAATTATCCCCAGGATCGCTGAACAGGATAACGTTGTAATTATCGGTCGCGGGGGCCAATATATCCTGGCTGACGACCCCAATACCTATCATTTCCTTCTGATCGCCGACCTCGAATATCGTATAAAATTTATGATGGACCATTACGATCTTGACCGTAAGCAGGCCCAGGTCGTTGTTGACAAGCACAGTAAACGCAGGCTTAATCTCTATCGTTATTTTTCCCGCACCGATTATGATCAACCCGCTCACTATCACATAGTCTTCAATATGAACAAGGTCACACTGGAAAACGCCGTTCAATCAGTGTGTCAGTTGGTCGAAGGTCGTACCTCTTCATAAATGCGGCGATCCCGGAAGACATAAAAGCCCAAAAATGCCAGTCCAGCCAGGGCTGACAATATCGATCCAGAGAATATTCCCAGCTTTGAACAGTTGAGCAGGTAGGTGTCGGTAAAAGAGAGTCCGGAAATAAACAACGACATGGTAAATCCGATACCTCCCAACATGCCCGCACCTGCGACATGATGCCACCTCACCTTAAATGGCAGGGTAGCGACACCCATACGAACCGCCGCATATGATGCCAGACTTATACCAATGGGCTTACCGACGAAAAGTCCCAAAAAACAGCCCAGGGTGACCGGATTGGAGACGAGGGCGGTCATAGACATATTCTGGAGTGATACACCGGCATTAAAAAATGCAAAGAGAGGAAGGATGCCAAAAGTAACGCTGGGCAACAGGGCGTGCTCCATCCGTTGCAGAGGGGGAGCCACATCGTGACAAGCACTTTCCAACTCCTGAACATTATTGAGGTGTTCCGGCTTGATGAATATGGAAAACCATTGGCCGTCAATATCCCGATGAGTTTGCATTTTTTCAGTTATATATCGCACAATACCAATGAATCTGACCATATCATACTTACCACGCGCGGGCACAAGCATGGCAACCACAACACCAGCTATTGTTGCATGAACGCCAGAACCGAGAACGCAGGCCCAGGTGAAAAATCCC
>JARRLH010000104.1:0-9087 GCA_037387205.1 Desulfofustis sp.
AGCCTTGACGGTAACCAACCCCACATCAAATCAGCCTATTTCCCTGATTGGTATCTCTATTGATAACCCTATTCTATGAACCTTCGATTAATGGCTATCATTAGCGACAACATTCACGACACCCTTAGCATATTGCACGTTGGCGCTCAATATGTTGAAGGCTGACGCTGGTGTCTCTCTCCTGACCGTAGTTGCTGTACCCTATCAGATTATACCTGTTTCTGGTAACTTTTGGAGCAGAGCAGTGTCTCAGTATATAGCTAAGAACATTATAATTATCCTCTAACTTTACTGACCTGGGTTAATGATCCAGATACTATAGCCTTGGCGGATTCTTGTCTGCTGATTGATAGGAAGTAACTATTTGACCAATAGGCCGATCTTTGGAAAATTGTCGTTCACACAGTGAATACGCTATTGCTTCACACAATCATACTATCCCCAGACACAGATGCTGATTTTTGACTGCCAAGGGGGGCAATATGGCTAATTATTGGCTGCTATTCCCCTGGATCGAACGATTGTCCCGATGGCTTATTGCCGGCGTCATGATATTTGCCGCAGTTCCCAAACTGTCCGATCCAGTCTGGTTTGCAGAAGTTGTTGGAGCATATGGTCTGCTTCCCGAATTCCTCGTGTTCCCGGCAGCACTCTTACTACCTCTTATCGAATTAACTACCGCATTTCTTTTAATCAAAGGAAGAAGCTCCGGTCTTTGGATCGCTGCCATACTCATGCTCCTTTTTATCGCTGTTCTGTCATATGGGATCTGGCTCGGACTAGACATCGATTGTGGTTGTTTTAGTCCAGGAGATAAAGAGGGCACGGCTTTCTCGAACCTCAGAACGGCTCTTGTGCGTGACCTGTTGCTGTGTATTCCGATACTCTATTGCTTCGGGCATAAGTATATCCTTTCATCTAATCTAATCGGAGAGAAACAATGAAAAATGTGTTCTGTGTTCTTGTTCTGGCTGTTGTCTTCTGCTACAGCGACAATGCCTTTGCCTTTGGGCAATCAAAGTTTGAGAAAGAGGTCGAAACAGAAGCCTCGGCTATAAAGCTTTTGCGGGAATTTCAGCGAGGCGGGTATGAGGTGATCTCTACTGAAGAATTGCACAAGGCCATTGAAGATGGTGAGGATGTGCTGATCATCGATACTATGCCTTATGAGGATAGCTATAAAAAGAATCATATACCTGGTGCGAAACAGTTTCTTTTTCCAATCCCTGAGATGGTCGAGTGGGATATCGAAGAGACAGGTGGCAAGTCTATCTCTGATTATGAGTCATTGCTTGGAGAAGATAAGAATAAAAAAATCGTTGTTTATTGCGGTTTCGTGAAATGTACGAGAAGTCATAATGGGGCAATGTGGGCAGCAAAACTTGGTTATACAAATGTATTTCGACATCCAGGTGGAATCTTCGCCTGGAAAGGTGCGCATTTTGATGTAGCCACAGAGGAATAAGATTTCAGAAATTTTATATTTGCAGTACCAACAATGGCTATATTGCCTGCAATGCCTGATCCAGGTCCGCGATTATATCGCGTGGATGTTCAAGACCTACTGAGAGGCGAATCAGGCCCTGTCCAATCCCCGCTTTTCTGAGATCCTCCGGTGAATAAGTTGAGTGGGTCATAGAAGCGGGGTGTTGAATGAGCGTTTCACAATCGCCCAGACTCACGGCAATGGTGCATAAATTGACGCTGTTTATCATCTTTTTCCCGGCTTCAATCCCCCTTTTGAGTTCAAAAGCGATTATACCGCTGAATGATTTCATCTGCTTGGCTGCCAGCTCATGATTGGTGTGGGATGTGAGGCCAGGATAAGAAACTCTGTCTATCTTTGGGTGCCCCTCCAGCCACCGAGCAATTTTCATGGCTGATTTACTGTGCCGATTCATCCTGATTGCAAGGGTTTTCAGGCCTCTTAGGATCAGCCACGCATTAAATGGGCTCATGCACGGCCCGAAATGGTTAAAATATGCCTCTCTGATGAGCGAGGTAATCTCGCTGGAAGCAGTAATTATTCCACCGATAACATCGCCGTGCCCGCCAAGATACTTGGTCGCAGAGTGGAGAACGATATCTGCACCCAGAGAAACGGGTTTCTGCAGATAAGTCGAAGCGAATGTGTTGTCTACTGCCAGCGGAATTCCACTGGTGCGGGCTATTGATGCCCATAACGAAATATCGATGATATCAAGTGTAGGGTTCGCCGGTGATTCAATATAAAACAGCCGGGTCTTCTCATCGACCAGGGACGCAATCTGGTCTTCGTCATTAATGTCGTTGGGAGGAAGAAATCTGGTTTCTATGTTAAAAGCCGCCAAATGCTGGTGCAGCAGAGCGAAGGTGCCACCATAAAGTGCATTGCAGGCAACCACATTATCGCCCGGGTGCGCAAACGACATCAACACGGAAGAGGCAGCGGCCATGCCGGACGCAGTTGCGATGGCATCCTCAGTTCCTTCGAGCAACGCCATTTTCTCCTGCAATTGAAATACCGTTGGGTTGGAAATTCTTGAGTAGAGATACCCTTCTTCGGCGCCGGTAAAGACCCCGGCACCATGTGCCTGATCCCTGAATTTAAAGGTAGAGGTCATGTGGATCGGAGGAACCAGGTCCATGCATGTTGTGTTGCACGACCGGATACCGTGTATAATTAGAGTTTCCTCCTGGAATCGAGAGTTATCTGACATGGTGCCATCCTCCTTACTTATATTTTAATTCAATCGGAAACATGAATCAAAAGTATGTACCCTCATGCCTGTGGCGTTATCGATTCGTTAGGGTGTGGTAAAAGCTGAAAACCTGGCTCCATGAAGGACTGCTAGTCTTAATGATAAAAGATTGTTCCTCTTCTGGAGATTAGTATAGGATATCTGTATATCAGCGAAAGAAACTCGAGCACCTAGAGACCAGGACATGACCAATGAGCCGGGATTAGAAATCCTCGACCGCATTCACCTGCATAGTCAGCGCGAAGCTCTGGTTGATAAAGCAGGTTCCTATACCTATCAAAAGCTGCTGCTGGCCTCCAATAATGTTGCCTCAATTCTACTTGCTGGAAAAGATGATCTGAATGAGGCAAGGGTTGCTTTTCTTGTACCGCCCGGCTTTGAATATACGGCAATTCTTTGGGCAATCTGGCGGGCTGGAGGTGTTGCTGTACCTCTCTGCCTCACACATCCAGAGCCGGAGTTGGAATATGTAGTAAGAGATGCGGGTGTAGAAATTCTGATTGCGCATCCAGACCACCTGGTCAAGTTGGCTTCTGTTGGTAAAGGGAACAGCAAAATGTTCATCAGTTCCGCAGATCTTTTCCAAGACAGGACCGCATCGAGCTTTCCACAAGTGGAAATTGATCGACGTGCAATGATTCTCTATACCAGCGGTACGACAGGGAAGCCCAAAGGAGTGGTGACCACTCATGCGAATATACGCGCACAGATAAAGACATTAATCGAGTTCTGGGAATGGCGCGAAACGGATCGTACCCTTGGGGTCCTTCCACTCCATCATGTGCACGGTATTATAAACATATTGAGCTGCGCATTGTGGTCCGGAGCGTGCTGCGAACTGATTGATAAATTTGATGCAGATAAGACGTGGCAGCTGTTTATTGAGAGGGACTATACGCTGTTCATGGCGGTTCCGACGGTATACGTAAAACTGATAGATGCCTGGGAAAAAGCAACACCTGAGCAGCAGATCAGGATGTCTGAGGCGTGCAGCAAGATGCGGCTGATGGTTTCAGGTTCAGCGGCTTTACCCGTAAAAATTTTCAGTAAATGGAAATCAATCTCCGGTCATACATTCCTGGAGCGATACGGCATGACAGAAATCGGCATGGGAATCTCAAACCCTTTGAACGGCGAACGTAAACCTGGATATGTCGGTGTGCCTCTACCAGGCGTCACCGTGCGGCTGGTTGATGAGGACAGCAAGATTATTCAGTCAGAAGGGATACCTGGAGAGATCCAGATAAAAGGAGATAATGTTTTTAAAGAATATTGGCGGCGACCCAAAGAAACCCGGGAAGCATTTCTTGATGGTTGGTTTCTCACTGGAGACACTGCAGTAGTGGAAGATGGCTACTATCGCATTCTCGGCAGGAATTCAGTGGATATTATAAAGACCGGCGGCTATAAGGTCTCGGCGCTGGAGATTGAAGAAACACTGAGAATTCATCCTGACATAAAAGAATGCGCGGTGGTTGGGATTGTCGATGCAGTCTGGGGGGAACGGGTAGCGGCCGCAGTGGTTTTAAAAGGTGAGAATTTCATGACCCTACCCGAACTGCGGGCCTGGGCAAAACCCAAAATCGCCTCCTATAAAGTGCCCAATGAGTTGCTGCTGGTTGAAGACCTGCCGCGAAATGCGATGGGCAAAGTGACCAAGCCGGATGTTAAAAAACTGTTTTCAGACAGCAAGGATTAATCCAAGAAGCAGTAATAATCGAGATTTCAGACAGAAATGTGAACTTTTCTTGCAGGGTAAATGGGCTGGTCGGGCGTGTCAGGGTTACAAGTCCCAACTAATGCAGGGTACTACTGCTTTGCTCTAAGGTAACGAGTAATTGCAGCAGTATCGTTTCCTGATTTTGGGTTAATTTGCCGAATTTAACGCCCACAACTGTCGGTAAATATTCATGGGCGCTATTTTCGGTTATGGATACCCAGACACGCTTTGTAGGAAAACCTTTTAGCGAAGCTACGGTGCTTATAATATCGGTTACCCAAAAATCTTTAATGGGGGTGTAAGGTGGACATGTGAAGCAAAATCCACCTCTGCTTATGTCGGCTACCTGAAAAATTCCTTCGGAAGAGATCGAAACTGAATTTTCTAATTTATAGCGCTTATGCTGTCTTCGTTCGTCGGTTGCGGGCCCCATACATGATATCCAATTAACAGCAAGTCAATGAATGGACAACATACACATGGCAGAACGTACAACGATGAAATCTTATCGTAAAGAAGTATTATCCGTTTGCGGTTAATACTCCTGAATTGCCCACGGCAGAAATGCCACTGAAGATTATTCTGAACTCTTGACCTGAATTTACGCTCTCGACTTCCATATCTTTCTTGTCCACGGGCGCAATAGTCAGTCCAGCAAAATGCGGTATGGCATTAAGTTTTTCTGACTCTCTCTCCAACTTTTCCAAAGTGAATGCATCAATTCTACCCACCTCTGGAGCACAGGCGGAACGAACAGCAATCAAAAATGTTTTTTCGTTTATTTCAGCTAAAATTTGGAAATGATGATTCGGATCGGTGTTAACTTCGAGTATGCTAAATCCTGCACGTTTTAGAAAATCGCATATATAACTCAACCCAAGTGCATGAATATTTTTCTTGGAATTTAGTGGATTATTGCCTACTCGCACGTTGCTCTTAATATTCAACTTCTCATTTGACAGCATTTTTTTACTCCATCAAACTCCGATTAAATCTCAGCAATAATACTCATTCTCATAGACACTGTACAGAAAGCGGATCACTCTTTTGAGGGCAATAAAATCTGGTTGTAATTTATTGTGCGCTTGATTCCCCTGCTCGGTCTATAAGTTTTGTAAAACTCAATTTAGTTGTTGGGTCAAAGATAATTTCCCGTGATTTTAATATTTCCTTTTGTTGTATTTGATTTGTCTCCATATGACAACAAAATCAGGTGTTTGGGTGGCGCATATTACTCAATCATAGTCTGTACAAGGTTTTGGAACCTTCCTCATTTTTAATGGTAATTTTAGAGCATTAGGTTTCTGCAAAAGAACCAGCGAACAATATAAGAAAAAACTTAAACTCCAATTTACTAAATTTTAATAAATAAAAATCAGATTTGCTTAAATTATCTCTAGTATTTTGAAAATTAATTGAACATCTGCCAAGTCCAGTGTTTTTCTATAACCGTGTCTGCCTGTTAAATATTGAGTTATCTCTTGATGGAGCAGGTTTATCAAGAGTTGCGCTCCAGCCGGTGTCCCAGCCTATCCAGAACATTTTTCAAAATTTAATAAACCGCGAGATGCTGTTCAGGGAATCTCAGCAGCTCATCAGTGGGTTTATCATTGCCAAATCAAAGGTAAGTATTTCTTACTTTCAATCTTTACAGTTATTCCTTTCAGTGTTCATCCCGAAATGAGCGATTTTTTCTTTAATCGAGGCGCGAGGAATTTTACCACAGGCATATAGCTAATATTCCGAGGATAAAATTCTGAGCGCAACGATGAGTCAAGGACAAAGCACCGTTTCAGGATGAACACTATCTAGTCTAGAGCAGTATTGTATAATGGCCGCATCCTTATATTTGACAGGATTTCAGCCGTTTTTTATAGTCCTGGTTAGTAATGTGAAATTGGGTGCCAGGCACCGCCCATCGGCACCCTAACCGCACCCAGAACCCTGAAACAGGAGACAACATGGCAGGAACAACACTGATCCGCGCCGACTTCACCACGTCAAACTCATCAGCCGCGCCCTGCTGGTCAACAAGCTGCTCGTTGGCACAGACGTCGAGATCGATGTCCAAGGGGTCAGGAATCCTGATCCGACGGTCGTTTTCAAGGTCGAGGTCAGTGACGATGAAGTGCGCTGTGCCTGTTATGACTACATCGCTGGTGAAGACGACCCAATCACCAAGCTCTGCAGCACCGAAGCTGAGACCGAGCCCTATGACAGGAAGGGCAAGGAAGACAAAGGCGGCCTTGTGGTATGTGACGATCTCATTAACAAACTCGTCGGCTTCGACGTGGAAGCCTGTATCAAAAAGCGCAAAGCCGGGTTCGCTAGAATGATGTCTAACCCTAAAGTAGCCGAAGCAATGGCGGAACTCGAGAAGACAAAAGGAGGCAATGCATGAGCGCCCTGTGTCGAAAATAAACAGGATCAGGATCGCTATAAATTTCTCAGATGGAGCCTTTTGCAAAACTAAGATTTTCGTTCAAAATCAAACCATGCGAGAAATTTTACCGCAGGCATATAATTGATATTCCGAGGATAAAATTTTGAGCATAACGCGGCTTTTGGGCGAAAAGATCGTTTTGCAAATGGCTCAGATGGTTAAAAATCAAATTTACAGTCACTGCAGTGTCATGGCTTTTTCCGGACAAATCTCCTGACAGCAGAAACAGGTGATGCACAGATCCCTATGAACCTGGGGAATATCCTCAGCCATGTAGAGAGCCGATGCTGGACACTGATCTATGCATGCCCCGCAGGCAGTGCAAAGTTCTGAATCGGCCTCGGGAAGCAGCCGCATTTTGGCCTGCATTCTCTCCCTGATGGCCGGGTTGTCGGCAATTTTCTGGCCGCTTAGCGGAGGCAAAATAAAATCAGGCACTACCGGAATGTCTCCGTCAAGCTCAAGACTGTCTAAATCAAAATTTCCAAGACCGATATCTCTCGCCTTCAGCAAAAAACGCAACTCTGCGGGATCAATTCCCATCATTCGTGCTACCACTCCATCCATCGCCACCCCATTATCAGCTGCGAGCACGACACCGATATCCCTGAGATCAGGTGACGCCGGGCCATTTCCCTCCATGCCGATAACTGCGTCCATGATGAATAGATCAGGAATCCTCAACCGGTAGACATCAACAATCATTTCGTGAAACCGTTCCGGGGAGCCAGCAATTTGGTGCAGCCGAGCCTTCTGGGCGCCAGGTAAAATCCCATAGCTGTTCTTGATGGCTCCAGTCATGACGGTAAGACCATGGGTCTTGAATTTTGGCAGACTGATCAGTACGTCTGCCTCCATGATTGCCCTTGAAACACCGACGTGCGGCAGGAACTCAGGGTTAAAATCAAGTTGCATTGAGAAGTCGCCAATATTTCTGTAATAGCCCTTGGATGCGTCTAATAGCCCTGTTGTTTCAAAGCTGGTTTTGTTTTCGCCATAAGCAAAGAGACCGGGATTATCGCCGACTATCAACTCCGACGGCGACAGCGTTTCGACTTTATCGACCACGGCTCGGAGTATTGATGGATGAGTGACAATGTGCTCGTCAGCTTTGGAGATTCGCAGAACATTAGGTTTGATTACGACCTTTTTGCCTTTTATTTGCTGGGGGAATAGCTCAAAGGCTCTATTTACTGCTCTTTGACAATTTTCATAAGATGCCGGATGGATCATGACTCGATGCATAGCAACCCTCCACGCTCAGCAGTCTTGAAAGAAACTGGGCGCTTAATTTTAGTTTTTTCCTGCTCTGCCGATAATTGAAGCGACCGATCATCTCTGAATTTAAATGACGTTTCATCTTCCTGCACCAATAATCACCGGTCCCTATTCATCGGAAGCGTGATGAGAGTTCCAGTTTAAACATCTTCAATTTTTGCATGACCAGAATCGATACCTTAATAGAATTGGGTTATCAATCGTTGCACTCCGGCTCCACTTCCACCCCGATCAGAACATTGTGTAAATATTGGTAACCCCGAAGAACTGAAGTGCGGAGCGGCTCAGTTATTGCTGACAATATGCCCGAGCTGGAAATCGGCTCCCCAAAGAGGTGCTCATTGGCAAGATGTACCTATCAGGAAAATGTACCAAAAAGGCAAGCTCCTTTTTCCAGCCAGACACACCCCCACCTTCACAGAAAACATCTTACTAGCAGAAGTCAGTGATATAGTATAGCTTCGACCTGGCACCCTTGAATCAAACCAGCATGGCTTTTATGCAAGATTTAATAAAAATTATCTCGCTTCAAACATCTGGTTTGAGCGTCCATGAGATGGTAGGGTTGTCGTTTCTTATTCTAACTGCTTCGGTTATTCGCGGTTACGCGGGATTTGGCTTCTCAGCAATTGTGGTTGCCGGGGCGTCACTATTTCTGCCGACACAAGAAGTGGTACCATTAGTATTACTCTTGGAAGTTGTCGCTAGTCTACAAATGGCCAATCGAGTCTGGCAACAGGTAAACTGGCGCATGGTCTTCTCTATTCTTGCCGCATCAATACTTTTTATTCCATTTGGTCAGTATGCATTGTTATGGGTGCAAATTGAACTGATGAGAGTCATCGCTGCGATTTTGATGCTGACTGCTGTATTCCTGATTGCAACAGGTAGGTCTTTTCCTGTAA
>JARRLH010000104.1:9150-18159 GCA_037387205.1 Desulfofustis sp.
TTGAAGACGTCCGCAGGGTTGTGGGCGCAGCAATGGAGAAAGAAGAAATAATGAGAAACAGAGCCTTGTGCAAAACTATGATTGTCGTTCAAAATCAAGGCATGCGAGAAATTTTACCACAGGCATATGATTGATATTCCGAGGATAAAATTTTGAGCATAACGCAGAGTGTGGGCGAAAAGATCGTTTTGCAAATGGCTCAAACATTTTAATCCCGTCTAGAAAGCAAGGTTGAGGCTATTTCCCAAAGCAGAAAATTGATTCTTTGAAAAATCTCATAATGATAAGATGAAGAAAATAATAATTCGCTGGCAAAGACTTATTGACGATACGAATCAAACTTGCCCACGCTGCAGTGAGACAGGAGAGACGGTAGAGTCCGCATTTATAAAACTTAAAACGGCTTTGACTGAGTTAGGTATTGAAGTGGAACTGGTTAAAGAATCTCTTGATATTTTGGGATTCAACCAAAACCCACTTCAATCGAATAGTATTTGGATCAACGGTAAATTGATTGAAGAATGGTTTGGGGGAGAAACTGGAAAAAGCAAATGTTGTGATGTGTGCGGTGATTCAGAATGCAGGACAATATCGTTGGGAGAAAATACCTTTGAATCAATACCGGAAAATTTAATTGTAAAAGCAGGGCTTATCGCAGCAGCAGATTTAATTGAGAGTTAAAACTTGAGATGTCTTTTTATCCACAGCCGTTCGGCGCTCATTTCCCGCATATTATTTTTTCTGTAAAAATATCGGCCAAGACGATATCCACTCTAAGTAAACACCGTGTTATCGACCTTTACTCACAAAATGAATCTGTGATATGGTTTGATAATTGACAAGCTAGTCCGGAAGCGTGAAGTGGTGTTGTTCCACTGCAACGCCTTGAGATTGGCTAGCCGTTTGCAGATAGAAATTTTGTTACCAAAAAAGGTGGGAGTAAATCATGATAAGTAGATATTCAGCAGTAGTTGTTATCGCTCTGTTTTCGATTGCTCTGCTTCAAGGTTGCAGCAAGGAGATGATTGGCGGTGCGGCCGTTGGAGCCGCTGGAGTCGGTGCAGCTTATGAGTATCAAAACAAGAAGCAGATGGATCGTCTGGAAGAGGATTTCAAAGCGGGGAGAATCACCAAGGAGGAATATCTCAAGCGTAAGGAAGATATCAAAAACGGCTCGATCATCTACTGACATTTCCTTCAGTTTAAAAAGGCTGTGCTCCTGCCGGCTTGATGATATGATCTTGCAGTGGCCTCAAATCGAGGTTCTTTCTCCTGCGCTGTTCTAGAGTATGCTCGTTTTGCAAAAGGCTCAATATGGTATAGTTTTTCTAGCGAAATCATAACCATAGTGCGGCTCCGCACATTTTCTGCTGCGATAATTTCTGCAAATTTTGCCGTCAAATACTCGAATGAAATAAGGAGACGATTACCTTGGAACCAGTGAAGCTTTCAAAACTGCCTAAGGCCTTGACCTGGAATAACGAACCAAAACTCCTGGAGACAAATGGCGTAAACACCCTCAGCATGGCCGCAGGACCCCAGACCGACTGGTTCTACGATCCGGCTGGAAGGAAGCATTGCAGCAATGCTCCGGTCGCCTTGTTTTCGCCGCCCGATGAAGCGTGCCTGCTGTCGGCCAAGGTGATGGTCGGCTTCAACTCGACGTTTGATGCCGGCGTACTCTTCATCTACGAGGACGACGAGCGCTGGGCCAAGCTCTGCTTTGAGTATGCTCCAACAGACAAACCGATGGTTGTCTCTGTCGTGACCAGGGGCAAATCAGACGACTGCAACTCTGTCTATATCGATGACAACAGCATCTATTTGCGTCTCTATCGACAGGGCGACAGGTTGGCTTTCCATTACTCGGAAGACGGCGAATACTGGCACATGGTGCGGCACTTCATGATTGAGGACTTACAAAACATACGCATCGGATTTTCTGCACAGGCGCCGACGGGGGAAGGTTGTCGGGTGGAGTTTTCGGAGATCAACTATCGAGCGGCGGAGTTGTCAGACATTCGCAATGGTGAGTGATTAAGAGGGTAAGCTGGAGAAAAATAGAGACAGAAAACACTTCAAGCTGAAGGGAAACGCAGGATTGTAGGCCTTCGATTCGGCAATGTTAATTTCAAGGCTCATCCACTGCAAAGAATATATCAAAAAGAAACTTCACCTCTTGATGTGGTGAGGAATAATTTAGGAGTTAGCGGCTTTCTGGATCAGGATCGATTATCATCAACCGCTTTTTTCAATTGTTTGCCAACCCTGAAAACGGGCTTTCTCTTGGCCTTCACATTAACACGTTCTGGTGTCTTGGGATTAACACCAGTATATGGTTTGTAGTGCGTGATCGAGAACGTGCCAACCCCGCTCGTGGAACCTGAAGATCTTTGATCAACCCTAAGCTCCCCGGTTCCCCGCACTAACTGCCACAATGTTCTATTTTTGTTGTGAAGACAAGTGATTATATTCTCCAGTACGGATAACGTGGTGCTATATTCGACCATCAATGAAGCAAGTTGAGATAACCTTGATCATTCACATTTCGGTTAAAAAGCGCCATGAGCATCAGCAGTATTCAAAAGGGAGGGTAACGCTATGGCGATAATCACTATTTCCCGACAGGCAGGGAGTTTGGGCGATGAGATAGCCCAAGCAGTGGCTGAAAAACTTGGCTACCAATACATCGAAAAATCTCAAATAAGCAAAGTCCTTTCAGGCCTCGGCTTTTCATTAACTGATATTGATAAATACGATGAAAAGAAACCCTCTATTTGGCAGTCCCTCACGACTCAGAAAGAACTACTTGCAAGTCTTTTTAGAGCGGCTGTGTATGAACTGGCCTCCCGTGATAATGTCGTTATTGTGGGTCGCGGGGGACAGGTGATATTAAAAGATATCTCCGGGGTCCTGCATGTGCGGGTCATGGCACCTGATACGACAAGGATAAGCAGGTTAATGGTACGAGATAAGTGTGAAGAAAAAACCGCAGAGCAGATGATCAGACAAAATGACCGCGACTCATCCGGATATTTAAGTACCTATTTCGGGACCAATTGGGACGACAGCGGACTTTATGATCTGGTCATTAACACCCGGGCAATGGCGCTGGACGAGGGCGTCGAATTGATTGCCTGTGCAGTGCATGCTGACCGGATTAAAAAAAGCCCCCAAGTATCTGAAACATTATATGATCTTGCTTTGATTCACAAAGGGAAAGCAGCCCTTTTAGGAGTTTCCAAAGGAATGGCATGGGTAAATCTGACGGTAGAAAAAAGGATAGCCACATTATCGGGCATAGTCGATTCACCTGCATTAAAAGATAATGCTGAAAAGACTGTATTAAGTATCAAAGATATTAAATCGGTGGACAACCAGCTAACAGTGAGGGATTCAAATACGCGAACAGGCTTGTATTGGCAAACTTAACCATTTAGGAATATATGAAAATTCACCTTCTTCCTAAGTGTCAGCAGCATAATCTACAGGTCCGACTTTCCACACATGGAGATCGGGACCCCTGTTATCGGAATCTGCTTCTACATGCTGCCGAATTAATTCTACCTGTCCCTTCTCGATATTTCTATCCAGTAAAATTGAGCTGGTATCGTTTAACAGGCCAGAGGACCAGCGGCTTATCACCAGGGCACCGACAATGCCCATGAGCGGGTCAAGGTGCAGCCCAAAAGGCTGCCTTTCTTCAAGGCAGGCAAGGAATTGAAAGCGGCGGAGAATAATATGCGATGCCGGCCAATTGCAAACTATCCATAAGGAGTCTTTCATGAAAAAGAATATTGGCAAGGTTGAGCGTGGTATCAGGGTAGCTGCTGGACTTATCATCTTGTCCCTGGCGTTTGTCGGGCCACAGAGCCCCTGGGCTTATTTGGGCATCATCCCTCTTTTGACCGGATTAATAGGCTGGTGTCCCCCATATGCGGTGCTGGGGATTTCCACCTGCAAGCGATCAGCGTCGGAACAACACACATGAACACCCGTTAAGTTTGCCACCCTGCCATTTCAGTCATGGCTATTATCACAAAGGCGATCCGTGCACTGGCAAAGTTCAATTTCGTAAACCATGAAGTAACAATAAAATGCATCATCGCCATGGAGGAACCACTATGACTATGAGAAGTTTGACATCCGCAGCGGCACTTTTGATTATCCTTGCCACAGGGGTAACAGCAGCAGAACACACTCCTGGGCCGTCCAACGGAATTGCCTATCCCACAGGCTGGCAGGACTGGGCAACACTTGCCGTCAGTCACCGCGTGGACAACAATACCATTCGCGTAATCCTGGGCAATGACATTGCCGTGAATGCAGCGAGAGAAGGCAACACCAACCCCTGGCCGGACAATGCAGTGCTTGGCAAGGTGGTGTGGAAGGAGAAACGACTTGCGGATTGGGAGGACGCGATTGTTCCCGGTGAGCTGGTGCATGCCGAGTTCATGTTCAAAGACACCCAGCAATACAAGGAAGGCTATGGTTGGGGGTGGGCGCGCTGGCTGGGCGCAGACCAGAAGCCATTTGAAAAAGGAGCGGAATCCTGTATCTCCTGCCATACTCCTGTAGAAGAACGTGATATGGTGTTTACTGAGCCGGCGCAGTTTCCCAAATAGTTAATGGTGACATAAGGAAGAGAAGCTGCCGGGCTTCGCTTCCTTGTGGGGTAATCATAAACCGACAGGTGGACCACATCGAGGCCCCTTCAATTTCGTAATGCCGTCACATAAGTTAAGTATTTAATTTAATATTGACGCTACGGGATCCTGTTTTATAGTGGTTTAAAACCCCATAACTCTGGAGCACTGCATAAATGAAAAATAGAATCCACCTGCTACTTATAGTCATTATCGCACTTTTACTCGCGCAAGGCATATCAACTCCCTTCGCCTCCACAGAAAAAGAAACCCACATCTCGGGGAATCTGCTTAATGGCTATCGAGTGTTATCTGTTTCGGAAAATGACACTAGCTTAAAATTCGTGGTCTACCGCGGAGATTACATCAAATTCGACATCACTGATGTGACAGGAGATGCCGAACTTAAAATCCCTTCTCTTTCCATTAATCAAAGCCTGAACCCTGATCTGCAGAACGCTCAATATTTTAAGATGAAGGAGATTGGTTTATACCCCTTCACTTTAGGCAGTATCACCGGCCAAATCGAGGTCGTGGAATACGACAAACCTCAATACAGGACCTTGACAGCGAATGAAGCAGCTAATCTGATCAGGGACCAATCCCCTCTCATCTTAGACGTCCGCACTCCTCAGGAGTACAGCTCCGGCCGTATCGAGAACTCTTTCCTTATTCCCGTACAGGAACTCCAAACGAGGTACGCCGAGTTATCCGAGTATAAAAATGATGACATATTTGTTTACTGTGCGACTGGAAACAGAAGCACGGTGGCTGCAAAGATCCTCATAGATAATGGCTTTACCCGTATCCACAACCTGAGATATGGCATTTACGAGTGGGCGAAGAATGGTCTGCCAGTGATTCGCTAAGCACACGCGACAAGGTGCAGATTCGATCTACATATTGGAAGAGGCCGCAAGGAATGTCAGAATGAT
This sequence comes from Desulfofustis sp., assembly GCA_037387205.1. Lineage (GTDB taxonomy): Bacteria > Desulfobacterota > Desulfobulbia > Desulfobulbales > Desulfocapsaceae > JABDQA01. The sequence continues at coordinate 14,732 of JARRLH010000104.1, forward strand.
CCCTTATTGCTCACATCGAAGATGACATGTTTCTTTCGTGCCTTCATGACCAGCGTTCCTTGTCCACGCCTATCAGAAAATCTAATAACGCGCGATTGAAAAGCTCTGCTTCCTCATTATTGACTGCGTGTCCTGTGCGAGGGAAGACCCAAAGTGTTGCATTAGGTATCGTCCGTTTCAGAAAAAGGCTCGGTTCCAAGGCCGGCTCATCCTCGTCACCAACTATTATCAGTACCGGCATAGGAAGTTTTCGTATCTTGTTCTCGAGTTTGTAGAGAGACGGACGTTCAGCCTGAATACCACGCAAAGTCATGGAAGCGCCGCGAGGGTCTAGGTTAAGCAGAGCATCTAGAAATTGTTGCCAGCCGATCGGGTCTTTACGCTTGTATGTTAGACGTGTTGGGCCATTGGCATAATTCACTGCCACAGCTTTATGGTCGGTTAAGATGTTATCAGCCATCACAGCATTACTCTGCAACCAATCGTCGCGTCCGCTTTCGCTCGAACCATACCCACAGCCACATAACGTAATCGAACGCGTCAATTTCCCATATCGCAACGCAAAGTCCAGGGCAGTAACGCTGCCCATGGATAAGCCCACGATATGGGCCTCTTTGATTTCAAGTGCAGTCATTAATCGGGCCATATCGTCACCGGCAATCGTCTGGCTATAGGAGGATTGACTGGGGGGGACATCAGAGGGTGGATAGCCGCGGGCGTTAAAAGCTATACAGCGGAAATATCGAGAAATATGTCGGAGTTGAGGGGTCCAACTCTGCAGATCACCACCAAACTCGTGGGCAAAAACGACCGGAACACCCGAACCTATTTCTTCGTAATATATATTGATTCCATCTGATTTAATAAAAGGCACGTTAACCTCCCAAAGGAACAATGACTTCCCCAAAAGAAAGAGTTCTCGATTGCATAAATTTATACTCCAGTATTTACAGTGACTTGTAACTCCTAAAATAACAAGCAATATGAGCCTTTTGCAAAACTAAGATTGTCGTTCAAAATCAAGGCATGCGAGAAATTTTACCACAGGCATATGATTGATGTTCCGAGGATAAAATTTTGAGCATAACGCAGAGTGTGGGTGAAAAGATCGTTTTGCAAATGGCTCAATATTAAAACAAAGTGCCTCTTAAGAGTTGTGTGCGTCAAGTTCTGCACACTACCTCTGTGCATTTCGACAGGTATCTTTGTCCAAATCTGTGGAAGAACTACTAGAGAGCACCCGATACCGGTGGGCTTAAGATGCCAAGAACATCCAGATTCGGGACACTGGAATCTTCTACTAAATGTTAGGGAGATCAAATCGTAGCCTGAAAAATCTTGCCACAAAAGTACCTGCTATCATTTGTACGAGCTGGCACATGATAGCGGGCAGGAACGCCAGCGGAAAATTCTCGGCAAAATGCGCGGCCCAGACCACGTATGAAACGGCAAGTGTTTTTTGGGAGGTATGAAGTGTGAAGGCAATGAGTGATTTAGTATCAAGCCTGATGAGTCTGGCAATTATGTAATTTGTGAAAAGCATGAAAAAATACAGGAAAGCAACAAACAGCAGGACGACAAACAGTCCGCTGCCAACCTGACTAATATGTTCTGCCGAACGGCTAACGACATTGAAGATGATAAGAATTATGATGCATGACTGAAATATCGAGAAGAAATGCTCATATCGTCTTACCGCCGTCAGGCATAAAGGTCTCAGTAGCTGCCCGGCAACCAGGGGCACGAGTACCACTACCACAAGTCCAGTGAACATAGTCATGAGCGGAAGCTCTATGCTGCCCCCGGCGTTCAAAAGAAGACTCAACATCAGCGGCATGGTAAATATCGCCAGGATATTGGTCACGATGCAAATCAATATGGACAGGGGCACATTGCCACGGGCAATAGCAGTCATGATCGTTCCCGAGGTCAAGGTAACCGGTCCTGCTCCAATTATGCAGATTCCTACCACAAACTCAGTGGGCAGCAGTTTCAAGGCCAGAAGCCAGGCCAATATCGGATAGAGCACCAACGAGGACGCTGCCGCTGCGACCGGTGCCCTTTTCGTGTTTACGAGGCGCAGGATGCTTTGCGTTTCAAGACACAGTCCGGTGCAGAAAAATGAGAGAAAGATCCCGATGTTTATAACATCATACTGCCTGAGGAGGTTGCCCCACTGCGGGTACGCATAGCCAAGCACCACACTGGCACAGATCCCGATGAGGAACCACTGTTTTTGAATAAAGGGAATCACTTTTTCTCGTGAAATTGAAACTGTAGTCTTTCCACTCATTCATACTAGAAGACCCTTTATAATGCAAAACAGACTCTGGAGGGAATTGCTGATTTCCAGCTTAAACCTCAGGGCTAGAATCCGGTGCTGCCACAACCAGAGGATGCGGCAAGGTTATAAACTGGGTATCATCTGCTGTTCCTGCATCCCAGCGAATCATAACAAAAGAACCTGGCTTGTGAATAACCATCCGGGGAGCGTGCCAGACATTGGCATTGTAGTTCACACTTTGTCCCTCGCTTGCATGAAACGCCCGGGCGCTGGCTAGATCGGGATTCCCGTCTGCCAGGGAGAGGCAGACTATCACTAGGTGGATAGTGTCCGTCAAGGGGACGAACAACTGGTGTGAAAAGCGGTGTCTTTCAAGCGCGGTTACCTCAACCGGGTAGTGATCGGGTTCGAGACTCATGTAAGTCACGTTAGCCTGGGCATCCGGTCTCAGATTGTCGATCCTGGCAGCCCATGGCTTGCGTTCAGGTACGTCTCTTTCAGCCATCAGAACCTGACCGAACGGGGAAAAATCCTGCGAGGTAAGAGGAACGGCGTGTATTTTCATATGGGCCCTTTTAATCAACCTTTGATGGGAGGCAAAAGAGTTCAATCCAATCAGCACTTTCTATCAGTCTTGCCTGGATCAACATGTCGAGCAGTGTTTTACTGAATTGATCAAAGTAATCCTTGTAGAATCTCTCGTAGTGTAGGGCAATCTCATAGAGCATTACAGTACGATGGCATCTTATACTGTGGCGCATAATGGGGTAGATCGATATCTACGACGACGTCCTCCAGGCGAGTGACAAGATTCAGGCAGGCCTGCTCCGGTGCTGCTTCACGATTAAAATATGCCCAGGCGCCAACCCGGCTCTCCAGCCTGTCTTAATTCTCCAGGTATCCGCTCAGCAGTTCGCGGACAGGCAGTTGTCCTCCGGCAATGTGGGCAATCGCTGATCGATCCGTTATCTCCGGTCTCCCCATAATCAGGCCTGTGCCGCACCCCGCTCCGCGCTTAGATAATCCATGGCCGCTGCAACCCCTCCTTTGGTGTGCTCGACGCCGCCCAGTTCCAGTCCCATCTCGACACCGGCAAGGGTGCCGATCAGGCTCAGATCGTTCAGGTCGCCGAGATGCCCTATCC
>JARRLH010000105.1:0-11774 GCA_037387205.1 Desulfofustis sp.
CCCATGGGTTGCGCGGACCAGTCACTTCACCATTAAAATCCTGAATCTGCAGGGCCCTCTCGACCTCATATGCCTCAAGCAGACCACCGGCAGTCATTACCGACAAGCGCTCCATGGAGTTCCTGAGCTGCCTGATATTTCCGGGCCAGCCGTAGTCGAGCAGCACCTGGGCGGCGTCAGCAGAAAAAATTCCGTAAGATTTTCCCTGCATATCATAGAACTCGCGCAGGAACTTCTCGGCAATCAGCAGCACATCATCACCCCGCTCCCGCAGGGTCGGAACCGGCAGCGACAATACGTTCAGACGGTAGTAGAGGTCCTCGCGAAACTGACCCTGGGAGACCATCTCCCTGAGATTCCGGTGGGTGGAGGCAATCAATCGGACGTTTATCGGCACGATCCGGCTGTCTCCGAGGCGCATGATTTCCCGCTGTTCGATGGCGCGCAGAAAATTGGACTGCAATCTCGAGGGCATCTCGCCGACCTCGTCGAGCAGCAGGGTACCCCCGTGGGCCATCTCGAACACGCCCGCCTTGCCTCCGTTGCGCGCACCGGTGAAGGCTCCCTCCACGTAGCCGAACAGCTCGCTTTCCAGGATGCTCTCCGGCAAGGCAGCGCAGTTGATCGCCACGAAGGGTTCGCGGCTGCGCCGGCTGGCGTTATGAATGGCATGGGCGAAAATTTCCTTGCCGGTACCGGTCTGTCCATAGATCAGAACGGTGGAGTCAATCGCCGCATATTCCCTGGCCAGGCTGATGGTGGACTGCACAGGTGGTGATCTGCCGATGATGTCCTCGAAACGGTAGCGGGCCGACAATCCCTTATCAGACAGTTTGCGGCGTACGTTCGACTCTATTTTCTGGAGCACATCCAGCTTCTGAAAGGTAGTTACCACTCCCTCGATTCTGCCGTCCACGACTATCGGAACCCGGTTGGCAACCACCTTGCTTTTGCCTATTTCAAGCACGGCGCCAAGCTCGGTTCTCCCGGTCTTGAGCAGATGCTGACACCCCGCCTTCGGGATCACCTCGGTGACCTCCCGGCCAATGGCCTCGTCCGCTCGCCAACCGCTGAGTTCCTCGGCCACCTTGTTGAACACTGTAATCCGCCCCCTGCGGTCCAGTGCGATGACCCCGTCGTAGGTGAAATTGAGCATGGCTTTGAGCTGCTCAGCTTTCCGCTTTTCCTGCTTGCGCACCTGGTTTACCCGGCGCGCCTCGTTGATGGTCATCCACACGGTTTCGTAGGCCGAGGTGATGATTACCGCTTCCATGCCCTGGGCTCGCGCCTCCCGGGCCATGGCAATTTTGCCGATGACCACGTCCACGCCGTGCTCTTTGAGGTACTCGATGCCTTTGGCGATGTCATCCAGGTCGTTCTCGCAGCGGTATTTGACCAGCTTTTCACCAATCAGCTTCTCCAGGCTCGACAATCCGAGGATCACCTCCTCGACATCGACGATGCCGACCCGTACGCCGAGTTTCTTGGCATCATAATAGGCCCGTAGGATGTCGGTTCCGCCGATCCTTATGTCGATGACCGGCAGCTCAATTCCCGAATTTCTAATTTTTGAAGCGGTCAGGCCTCTGCTGACAATAACCTGGTAGCCTTGGCGCTCCGCCTCGCGGGCCAGCTCGACGGCCTCGTCCATCCTGGTCACCTTGATATCGACATCATCCTTGTCGCCAATGACTTTCAGGGCTATTTCCGCCAATTCCAGATAGGGGGATATGAAGAGTATCTCGGCCATCTCAGTCATCTTAAACCTGTTGTTCTTTCCCTGTTTCGGCCGGCAGGCGCAGAGAGAAATTCACCCCCCGTCTTTCCCGTCAGCCCCGCCTCATGCTCTTTCAGGCCAGGGCGCGCTTGAGGAGCCGGGCCACGTGCTGAGCGGTACGGCTGGTACCGTGCTCGATCTGGTGGCGGCAGGAGGCTCCGTCGGCCACAATCTGGGTCTCTGGATCAGCTCCGCGTATGGCGGGAAAGAGTGACAACTCAGCCATCTCCATCGATACCCCGTAGGTCTCGGAACCATAACCGAAGACGCCAGCCATCCCGCAGCAGCTCGAGTCAATCATCTCCACCTCCAGCGCCGGTATCCGGCCGAGCACCTCCTGGACCGGCTTGACCGCCCCGAAGGCCTTCTGGTGGCAATGGCCGTGCACGAGCGCCTTGGGGGCAACCGGTTGAAGCTCCACCGAGGGCTGCTCCGCCACCCAGAACTCCTCAAACAGCATGGCTTTCCCCGCCACGCTATCGGCCTTGGCGCCGGGAAGCAGGGCCGGGATCTCATCGCGCAGGCAGAGCAGGCAGCTCGGCTCCAGCCCAATGACCGGAATATCGCGACTGGTATATGGGAAAAAGGTGTCGAGCAGCCGGCCGGCTTCCCGTTTTGCTTCAGCTATTTTGCCCACGGTCAGATAGGTACGGCCGCAGCACACTGGTCGTCTGGAGCCATCGACCGGCTCCGGCGTCAGCACCCGATACCCGCACCTGACCAGAACCTCGCGCGCATCATAGAGATTCTCCGACTCGAAATAGGTATTGAAGGTGTCGCCGAAGAGGATTACCTCCTTACCATTATCAGGGCCCACCGCCGGCTCCGCCAGATAGAAATCGGAACGCCAGCGAGGCAGCGATCTATCGCTGGTAAAGCCGTCGACCCTTTCGGCAAGACGGGCCAGCAGCGGCACGGTGGAACGCAGATTGGCAAGCCATGCTACCCTGGCGAGCAAAGGGGCATAACGCGGCATCGAGGCAATCAGCCGATCGTGCAGCGAAAAACCGGTCCTTTTCTTGCGGGCCGCAACCGCCTCAATCTTCATCTTGGCCATGTCTACCCCGGTCGGACACTCCAGCCGGCAGGCCTTGCAGGAAACACAGAGCTTGAGAGTCTCGGCCATCTCATCAGAAGCCAGGGCCCCGGGGCCCAACTGACCGGATAGCGCCAGCCTCAGGGTGTTCGCTCTGCCCCGGGTCGAATCCCGTTCGGCACGGGTGAGGCGATATGACGGACACATCGCACCGTCCAGGATTTTGCGGCAGGCGCCGTTATTGTTGCACATCTCGACAGCGCCCTGGAGGCCTCGACCGGCCCCGGGCCATTGCGACCAGTCAAATACGGTGTCCAACTCTTCTACCCGGTAATCCGGTCCGTAACGGAACAGGGTTCGGTCATCCATCCTGGCTGGATTGACGATCTTGCCGGGATTAAACAGGTCGTCGGGATCAAAACAACGCTTGATCTCCAGGAACGAATTGGCCAGCCGGGTTCCGAACATGGCCTCGTGGAACTCGGAACGCACCAGTCCGTCGCCGTGCTCGCCCGAGTGCGATCCCTTGTACTCCCGGACCATTTCGAGGGCCTCCTCGACAATGGCGCGCATCGCTTTGACATCCCGATCAAGCCGCAGGTTGAGCACCGGCCTGACATGCAGGCAGCCGACCGAGGCATGGGCGTACCAGGTTCCCGTGGTATTGTGTTTGGTGAAGATATCGGTAAGCCGGGCGGTGTATTCGGCCAGGTCGGGAAGCTCCACCGCGCAGTCCTCGACGAACGATATGGGCTTGCTCTCGTCCTTCATCGACATCATGATGTTGAGGCCCTGCTTGCGAACACCGAAGATCTCTTTCTGAAAAGATGGGTCGATGGCTTCCACCACGCCCCCCCAGCCGTCGCCCCTGCCCTGCCAGGTAAAGCCCAGGTCTGCCATCATCTCGATCAGTCGGGCCAGACGGCTCAGGTTCTCCTGCTGATCATCCTCGGAAAACTCCACGAGCAGCAGGGCATCGGGTTCTCCCCTGACAAATTTTTCAACCACAGGTCTGAACAAATCGATGGCACGGGACAGCTCGATCATGGTCCGGTCGATCAGTTCGATTGCGGTGGGATCCAGCTCGACCAGATGCTGGGCGGAATCCATCGCCTTATAGAAGGTGGGAAAGTGGCAGACCCCGAGGACCCGGTTTTGGGGCAGCGGTGAAAGCTTCAGTTCGATGGACTTGAACCAGGCCAGGGTGCCCTCAGAGCCGATCAGCAGCTGCGCCAGGTTAATCGGTTCGCGGCCGGGAAGCAGCGCGTCCAGATTGTAGCCACCCACCCTGCGCAGCAGGCGTGGATAGCGGCCCTCTATTTCATCCCGCTCGCGTGTGCCGATGGCACGCAGTCGGGAAGTAAGTTCGTCCTCTTCAGTACCGTCCAGCAATCCGAAGGTCCGTTCGCTGCCGCCGGCCAGTGTCGCGGTGATTGAGATAACGTTGTCGCGCATGATACCGTAACGGATCGAACGGCTGCCCGCCGAGTTGTTGCCGGCCATGCCGCCCAGGGTCGCCCGGGAGGAAGTCGAGACGTCTACCGGAAACCAGAGGCCGTGCGGGCGCAGGAAATGATTGAGTTCATCAAGTACGATGCCCGGTTCAACCAGGCAGCGGCGGCCGGCCGCATCGAATTCGAGCACCCGGTTGAGATAGGTGGTGTGGTCGATAACCAGTCCACGATTTACCGTCTGGCCGCATTGGGACGAGCCGGCGCCCCGGGCCAGAACCGGCAGACCCGCTCTTTTGGCGTGTTCCAGCACGATTTGCACGTCCTGGTGCGATTTGGGAATTACCACGCCATCGGGCATGACCTGGTAGTGGGACGCATCGGTGGCGTAGCGCCCTCGATTGAACCGGTCGAAATAGACTTCGCCGGCAACATCAGCTTTCAGGCTCTGTTCCAGTCCCTTCATATCCTGTCCGTACAGAGGTTTATCTGGCTCCATCAGTGACTAACAGTGTAACGTCAATGTGGAATATTACAACAGCTCATGTCGGCAGGCCGCCGCTATGGAGCGTTGCTTTTCTGATGATCGTTGTATACAATCGGTGTCGTTTGCCATTATCTGAAAAGCCACTATCAAGCGAGGAACTGTCGAGTGAAAATCAATAAAGATAAATGTGTCGGCTGCGCCAATTGCGTCCCGGTCTGCTCGGTTGGGGCAATTTTCATCGATGACGACGGACTGGCGGAAATCAACCGGGAGACCTGTGTTGAGTGTCATAACTGCCACCGAAGCCTAAGCCCGGAACATCTGCCGCCCGGCCCCACCAGGCTGATTCGCAAAATCCTTAAATCAGTCAGCCTGCGTTTTCAGCCTGACCCTGATGTCTGCCCCACCGATGCTTTCATCCCTGAAGACCTGGAATGGCCCCGCATCGTCCGCCGCGCCTTCAGCGACCCGATGGTCACCCATGAGTCAACCGGCGTCCACGGCCGGGGGACGGAGGAGGTCAAAACAAACGATGTCAGTGGCCGAATCAAGCATGGAGAGGTCGGTGTGGTGGTCGAATTCGGGCGTCCCGGAATCGGTACCTACTTCAGGGATGTGGAAGCAGTTACTACTGCTCTGGCCAAGGAAAAGATCGCCTTTGAAGCCGGCAATCCGGTTACGCAACTGATGACCGATTTAGCTACGGGGCACATCAGAAAAGACCTGCTCGATGAAAAAGTGCTCTCCTGTATCGTCGAGGTTACCGTCAAACTCGAGGATACGGCCTCAACCCTTGCCGCCTTGAAAGAGATCGGCAAAACGGCAAAGACGGTAATCAGTATCGGCGCATCGACCGTCTGTGGTGAGGATGGTTCTGATCCGTTGCAAGATATTCTGCGTGCCGAAGGGTTCGCAATCGGCTGGGCAAAAGTCAATCTTGGACTGGGCCGCGTCTCCAACCGGTCTGCAGCTGCCGCGGAGGCCTGATCATGACGAACACACTGCATCGATACGGAACGGAAGATACCCAGCGCAATGACTTCATCGTGTTTGCCATGGCCGGCAAAGGATTCAACGATGAGGGATCCCTCGACAAAGCTAAGGCTTTTCTCAGAGCCGCCATAAAATATGAACCGATCAACATGGGAAACGCACTGGTCAACTCGCTGTACCGCCCGGAAAAAGATCTGAGCTTCATCAAACTTTATTTTACCGGCAGAAAGGAGAAGACCACCTATGAAGAGCTGATCGACGAAATTCCGGCGGCCGGATCGGCGGCGGTTGTCTTTGACCATCCGGAGCGCGTCAAGAATTTCATAGCCGACGTTAAAGCCCTGGATTTGGGCCTCTCAGTCAATGTCAGCGCCCTGGTCGACAACGTCAGGGATATCTGCGGCGAGGTAGATATAACCCCGCACGCAGTGGAATATACGCTCGGCTTCCATGGTGATACCGACCGTCTTCCAGACAGGGATACCATGTCGATATCGACCATGTGCGGCCATGGCATGGTCTCCGCTCATTTCGCCAAAAAGATGATTGACCGGGTCAAAGAAGGACGCATCGACCCAGAAGAGGCCGCCTGCTGCATGGCGAAATTCTGCGTCTGCGGGGTGTTCAACATCACACGGGCGCTGAGAATCTTAAACACCGCCGCCAGGGGAGAGTAGACCGGCGCCGCTGGGAGCCAGGCTGGCCCACAGATTGCCGGTGGAGAACCTGAAAAAAATATTTGCGGTGCTGCTGATCCTGATCGCCACCAAGATGGTGCTCGACATCACCTGAGAACCGGGGGCCAGCCAGGATCTATTGGACGGAAAGTCTCTCCCGGCCTTTATCATATTTTTGACACGATCGAAGAGGCAAAACGGCCTGATGTTTTACCTCTTCGATGTCGGGCTGGAAATTTCAGGGTGTGTACCAGATGGGCGAGGTATAGGCTCGTTCCTGGGTAGTCATCTCGGCCTCCGGCGGCATTTTGATGCCGAAACGCAGCGCTTCATAGGCGGTCCACCGTGGAGTCGGAATTTCCAGAACCCGGGCGTAATAGAAGGCCCGCTGGTTCGGGTCGAAATCGGGGTCGCTCCAGACGGCGATCAGTTCGGGGTCACCGATGGTATTGGTCCAGGTCGCTTTTTCGAGATTGACGGTATTGCCATCTGGCGTTTTGCACCGACCTTCAGGACCGATTTCCCGACCGTCCGACACGGCAACGTCATAGACCCGCTCACGGGCGCTGCCGTCATCGTCTATCCAGCCTTTGATAATCTGGATCCGATCGAGGTTTCCGCTCATTGCATCTTTCAAAGCTGCAACCAGGAAGGTGGGAGCTTTGCCAGCCGGCGCCGCGGTCAGGTCTCCGCCCATGGGAACGCCCTTGCGGTACCCGGCATTGGCGGGCATCCGTGAGAAGGCATCCTCCTCGGTGAACTCCCAGCCGCCAAAAAAGCGCACCATCATCCTGCTGCCGGTGGTGGCGTAAGTCTCTTTACGGGCCATGGCGTCAAAGATTGCCTCCCTGGTGTTGTCGGTCGCCCAGACGGCTGCATACCCGGATGAGGCCATCTGATAGCCCATGATTTTCCCTTCTTCACCCCCAAGGGTCACATGCATTGCCCGCTCGGCCGATGGTTCTACCCCTGAATGTTTACCGAAAAAATTATTTTCTTCGACCGCGGGCATCGAGGTGTGGGAATCGGTGGAGCCGATCTGGCCGTATTTGTAGGGATTGACACCTAATTTCTCCTCGAATTCCAGTCCGCGCTTCAATCCGGATCTTAAATACTCGCCGGCCAGCATCTCGTTGGTCTTGGCCTCGCTCATGTCGAGGTTGCCGAGGTCCCAGGTCTCATAATCGGCGAACTCATCGTCGGGCGACAAAAAGGGATGGGCCTCGCCGTCACCCTTGATCTGGGTGGTTTCGTATAAGGGTTCCCACTTCTGGCGCAGTTCGGCATAATGCTTTTCGATCGGTTTGCCGGACAGGGTTTCGACGTCGAACATGATGCCGTTGGCCAGGTTGCCGTTGTGCGGTATGGCGAGCAGATCGCCGCCTGTTTTATCCTCGTAACGCTGCATGGCCTCCCATAAATCCTCCGGGTCGGCGCTGTCGGCCAGGGTGAAGGGCAGGGTCTGCCGCGCCTGGCTGGCGCCGTCCCGGTAAATCACCACCCGGTGCAGATTGTTGCCCTTAACCAGCGAGGTCCATTCATACCCGATAAAGGCGGTGAACCTTCCGGGCTCGTTGTATTGTTCGGCCGCCTCAATCACCCCTCCCCAGACCGGCTTCATCATTTCCGGGTCATTGGTCTGCCAGGGAAACTGGCCCTGGGAGAAGAGGGTGATAATTTCCAGGGCCGCATCAACCGAAGCCTGCCCGCCCTCGTTAATCGCCTTGTTCCAGCGGCGGCCTTCCTCTTTATCCATTACGGCGGGATCCCCCTTGGAAAACATATCGAAAAATCCCATGCCGTCTGAATGATCGGCTATAACAACAAAATCGAGGGGCTTGCCGAGCTTGGCCTTGAACCCTTTCGAGGCGGTCACCTCGGCGCCGCGCACAAATTTATAGGCGTCGTCGAGCCCCAGCCGGTTGCCGAATGTCCCCGCATCCATGGACAGGGAGGTGTGGAGATGGGTATCGCCGAAATAGACCTGGGTTGGATACGTACGATTCACATAGGGTGAAAACTCTTTTTTATCAGGAGTCGCGTGCTCTTTGTCGAACATCGCCGACGTCGTCGCCTGGGCGGTGGTGCTCATGGAGATAACCATGACTGCCATGACACTCAGTAATCTTTTCATTGTCTCTTCTCCTTCTCAAAGGATCCCGCCGGAATGGCGAGGGGGCGTCGTGGGGTGATTTGTCGTACTAACGATTTAAACTAATTATTCTGCTGCGTGATGCAATTTGCTTCCCGGGAATAATTCTTAAAGAGAGAGCCTTTTACAAAACTAAGATTGTCGTTCAAAATCAAACCATGCGAGAAATTTTACCACAGGCATATGATTGATATTCCGAGGATAAAATTTTGAGCATAACGCAGAGTGTGGGCGAAAAGATCGTTTTGCAAAGGGCTCGAGAGGATCTTTTATTATCAGGCGGTAGCAAAGGAGAAAAACCTGCGCCAAAACCATCCAAGTGAAAGCCACCTGGTGAGAAACATTTTGAAATAGGGTAAAAGTCTCTCACAGTACCCGCAACCCAACAACAATCGCCTCAGCAGCAGGCACCAAAAAATCAATTGGACTCGATTTACTCAGAACTGCACGCCTATTTCACCTTCAAGGAGGGCCCCGAAAAAAGCACCACAGAAAAAGTACTGCTGCACCACCAGGAGAACCGCTCGGAGTTTGACTTTGGCGGGTTGAAGATCAGGGATGCCAATTTTCAGGATCACGGCTATCTGCTTATTTCCGGCTTCAGCAAAACCTATGGCCAGGTGGTCGTAGAACTGTTCTCAATTGCTGAAAACAGGGTCCTGCACAGATGGATTCCAGATATCGCTAAAATTCTGGAAAATACCCCCACCTTCAGCGACGGGCCCAATATGGAGAAGGCCTACCGGGTCCAGCACCCTCTGCTGCTTGAGGACGGAGGGCTGGTCTTCACCTCCGGCGCAGGCCCCATGGTGAAAATCAATTCCTGCAGCGACATCGAATGGGTGCTGGTGCACAAATTTCACCACTCGATCGAGCGCGATCACCAGGGCAATATCGTCACCTGCTCCAAAATAGATGGCGACGGCCCGGGTACCTTGCTGCCGATTCGTGATGACGCCATAGCGGTGGTGTCACCGGACGGTACGCTCAGCGCTGAATATTCCATCACAAAAATTCTCTTGAAAAACGGGCGTAGGGCCCTGGTATACGGAATCGGCCGCTTCGAACACAATCGAATCCACCTCAACGATGCCCAGCCAATAATCAAAGAAGCGGGTGTCGCCAAGATTGGAGACGTGCTGATCAGCAGCCGTCATCTTTCCACCGTTGCCTTGCTCGACCCGAAATCGGGCACAATCAAATGGCTGAAGACAGGGCCCTGGCTCAATCAGCACGATATAAACCAGCTCCCGGACGGCCGCTACAGTATCTTCGGAAACGATATGGTACGAGGCTATGACAAGACGGGTAATTTCCTGGCCGAAAAGGGTGTATCCAATATCTACATCTATGATCCTGCAACAGACACGGTCACCAAACCATACGCAACGGTGATGCGTGAGGAGAAGATTGGTTCCTTGACCCAGGGAAGATCTCGTATTCTGGCCAACGGTGATGTCTTTATCGAACAGACCGATTCGTCCAGGATGCTGCGCATCTCAGAACACGGCGTGAGGTGGGAATATGTCAATGCCGTGTCTGAGAACACGGTGGGAGCCCTGCATTGGTCGCGTTATCTGGCGCCGGAGGAGATAGATCTGACCTGGTTGGACAATCTCACCTGCAAGTGATCCTGCCATATATTGCTATTGAGCCACCCGCACCTCAAAGAGATTCAGCCAGGTAGCGCAGGTAGATGTGGTCGGTGCCGCAGCAGCCACCCAGTATCTTGACCCCGAACTCCCGGTTGAGCCGCACCATGCCCGCACCCCAGTCGGGCAGCGGATCCTGCTGCAGTTCATCGGCTCCGTCAAGCTCGGCATGGTCCTTCGAGGAGGAATTGGCCTGGATCCCGATCAGGCGCCTGAAAAGGGCTGGCGGTTGCCGCTCCGCCTGGATAAAGGTGGGATATACGCAGTTGACCATGTAGCCGGCGGGAGGTCGGGCTGTCTCCTGGTCTATGATATCCACGGCCTCGGCCAGAGGGGTTCCGTCCAGTACCTTTCCCGAACTGTCGATGACAAAGCTGATCACATAGGGCTTTACGCTGCCGCCAAGTCTATCCGCCATGCCCAGTGATTCGCTCACCGCCGGCATGGTCTGGGCGATGATCACCTCTGTGTCCGTGTCCGCCAGCTGATCTATCTGCCAGCCATGGATTGCCGCAGACTCTCGCCTGTCCAGAGCCGCTGCTGCTGAATAACAATCGTTTCTGGGGGCCAGCAACGCCCCCGCAATGAGCGGCGAGTCCCCTGCCCTATAACGCTCCTGCAGCTCTTTCATAAACTTCACCGCGTCGCCATTGATGGTCTCTGGCACCCCCGCCTCCTTAATACGAGTTCTGTCAACCCGCCAGGTCGGCGCACAGAGAAGCAGCGGCAATTTTGCTTCTCTGGCCACCTCTATGTAGCTGCAAGAGATCTCTGCCATCCGCTGTCTTCCTTCGGCCTCATAGATCAGCGGCGTGTTGAAAAGTATCGGGTGGAGTTCGACGCCGGGCAATCTGCGCAGCCTCTCTGAGACCGCACATTCGGACAATATAATCGAGTGCTGTTCGAGAAGATGGATGAAGCTCATAGTAGGCTGCACAGAAATAGGTTGGCTGGTTAGGATTCAACCATAACAACTTGGTGCTGAACATCAAGATGGTATGGCTCAGCTCATGCGCAACGACCTCGAAGAAGACCGGGGTGTTCGGATATTCAAAGGTGGTAAATGGTTCGAGATCATTTACGCGGGGGTCTGATTATCCATAGACCGGCTCTCAGATGTCACGCATCCGGCAATAGGTCTCTCTGGATAATGCGATCACAATGATGGACAGCGCAGCACTGACGACCAGCCAGAAAAACGCCGCCCTGTAGGCCGCTTCATTGTAGACCCGGGCTCCTTCAACCATGGTACCCTGCCAGTGGGAATCGAGAATCTTACCGAGCAATGGTTGCATGATCGACGCGATGCCGAGGACCGACATATTGACCACTCCGCCGACCGCTCCTGCGGCACCGGGATGATTCACCTCCCTCGCGGTGGCAAAGCCGATAATCATCGTCCCTGAGGTAAAACCGATTGCGGCCAGCAGAGGAAACAACATCAGGTGGGGGAGTTTGACCAGCAGAAAGATGGCCCAGAAGGTAGTGGTCAGAATTGTGCCTATCAGGTAAGGCAGTTTACGCCTGCCCAGCCGGTCCGATATGGCCC
>JARRLH010000106.1:0-8943 GCA_037387205.1 Desulfofustis sp.
CGCCAAACTCCATCACCACCGCCTTCTTGCCCAGTGCTTCAACACCTCGCTTGAACTCTTGGGGATCGGCTTCGATCACCGGAAAGGTGTTGTAGTGCATGGGAATGGCTATGGACGGATCGGCCAGTTCGACCGCTTTGATCGCATCGGTGATGCCCATGGTGAAATTATCCCCGATGGGGAGCAGCATATAATCGAGCGGTGTCATCTCTCCAATCAGCTTCATATCGTAGAAAAGTCCTGTATCACCGGTATGATAGAGTGTCTTTCCATCGATTGTCAGCACCACGCCGGCCGGCTCGCCCGCGTAGGTGTTATCCGGCGTCATGGACCCATGGTGGGCGATGGTAAACTTGAGAAGGCCGAAGTCGAAGCGGTAGGATCCGCCGATGTGCATATTGTGGGCCCTGAAGCCTTTCTCACTGCAGTAGCTGGCAAGTTCGTTGACGCAGATGAACAGCGGGTCGGTCCGGGCAGCTATCTTGAACCCGTCGCCCAGGTGGTCACCGTGCCCATGGGTCAGGACAATGAAGTCGGCGGTCAGTTGATCCGAGGTTACCGGCGAGGTTGGATTGTCATCCAGAAATGGATCAATCAGCAGAACCAGGCCGGAATCGGTGGTAATCTGGAAGGACGAATGGGAAAAATATCTGAGTTTCATAGCAACCTCCATATTCTAAGGATTCCTGAGCTTACCCTTTCCACTTAATCTGTTATGGTACTATTTGTCAGCAAGAAAAAAACACTGCGACGAAGACGCCCATGGTGGATAAATATCAAAATTTCGCAGAACTGAGCAGACATGAGCGAGAATTTCAGGTACTCGCGCTCGATCGCGGCAGCGAGGTGACTATCATCGCTCCGCATGGCGGCAGAATAGAGCCGAATACCTCGGAAATAGCCGCTCTCATAGCCGCCGATCGCTACAACCTTTTCTGCTTCAATGGACTGAAGCAAGAAGACAACCGTGACCTGCACCTCACCAGTCACAAATTTGATCACCCCCAGGCCCTTGCGCTGGTCAGCACATCACGCTATGTGGTGGCCGTGCATGGCTGTACCCTCAGCACACCGATGGTCTACCTCGGCGGGCTCGATATCGATCTAATCGAACAGATCAGCCGGCAACTGTCTGCGCTCGGGATAGCGCACGAATCCACAGTTCAGCGCCTCAGAGGAACTCACCAGCACAATATCTGCAACCGCGGCAGAGAACATCGGGGGGTGCAGCTTGAGCTGTCCAGAGGGGTGCGAGACAGCGAAACCGCTCGGCACGAGGTTGCTTCAGCCGTGCGGTCAGTCCTGTCGACAAAAAAACCGGGAGAGGCAAGGGAGTTACCTCTCCCGTAAATGCTAGAAAAAACGGTTGATATGGCAGATGTTCGTTTTCTAGCAGAATAACTTCATTCAGGGGAACACCATGCAACTGGCGAGTGCGCGAAAGCGGCGCGACGCCATTCCACTTCTGTTGACAGGTCGACGTAAGCTGAGGAGCCCCCTGTCTCACCCAGCCAGGAAAACATCAGGGTCAAGTTATAATCTCTATGCAATTTTTTGCAATCGGCCGACACCTTACGAAAAATTAGGCAATTTCACCTACATACACATTTTTCTACACATTTACTGATAGTTAGGGCAAGGAGCCCGAAACTTACGGAACAGGCTGCTCTACATGGTAAGACAGGCAAGATAACCACCATCCTTGTTCATGTTGTGCGAAGCCACACAAACCTGCCGGCCACCTTGATCCAGGCCCGCAGAGATGATGGTCTGCGGCCCCCTCACCGATAGTTTCTGCTTTAACCAGCCAGAAAGATAGCCCCTCAGAAGCGGTGAATGCCGCTTACCGGCGTTTCGCCCCGCTTGCACGGCTTGCACAACCCACTCACGGGATGGGCATACCAAAAAAATAATTTTTTAAAATACTATTTTTCGATGGGATTGTGACAGGCTACCTCGGTTTCACCGAGCGCACGCATATCGGGAAATACTTCCAGACAGCGGGCGGATGCCCGTGAGCAGCGCGGATTGAAAAAACAACCGGGAGGAGGATCAATCGGCGACGGCAATTCACCGTGCAGGACTATTCTCTGTTTCTCATGAAAAGGATCGGCTATTGGCGTTGCGGAAAGCAGCGCCTGGGTGTAAGGATGCCTGGGCTGATTGAAAATCGTCGCGCGGCTACCCTTCTCTATCACCATACCAAGGTACATTACCATGATTTCATCGGCGATGTGCCTAACCACGCTCAGGTCGTGGCTGATAAAGAGATAGGCGAGATCAAAGCGGTCCTGAAGATCGGCCAGCAGGTTGAGAATTTGAGCCTGAATGGACACATCAAGCGCCGACACCGGCTCATCAAGAACCAGAATCTCGGGATTGAGCATCAGGGCCCGAGCCACCGCGATCCGCTGCCGCTGCCCCCCTGAAAACATATGGGGATAACGGTCATAGAGCTCCGGGCGCAGACCGACCAGATCCATCATCTCCAGCGCTGCTTTTTGCCGTTGTTCCTTGGTCATCGAGGTATTTACCAGCAGCGGCTCTTCCAGGGCATGGCCGATTTTCTGGCGCGGATTCAACGATCCATAGGGATCCTGGAAAACGATCTGAACCTTGGATTTTAATTTTCTTCGTATCGCCCGGTCGGAGGCCACGATATCGACCCCCCGGATACTCAACGCCCCAGACGTCGGAGGCTCGATCATCGTCACCAGGCGGGCCAGGGTGGATTTCCCACAGCCCGATTCGCCGACTACGGCAAGCGTCCGCCCTTTTTCAAGGGTAAAGGTGGCACCGTTCAGAGCCTTGAGCACGGCCTTTGATCTGAAAGAGCCCCGGCTGACCTCGTAAAATCGCTTGAGATCGACGGCCTCTAGAATGGTCTCGCCACTCATGTCTGGTCCGCCTCGTCATCGGGATAATTCATAGGTCGACCCTTATCAAGAGGATAATGACACAGGGCGTACCCATGTTCGGCATCAGCCTTGGCCGGCTCCCGTGATCGACAAAGATCGGTGGCATACTTACAGCGGGGTGAAAACAAACAGCCGCTGGGCCGGTCGAACTGCCCGGGCACTACGCCTGCTATGGAGGGCAGGTGTCTGCTTTGCGCCCGTTCGGGCAGGGCGGCAAGAAGGGCCGAGGTGTAAGGATGATGAGGGTCGGCGAACAAACCCTTGATATTTTGCTGCTCGACCTGCTGACCGGCATACTTGACGATGACCCGTTCGGCTGTTTCGGCGACCACCCCCATATCGTGGGTAATAAGCACCAGCGCCATATTGGTGTCTTCCTGGAGCTTGAGCAGCAAGTCAAGTATCTGGGCCTGGATAGTCACATCGAGCGCCGTGGTCGGCTCATCGGCGATCAGCAGCCGGGGATTGCAGGCAATGGCCATGGCGATCATGACCCGCTGGGACATGCCGCCGGAGAGCTGATGCGGAAAAGCCGACAGCCGCTTCTGCGGTTCCGGTATGCCCACCTGGTTGAGCAGCTCGATCGAACGTTCCCGCCGCTCCTTACGATCCATATTCAGGTGGGTCTTCAACGCTTCGCCAAGCTGGAACCCTACGGTAAAGCAGGGGTTGAGGCTGGTCATCGGCTCCTGGAAAATCATCGAGATCTCCTTGCCGATGATGGTTCTCTGCTCGCTGCTGTCCATTTTCAACAGGTCTCTGCCGTCAAAAGACATTTTGTCGGCGGTGACCTGGGCAGTCCAGGGCAGAAGCCCCATCAAGGCCAGCATTGAAACAGATTTTCCCGATCCTGATTCGCCAACAATAGAGAGCACCTGGCCGCCATCGAGCTCGATTGAGACCCGGTCGACGGCGGTGAAGAGGCCGCCGGCAGTCTGAAAAGCGACGGAGAGATTTACAATTTCAAGCAGGGCCATGGGAATTACGACCGTTTCAATTTAGGATCAAGGGCATCGCGCAGGCCGTCGCCCATCAGGTTGATGGCCAGTACGGTCAACAGGATGGCGCAGCCGGGCAGGGTCACCACCCACCAGGCCCGCAGGATGAATTCTCTGGCCTCGGCCAGCATGGTCCCCCATTCCGGCGTCGGGGGTTGGGCGCCCATACCCAGAAAACCGAGGGCGGCGGCATCAAGAATAGCGGTGGAAAAGCTCAGCGCGGCCTGAACGATGAGCGGCGCCATGCAGTTGGGGAGGATGGTCACGAACATCAAGCGCAGCCGGCGCACCCCGACGACCCGGGCGGCGGTCACGTAATCCTTGTTCATCTCCCCCATCACCGCGGCGCGGGTGAGACGGACATAGTGCGGCTGCTGCACAATGGCAATGGCAATCATCGCATTTATCAGGCTCGGCCCGAGGATCGCCACCAGCACCAGGGCCAGCAGCAAACTTGGAAAGGACAGAATGATATCCATCAGACGCATGATGATGGTATCGATCCTGCCGCGGAAAAACCCGGCTATCAGTCCGAGAATAACGCCAACCACCAGGGCCACGGAAACCACCACGCAGCCAATGAACAGTGAAAAACGGGCACCGTGAATCAGTCTCGAGAGGATATCACGGCCCACGGCATCGGTGCCCAGCGGAAACTTGAGCGATCCGCCTTCCTGCCAGAATGGGGGTTGCAGAAAGGCTTCACGATATTGTTGATTGGGCAGGTGAGGGGCAATATAGTCAGCCAGCAGCGCAATAATGATGATCGCGATAAAAAAGATTAAGCCGATCACCGCACCTCTATTCTCGCTGAAATAGGACCAGAACTCCTTCAGCAGGGCTATTCTACCCCCTTCTCTGCTATCGAGCTCTCCGGTGAACGCCGCTTCGGACATGGTTACTCTGTATGCCTGATTCGTGGATTGATCAGCCCATAGAGCAGATCCACTATTAAATTGACGACCATGATAATAACTGCAATCAGCAGCAGGCCGCCTTGGACCGACGTATAGTCCCGCCGGAAGATCGAGTCGACCATCCACTTGCCGATACCCGGCCAGGAAAAGATTGTTTCAGTCAGAATAGCCCCCGCAAACAACACACCGACCTGAAGACCGATAACCGTGATTACCGGAATCATCGCATTGCGCAGGGCATGCAGGCCAATCACCCGCGACGGCTTCAGACCTTTGGCCCGGGCGGTTCTGATATAATCCTCACTGAGCACCTCGAGCATGGCCGAACGGGTCTGCCGGGCGATGACGGCCAGCGGGATCGTACCGAGCACGATGGTGGGCAGGATCAGATGGGTCAAGGCCGATTTAAACGCACCCTCCTGCCCGGACAACAGGCTGTCGATCAGCATGAATCCCGTTACCGGCTCAAAAAAGTACATCAGCGAAATACGGCCTGACACCGGCGTCCAGCCGAGAATTCCGGAAAACATGATAATGAGCAGGAGCCCCCACCAGAAAATGGGCATTGAATAGCCGGTCAACGCCCCGGCCATGACCGTGTGGTCAAAAGGCGTTCCCCTCCTGACCGCGGCAATCATGCCCACCGGCAGGCCGACTACAACCGCAAAAAGAATTGCGCACAACGACAGTTCCACCGTGGCCGGAAAGAGCGTCACAAACTCCTCCAGCACCGGTTGCTTGGTTACTATGGAAACACCAAAATTACCGTGCAGGAGGTCATTGAGATAATGCCCATATTGGACGATAATCGGCTTGTCGAACCCAAACTCCGCCATCAGGCGGGCATGCCGTTCCTCCGTCATTCCCCGTTCGCCGGCCATTACCAGCACGGGATCACCCGGCAGCAGCCGGATAAAAGTGAAGGCAATCAGCGTCACCCCTACAAAGGTAGGAATGATGACACCCAGCTTTCGGAGAATAAAGGTCAGCATTTATTCGATAGTAACAGACATCTAGGGTTACGCGGCGCACTCATGTGCACGGTCTCATAAAAAAGGCCGGGCCTTGAAGCCCGGCCTTTTGCTCCACATGGTCAATGACTATTGCAGATCAACGCCATAAAAAATATGGCCGCCGAAGGGATCGATTTTGAAATCGACCACTTCTTTGCGCACCGGTTTGAAAACCACCGAGTGGGCAATGGTCGCCCACGGCGCCTGCTCCTTGAAGACTACCTGCGCCTGCTCGTACAGCTTGGTACGCTCTTCAATATCGGAGACCACCTTGGCCTTCTGGATCAGGTCCTCGAAGGGCTCATAGCAGAAGTTCGCCCGGTTGGAGCCGCCCACGCCGTCACAGCCCAGCAGTACCGCCAGAAAGTTGTCCGGGTCGCCGTTGTCGCCGGTCCAGCCCAGCAATACTGCCCCGTCGCGATCCTTGTCCTTGGAGCGCTTGAGGTATTCACCCCACTCGTAGGAGACGATCTCGGCATCAACGCCGACGGCGGCAAAGTCGGCCTGGATCAATTCGGCCATCCGGCGGGCGTTCGGATTGTAGGGCCGCTGTACCGGCATCGCCCAGACTTTCATCTGCAGACCGCTGACCCCTTCGGCCTCGAGCATCGCCTTGGCTGCCTCGGGATCGTAAGGATCATCTTCAACCGCGTCGTTATAGGACCAGATGGTCGGCGGGATCGGGTTCTTGGCAACTTTGCCGGCACCCTGGAATACCGCATCGAGGATCGCCTCTTTGTTGATCGCCATATTCAGGGCTTTGCGTACCTTGGGATTGTCGAATGGCGCGACCTGGGTGTTGTAGGCCAGGTAGCCGACATTGAGTCCTTCCTGCTGGAGCAGGTTGACATCGGGATCGCTGGCCATGGCTTCCAGGTCGGCGGGATTCGGGTACGGCATTACATGGCACTCACCGGCCTTGAGCTTCTGGTAGCGGACCGAAGGATCGGGGGTGATGGCAAAGACCAGGTCATCGATTGCCGCTTTGCCGTCCCAGTAATCGGGATGGGCCTTGTAGCGGATAACCGCATCCTTCTGATAGGCGACCAGCTGGAAGGGACCGGTCCCCACCGGTTTTTGATCAATTACCTGGGGCATGCCGGCAGCCATCATCTTGTCGGCGTATTCCTTGGAGTGAATCGAGGCGAAATCCATGCCCAGGTTGGCGATCATCGGCGCCTCGGGGCGATTGAGGATGAACTTGACGGTATAATCATCCACCTTCACCACGTCCTTGAGCAGATCGGGCATCGACATGCCGTTGAAGTACTCATACTCTGCACCTTCGGTGACGCCGTGGAAGGGATGCTCCTTGTCGAGCTGCCGTTTGAAGGAAAAGACCACGTCGTCGGCATTGAAGTCACGCGATGGGGTAAATTCATTGGTGGTGTGAAACTTTACGCCTTTTCTCAGATGAAAGGTGTACTCGAGACCATCATCTGACACCTCCCACTTCTCGGCCAGCGCCGGCCCGATTTTAGTGGTACCGCGCTCAAACTCGACCAGACGGTTGAAAATGGCCCTGGATGAGGCATCAAAGGTTGTGCCGGCGGTGTAGAACGCCGGGTTGAAACCTTCAGGACTTCCTTCGGAACAGAACACGAGCGTCTTTGCCTGAACTGCTGCCGCGCCGGCAACAAGAAGGGACGCACCGCAGACCGCTGCGAGCAACTTCCTTTTCATTGGTTTCATCTCTCTATCTCCTGTTTTCGGGTTTTGGTTGGTCGGCGAACCATCGCCGTCATTTATGGCCTTCTTCCCCCGGAGGGGATTCCTGCTTCTCTTCTCAAGAGGTGGTTCCACTGTCTAATTGTCGAAACAATAAAACAAAAACATAAACCTAAAAGATCGGATGGCAACCTATAAACGACCAAATTCTTACATGAATTTGCTTCACAGAACCCTTTTGGGAATGACCGACCTATGCCTCTCTCTCCTGCGGCAGAATCAAGTTCAGCAGAAGGCCAAGAATCCCGGCCAGGCCGATCTTCTCGATGCCAACCCCGCCCACACCGAATTTCATGCCGCCGATGCCGCTCACCAGGATGACTGCCACAATGATCAGGTTTCGCGGTGTGGTCAGGTCTTTGCCCGACTTGACCAGGGTGTTGATGCCGACCACCGTGATCATGCCAAAGAGCAGGATCATGATGCCCCCCATCACGGGCACCGGAATGGTGGCCAGAAAAGCACCAATCTTCCCGATAAATGACAACAGTATGGCACCGATTGCCGCCCAGGTCATGATCGCCGGATTAAATGCTCTGGTGAGCGCGACCGCGCCACTGACTTCCGAGTAGGTGGTGTTCGGAGGTCCCCCGAGAAAGGAAGCCAGCGAGGTGGCGAGTCCGTCGCCGAGCATGGTGTTCTGGACTCCGGGGTCTTCCAGGTAATCCTTGCCGGTTATCGAGCCGATGGCCAATACATCGCCAAAATGTTCAATTGCAGGAGCAATGGCGACCGGAACGATAAAAAAGATCGCCGCCCAGCTCCACTCGGGGAGCACGAAATTGGGGACGGCGAACCAGGCCCTTTCGGCAACCGGGGCCATTGAAACGAGGGTAGGCCCAGTCCAGTTCTGCAGCTGTCCCGGGTCAAAGGAGGCCTGCAGGGTGGCGGTTAATCCGGTAAGGTCAAGCAGGAGCGCGCTCAGGTAACCGGCAGCGATACCCAATAATATCGGAATCAATCTCAGCCATCCCCGACCCAGCAGGGCGACCAGGGCCGTAGTTGCCAGCGAGATACCGGCGACAATCATGGCCGTTGGTTCAGGCACCAGCCAGGCAGCTCCATCGCCGGTTCTCCCCATGGCCATGTGCACAGCCACCGGGGCCAGCACCAGTCCGATTACCATAATCACCGGCCCGGTCACCACCGGGGGAAGAATGCGATGCAGGATCTCGGAGCCGAAGATCCGAATCAAAAAGCTCAAAATGATATAGAGGACGCCGGCCGCAGAAAGGCCGCACAAGGTGGCTGGAATTCCCCAGGTCTGAACCCCGTATATAATCGGGGCGATAAAGGCGAAGGACGAGGCCAGGAATACGGGCACCCTGCCTCTGGTGACCGCCTGGAACACCAGGGTTCCGGCCCCGGC
>JARRLH010000107.1:0-8871 GCA_037387205.1 Desulfofustis sp.
CCTATCCCTGCGGGAGAAATTTATGGCCCAGGTTGAACTGCTTGATATCTGCAAACGGTTCGGCACGACCGAAGTGGTCCACAATGCCAACCTCAGCATCGGCGACAACGAATTCATCGTCCTGGTCGGTCCCTCCGGCTGCGGAAAATCGACGATCCTGAGAATGATCGCCGGGCTGGAAACGATCAGCAGCGGCGAAATAAGGATCAACGACCGAAAGGTAAACGAGGTGATGCCCAAGGACCGCGACGTGGCCATGGTCTTTCAGAACTATGCGCTCTACCCGCACATGAGCGTCTTCGAGAATATGGCCTTCAGCCTGAAGATGGCCAAACTTGGCAAGAATGAGATCCGGCAGAAGGTCGACAAGGCGGCCGACATCCTCGAGCTGACCCCTTACCTGCACAGGAAGCCGGCAGCACTGTCGGGCGGGCAGCGGCAGCGGGTGGCCATGGGCCGGGCCATCGTCCGCAGCCCCAGCGTATTCTTGTTCGACGAACCGCTG
This sequence comes from Desulfofustis sp., assembly GCA_037387205.1. Classification (GTDB taxonomy): domain Bacteria; phylum Desulfobacterota; class Desulfobulbia; order Desulfobulbales; family Desulfocapsaceae; genus JABDQA01. The sequence goes on from JARRLH010000107.1 coordinate 506, forward strand.
TCCAACCTCGACGCCCAGCTCAGAACCCAGATGCGCATGGAACTGAAGAAGATGCATCTGAAAATGAAGACCACCACCATCTATGTTACCCACGACCAGATAGAGGCCATGACCCTGGCCGACAGGATCGTCATCCTCAAGGATGGCCGGGTTCAGCAAGTGGGTACACCGGTGGAGGTCTACGAGCGGCCCGACAACCGATTTGTCGCCAGTTTCATCGGCAACCCGCCGATCAACATGCTTGACGCGGTCGTCCACCGCGCCAGTGACAGGGATGCTATCAGTTTCTGCGGCTTGACCTTCCCGGTCACACTGCCCGTCGGCTGCAAGGACCAGGACCAGGTGCTGGCCGGTATCAGGCCCGACTCGATCAAGCGCGACGGCGCCCTGGCAGACCTTCCCGAACAGTGGCTCATCGACGGCAGGGTCGTGGTCTCGGAAATCGTCGGCAGCCAGTCGCTGCTTGAATTTACCCTGGGAGAGGCAAGCGTCGTCGCCGAACTGGAGGGCAGGGTCGCCGCCGCCCCGGGTCAGACGATGAAACTCGGCTTGAATTTGGAGAACCTGCTGCTGTTCGATCCCGATACCGAGCAGGCCATCCGTTGAACAACCGAACCATGCGGTCGCCAGTTGCAGGATCGCACCAACCACACAGAGGAGGAACCCATGAAGAAGACAATTGTCACCACGCTCATCGCCATGGCTGCAACGCTGCTGCTTGTTGCCGGCCCGGCCCAGTCCAAGGGACATCTCTCGGGTCAGCTCGAGATCTTTTCCTGGTGGGCCGGCGATGAAGGACCGGCCCTGCAGGCCCTGATCGATCTGTACAAAGAAGCCAACCCCGACGTCGAAGTGGTGAATGCCACCGTGACCGGCGGCTCCGGCGTCAACGCCAAGGCGGTGTTGAAAACAAGGATGCTCGGCGGCGAGCCGCCGGACAGCTTTCAGGTGCATGCCGGACAGGAGCTGATCGGCACCTGGGTGAAGGCCGATCGCATGGAAGATCTGACCTTTCTGTTCAAGGAGGAGGGCTGGATGGACGCCTTTCCCGAGGGTCTGGTCAAGCTCATCGGTACCGACACCGGTATCTGGTCGGTGCCGGTCAATATCCACCGCTCCAACGTGCTCTGGTATGTTCCGGCCAATCTGGACAAGTGGGGTATCAAGCCGCCCATGAGCTGGGACGACTTTTTCGCGGTGGCTCCCAAAATCAAGGAAGCTGGCGTAGTACCGCTGGCCCTGGCCCAGAACTGGACCGCCAACCACCTGTGGGAATCGGTGGCCTTGGCTTCCCTCGGGCCTGACAACTGGGACGCCCTGTGGACCGGCGCACTGGCCTTCGACAGCCCCGAAGGGGTCAAGGCCTGGGAACTGTTCGGCAAGGTGCTCGAATACACCAACGAGGACGCCTCCTCGCTTTCCTGGCAGCAGGCCACCGATATGGTCGTGGACGGCAGAGCCGCCTTCAACGTCATGGGCGACTGGGCCGCAGGCTACATGAGTACCACCAAGAAGCTGGCCCCCGGCGAAGGCTTCGGCTGGGCTCCTTCCCCGGGAACGGGCGGTGAGTTCATGTTCCTGGCCGACTCCTTCGGGCTGCCCAAGGGTGCTCCCAACCGTGACAATGTCCTGGCCTGGCTGTCGCTGCTCGGCAGCAAGGAAGGCAGTGACGCCTTCAACCCGCTGAAGGGCTCCATCTCGGCCCGCACCGACAGCGATCTGTCCAAGTATAACGATTATGCCAAATCGGCCTCCGCCGACTTCGGCAAGGATCGCATCGCCGGTTCGCTCGCCCATGGGGTAACGGCCAATGAAGGCTTCATGAACGATTTTGCCTCGGTCATGGAGATGTTTCTTAAATCACGCAACGCCGAAGCCGCCGGCAAGGCCGCTCAGCAGATTGCGGTTAAAAACGGAATCGGTAAATAATCGATACAACCTGGTGAGGGTCCCTCTCTAAGCAGCGGGACCTTCGCCCTCCTGTGATGATCAACAGAGACCGAATCAAAGCCTTTCTTACCCTGCTGCCGTCGATGATACTGATCGCGGTATTCGTCTACGGGTTCATCGGCAACACCTTCTGGCTGTCGCTGACCGACTGGGGCGGGGTTGCCGCCCTGGCCGAAAACCCGGTTCGCAATTACGCCGGCCTGAGCAATTATAAAGAGTTGTTCACCGGCTTTCTGGGCGGCGGCTTTCGCCAGGATCTGGTCAATGCCGTCTACTACTCGGTCATGCTTCTGCTCGGGGCCATCGGCACCGGCCTGATCATCGCCATCCTGCTGGACAATAAACCGAGGGGCGAGGCGGTATTCAGAACCATTTTCCTCTATCCGATGTCGCTCTCCTTCATCGTCACCGGTACCATCTGGCGCTGGATGCTGGCCCCCCAGGGCGGGGTCAATATCCTGCCCACTTATGCGGGATTTGAGCCCCTGAAGTTCAAATGGCTGTCCAGCACCGGCGCGATTTTCGAGTTCAACTGGCAGAATCTGCTGCAGATAGCGTTCTACATCCTGGCAGCCGTGCTGATTATCGGCGGACTCATGTCGATTAAGCAGGATCCGGCCAGGGCATTACGGCGCTTCCTGCTGCCGGGCATCGCGGTCGGACTGGCCGCCTGGCTGTTCGGCGACCTGCTGCCCAAGGCCCTGTTCATGGAGGAAACCCACGGCTTCAACCTGGCCACCCTGGGCATCATCATGGCCACCATCTGGCAGTATTCGGGCTACACGATGGCACTCTACCTGGCTGGATTCACAGGAATTTCACAGGACCTGCGCGACGCCTCGATGCTCGACGGCGCGACCACGGCCCAGTATTACCGCTACATCGCCCTGCCGATGCTCAAGCCGATCACCATCAGCGCGGTGATCATCCTGTCGCACATCTCCCTGAAAATGTTCGACCTGATTTTCGCCATGACCGGACCGGACAATGCCGAGACCGGTCACCCGGCATTGAACATGTACCTGACCACCTTCAGGGCCAACGACTTCGCCAAGGGCGCCGCCATTGCCATAATTTTATTTCTGATCGCCGCCACCTTCATCATTCCCTACCTGATCAGCAGCTACCGGCAGCGGAGGACGCGCTGATGAAAACCAGACTGAGCCCGGCGACGATCGCCCTCTACGGTTCCCTGGTGGTGCTGGCGCTGGCCTATTTGATGCCGGTCTATCTGACCCTGATCACCTCGCTCAAGTATCCGGGTGATATCAGCCTGCCCCAATCCTGGCAGCTGCCGCCCGAGGTCAATTACGCCAGTTTTGCTGAGGCCTTTGCCCTGCTCCAGCCGAACATCGTCAACTCCTTCATCCTGACCATCAGCGCCACCCTGCTGTCCACCGTGCTGGGTTCGCTGAATGGCTATGTCTTTTCCAAGTGGAAGTTTCCGGGCAGCGAGATTGTCTTCACCCTGTTTCTGTTCGGCATGTTCATCCCCTACCAGGTCATCCTTATCCCGCTTTTCCAGACCCTGCGGGCGATGCATCTCTACGGCGGCCTGCCCGGGCTGGTGCTGGCCCACGTCGTCTACGGACTGCCGATCACCTCGCTCATTTTCCGCAACTTCTACGCCCAGATCCCCGACTCGCTGATGGAATCTGCCAACCTGGACGGGGCCGGCTTCTTTCAGATTTACACCAGGATCATTTTTCCGCTGTCGATACCCGGGTTCGTGGTCACCAGCCTCTGGCAGTTCACCCAGATCTGGAACGAATTCCTCTGGGGTATATGCCTCACCCGGCACACCGCCAACCCGATCACCGTCGGACTCGCCCAACTTGCCGGCGGCCAGGCGGTGAGCTGGAATCTGCCCATGGCCGGATCGATCCTGGCGGCCCTGCCGGTGCTGCTGATCTATATCGTCCTGGGCCGCTATTTCATTCGCGGGCTGCTGGCCGGCTCGGTCAAGGAATAACTCCGCTCGGAACTCCCCCGTGCGGCACCGCCGCTCACCCTGGTCAATCTGATTGACAGAAACCCGGCGACAGGATAGGTTCCACCATCATCTGCAGAATCACCATCAACCCGATCCTGACAGCCGCTCATGGAAACCAGTGCCCCCCTCTGTGTGATTATTCTTGCCGCCGGCAAGGGAACAAGAATGAAGTCGGCCAGGGCCAAAGTCCTGCACGAGGTCTTCTACCGGCCGATGCTGCATCACGTGCTCGACGGTGTCGCACCCCTCGAAGCGGACAAGACGATCGTCATCGTCGGCCACCAGAAGGAAGCGGTTGCCTCCATTGTTGAAGGCTGGGGCGTAATCTGCTGCGAACAGAGAGAGCAGAAAGGCACCGGCCATGCGGTGCTCAGCGCCCGACCCCTGCTGGCCGATTTCCCCGGCACCATCATGATCGTCAACGGCGACGCCCCTCTGCTCCAGGGTGAGCACCTGCAGCAGATGATCAGCGCCCACAGAGCCAGCGCAGCCAAACTTACCATCATGACCACGACACTGGCTGACCCGACCAACTACGGCAGGGTCATCAGCGGCCGCTCCGGCGCGGTGCAGGCCATCGTCGAGGAGAAGGACGCCGATGAACAGCAGCGGGCAATCCGGGAGATCAATGCGGGCATCTATATCGCCGATGCCGGCTTTCTTTTTGATGCCCTGGCCAGGGTGACCACCGACAACGCCCAGGGGGAGATGTATCTCACCGATATCGTTGGCATCGGTGTCGCCGACGGTCTGGTAATCAACAAGTTTGAACATCCCCATCCGGCCCATGTACTGGGGGTCAACTCCAGGGTGGAACTGGCCCAGGCTCAGCGGGAACTCAGCGCACGCCGGAATCACGAACTGCTGGCCCGGGGGGTGGCCATGCTCGATCCCCTGACCACCTCGATCGGTCCCGGCGTCACCATAGGGACCGGCTGCTGTCTCGGGGCAGCGGTCACCATCCTCGGGCAGAGCACGATCGGCGACAACTGCGTGATCGAACCGGGGGTCTATATCGACAATGCGCAGATCGGCAACGGCGTCAAGGTCGGTGCCAACAGCGTCGTGCTCAATCGCCGGGTGGACGACGAGGTACGGATTGCCCCGCTGAGCCTGCTGGACGGCAGCGCCAACGAAACCACACAAGAATGAGGAACAGCCATGAGCGATATCAAAAAAATGTATTCGACCATCCTCGGTGACCACTTTCCCATGGAAATGACGATCAGTTTCGGCGATCAGCAGCTTGTCTATCGCAAGCGCACCTGGAAGATAGCCCAGGAGGACGGTTCCTTCGACGAACGCGGCATTCGCTATGGCGAGAACCCCGACCAGGAGGCTGCGCTCTACGAGTTGGTCAACGGCAACCTCAGCCTCGGCGACTGCGCCTTCATCGAGCCCGGCAACGGTCTGGTGTCGGCCGTTACCGCCGCCGACATGCTGCAGGTGGGCAAGCATCCAGGAAAAATAAATCTGACCGATATCGACAACGGCCTCAATATCCTCAAATACCTGATGGACCGGCCGGCGGCCGTCATTCTCAAGCACAACAACCCCTGCGGCGCCGCCTACGGCAGCAGCCTCGCCAACGCCTTCGACCGGGCCAACCGGGCCGATCGGATCGCCGCCTTCGGCGGGGCCGTGGTGCTGAACCGGTCCTGCGACACAGAAACCGCCACACTCCTGGCGGAAAACTACCTCGAGGTGGTGTGCGCCCCCGAATTCGAGGAGGGCAGCCTGGAGATCATCAGTCGTCGGGCCAATCTTCGGGTGATTAAGGTCGCCAGGATAGATAGACTGGCCGATTTCGAACGCTACCGGTTCATCGATTTCAAGAGTTTGATAGACGGCGGCATCATCGCCCAGCAGTCGGCAGTCAACTTGATCCGCTCGGCGGCCGATCTGAAGCCCGCCACAGCCGTCTGGAAGGGCCGTGAATACCGCTGCGACCGGGAGCCGAGCTCACAGGAGCTCGACGATATGATTTTCGGCTGGGCCATAGAGCACGGCGTCACCTCCAATTCGGTGCTCTATGTGAAAGACGGGTGCACCGTGGGCATCGGCACCGGGGAACAGGACCGGGTCGGGGTGGCTGAAATTGCGGTGCACAAGGCCTATATCAAGTATGCCGATCTGCTCAGCTTCGACCAGTGCACCCTCTCCTACGCCGATCTCGAGATGGCCGTCGCCAGCGGCGAGAGAGCGCCGGCGGAGAAAGAGGAAATCGACGCCCAGGTGCGCAGTGAACGGGCCGGCCTGCCCGGTTCGGTGATGATTTCAGACGCCTTCTTTCCCTTCAGGGACGGCGCCGACGTGGGCATCAAACAGGGGGTCGGGGCGATCCTGCAGGCCGGCGGGTCGATGCGCGATTTCGAGACCATCGAGGCCTGTAACGAAGCCGAGCCCAAGGTGGCCATGAAGTTTACCGGTCAGCGCTCGTTCAAACATTAAGGGATGGATAAACCTCAATCGAAAAAGGGGCTGGCCCGGCTGGTCAGCGCCCTGGGCTACTCGCTCCAGGGGCTTGCGGCCTGCTATCGCAGCGAGGAGGCGTTCAGGCAGGAGGCCATGGTCTTTGTCGTTCTGCTGGTGGTGCTTGTGTTGCTCCCGGTGAGCGGCTTCGTCAAACTGCTGCTTTTTACGGTCAACAGCCTGGTGCTCATCGTCGAGCTGCTCAACTCGGCCGTGGAGGCGGTGGTCGACAAGGTTGCGCCGGAGTATGACGAACTGGCCGGCAGAGCCAAGGACATGGGCAGCGCAGCGGTGCTGCTCAGCCTGATCGCGGCGGCCGCGGTCTGGCTCTATGCCTTGTACCAAGCATTTTTTTGAGGGGACAGGCTATCTGTCATGCCCCCTTCCTGCCAATTTCTTTACCGCCACTAAAGTGACGGGTTCAAGGCGCCCAGCCAGGCTCGGCGCGAGCGAGGAGCCGGCGGAGCAGCGGGTAACGCCGCATGCGTGGGCGGATCTGATCTGTCACACGTTGACCCAGCGGCTGTCCTCCGACGACTCCCGACTGGCCTCGCTTACCCTGATGGCGTAGAGCCCGTCCTCGCCGGTCACCGGATTGCCCCCTTCGCCCCTGAGAAAGGCAAACCAGTCAGCCAGCAGCAGGGGAAGGGTGGGCTCCGGCCGGTAGGAGCCGATTCTCATCTCCCGGGCTGCGGCAATGGAGTCGACATAGCCGTGTATCTGGTCACCGTGCAGCTGGGCGTTATCGCAGATGAACTCGTAGCGGCCGCTGCGCGAGGAGCTGAGTTTGCTGACGTCGACAATACCGGCCACCCCGTTCTCCATTTCCACGTGAATCAGGGCCATGTCCTCCAGGTTTTTTGTTCTGCAGGTTCTGCACATGGCCGATACCCGGACGACCTTCAGGCCGGTGATATAGTGAAGGGCATCGAAAACGTGGACGGCGATGTGGAAAGTGATGCCCCCGCCTGCTTCGACCGGGTTCTCCAGCCACTGCAGATCTGAGGGCTCAAGGCGCTGATTGGCGTAGACGGTGAACAGCCGCCCCTGGTTGGGCAATTCTGCACGCAGTTTCCTGATCACCGGGTTGTAGCGCAGTGTCTGTCCGACGGTCAGCGGTACCGCTGCCTCCCGCATAAGGGCAACGATCTTTTCGCCGTCATCGGAATTGGTCGCCAAGGGTTTCTCGACCAGCAGCGGCTTGTTCTGCCGGGCACAGAGTCTGGCGATTTCCAGGTTGACCACCGGCGGTACGGCGGCGATCACCGCCTCCACCTGCTCTGCTTCGATCAGTTCTTTGAAATCCTGGTAGTAGGCAGCCTGCCATTCTGCGGCCTGCTCCCTTCCCTGCGCCGAACGGCGCGACAAGGCACTGAGTTCGACATCTTCGAAATCATTGACTATATGATTCGCATACCTGGACCCGTGCCGGCCTGCGCCGATTAAGCCGATTTTCATGCAGTCACTCCTGTGTGCCTCTGTACCGGTGGACCAGCCTCCACTTCGCTCATCCTGCCTTGATCATAAACGATGCTGGGGACATCCTGGCCGCGGGCGAACTCGGCGGCCACCACGACCCGGAAAAAAATCACATAACCGGCGGTGCCGATCGAGATTAAGAAAAAAAGGATCAGGACAAGAAATAAGATGATCCTGGAGATACTCACACCGATGGAGAAGCGGCTGGTGCTTTTTTTCTTTCTGGGCGCCCGCCGTTTTTTCGAAGCCGGCTTCCTGGTCCGCGTGCTGGTCATCGGGTGATAATCTTTTCGATCACTTGTCGCGGTTCAGAACATAGGTGCACAGCTCTTGGAGGACCGCACGCTCCTGCCGCGCACCCGGGTCGTCGAGCAGCGGCAGGGCGGCCAGCGCCTGATCGATCAACTCTTCCGCCTTCTCCCTGGCCGCCGAAAACCCCTGATAGTGCTCGACCAGCTCCCCAATCCGAACC
>JARRLH010000108.1:0-11851 GCA_037387205.1 Desulfofustis sp.
GCCAAGCACGTCTGGGGTCAGGGTGCCCAGGGCATTATGTACCCGGCAGCCAATATCGTCAAGGATACCATTGATCACGCCGATATGGTTCTATTCTGGGGCTGCGACCCTGAGACGACGCCCTGGGGATTCACCGGTCAGTTTGCCAGTCGGTTGTGTTACTTTCTGACCGAGGTGGGAATTCAGCAGGTGTATATATGCCCAGATTGTAATTATGGTGCCGCCATCCATGCCGATAAATGGATTCCGGTATTGCCCAACACAGATGCGGCCCTGCAGCTGGCCATCATCTACATGTGGCTGACGGAAGGAACCTACGACAAAGAATACGTTAAGACCCACACCGTCGGTCTGGACAAGGTCGCGGATTATGTGCTCGGCAAAGAGGACAACGTACCGAAAACCCCGGAGTGGGCCTCACCCAAATGCGGCGTCCCGGTGTGGACCATCAAGGCACTGGCCCGAGAATTCGCCGACAAGACCACCTCGATTGCCCACTATTTTGGCGGCGGTTTTATCCGCGGGCCGTTCTCCCATGAACCAGCCCGTCTCGAGTGTATCATGCTCGGCATGCAGGGCCTTGGCGGTCCGGGCGTTCATCAGCATCAGTGGACTTATTTTGGGCTGCCGCGGGCAGAAGGTTTGGCGGGCACCTTCTTCTGGAACCCCGAGATCGAAGAGCAACTGGCCCTGCCGGTGCTCAGCGCCGTATCCGCCTGGCAAAACCAGGTCATTCCAAAGACGCTTATCCAGAATGCATTCCTGACCGATGAGCCTATCACTTTCCGGGGAACCGGAGCACAGAATGCCCTGGTACACGATCAGTTCATCGAATATACTTACCCGATCGAGAAAGAGAAGGAGGGGGTGGAAATACATATGATCTGGTCCGACTGCCCCTGCCGCATCACCTGCTGGAACTACGGCCATGAAACCGAGGTTGCCATGAGAAGCCCGCAGGTCGAGTGTTTCGTGGCCCAGCATCCCTGGTTCGAGAATGACTGCGTTTACGCCGATATCGTTCTGCCGGCCAATACCTATATGGAAATCGACGACATCATCACCAATATCCGCCAGGGCACCATGCAGCCCAATATCATGATCGCCGAAAAAGCCATCGAACCGGTTGGTGAATCGAAAAGCGATGCCGAGTGCGTGCGCGAGGTCGCCAAAAAGTTTGACGGCATGCTGGAAGAGATGACCGGTGGAAAAACCACCGCAGATCTGCAAAAGGCGGTTTGGGGTCACATGGGCGGAGAAAAGCTGGTCTCCTGGGAACAGCTCACCGAAAAAAGCTACTGGATCTATCCGACAGCGGAAGACTGGGCAGATGATCCGCCAGGTTTCAGGAATTTCTACGATGACCCGGAAAAGTATCCATTGACCACCCCCACCGGCAAACTGGAGTTCTATTCCCAGGCGCTGGCCGAAGCCTATCCGGACGACAAGGAGCGCGGCCCGATCCCGAAGTGGATTGAAAAGAGTCAGAACCACGACGAACGTCTTTCCAGTCACCGGGCCAAGATGTTTCCGCTGCTGATCATGTCCAACCACGGCCGCTGGCGCGTCCACGCCCAGTGCGACGACATCACCTGGACCAGGGAAGTAGAGACCTGCAAGGTGGTCGGACCGGACGGCTACAAGTATGAGCCGTGCTGGATGCACCCGAGCGAAGCAGAGAAACGGGGTATTAAAAACGGTGACATCGTCAAGGTTTACAACGAGCGCGGCATTGTTCTTGCCGGCGCCTATGTAACGGAACGGGTGCGCCCCGGGGTAGCTTATGTGGATCATGGCGCCCGGCACGACCCGATCAAGACCGGTGAAATAGAACGCGGCGGCGCCATCAACACCATCACCCCCGGTGCCATTACCAGCGAAAACTGTGTGGGCCAGATCGGCGGTGGTTATCTTGTCGAGGTCCAGAAAGTCAGCGGTGAGGAAATGGACACCTGGAGGCGGGAACATCCAGAGGCCTTTGAGAGAAAATATGACCCGGCTGCAGGACTTCGTGTCGAAGCCTGGCTTGCTGACAGAGGAGAGGAATAATGAAAGTATTTGTTGTAGATCTCTCGGTTTGTAACGGTTGTTATTGCTGCCAGATCGCCTGCAAGGACGAACATGTCGGCAATGACTGGACTCCCTATGCGAAACCACAACCGGACACCGGACAGTTCTGGATCGGTTTGACCGAAAAAGTCCGAGGTCATGTGCCGCAGGTCAAGGTCTCCTATTTGCCGCAGATGTGCCATCACTGCGATGAAGCACCCTGCATCGAGCAATGCGAAGCCGAGGCTATCTACCAGCGCGATGACGGCCTGGTTATTATTAATCCGGAGAAATGCGTGGGCTGCAAACTATGCGCCGACACCTGCCCGCACGATGCGATCTTTTTCAACGAAGAACTCAACCTGGCCCAGAAGTGCACCGGCTGCGCTCACCTGCTGGACAATGATCCAGAGGAGTGGAGCGTGCCCCGCTGTGTTGATCAGTGTCCGACCGAGGCGCTGCGTTTCGGGGAAGAGGAGGACTTCGCCGATTTTATCGCTGCAGCGGAACCATTCAGGCCCGAGGCACAGACCAAATCCAGAATCTATTATAAGGGGCTGCCGAAGAAATTTATCGCCGGCACCTTATATGAACCCAACATTAAAGAAGTTATTATCGGCGCTACCTGCACGCTGAAGGACAACGACTCGGGCGAGGAGTTCAGCGAAACGACCAACAACTTTGGTGACTTCTGGCTCAAGGGACTGCCCGATGACCGCACCTTTACCCTGACCATTGAAAAGGATGGGTTCACCAAGATAGTCGAAGGTTTGACCACGGACATCGATCGCGGTCTTGGTGATATCCCGATGGAGATGAAAGGCTGATATCTGCAATTACCTGGGGCGGCTGAAGAATGGCGGCGGCCGCCCCAGGCTGTTTTAAACTATTTTCAACAATTCCAGTCGATAAGTGAGATTCTGGCCGGCCAGCGGGTGGTTGCCGTCCAGCGTTACCCGCTCACCGCTCACCTCCCGAACGATGAAATTGGCCCGTTCACCGTCACGGTTCTGATACTGAATAGTCCGGCCCACCGTTAGCTGCAGATCTTCAGGAAACACCTCTCGGTCAACCTGGAGAACCAGATCGTCGTTATAGTCGCCGTAGCCCTGCTCCGCCCTTACCAGGATGTCGCGCACCTCGTATACCTTCATGCCGACCACGCCCTGCTCCAGCGCTGCAAAGACTTTTCCCTCACCGATCCTAAAGGCAAGCGGTCTGGTGTTCTGGCCACCTACCTGTGTGCCATCTTCGAGGATAATCGAATAACGCAAGGTTACCGTCGCGCCTGGACCTGCGGGTTGTGCTCCCATCTTGGCTCCTCGCCCATTTTTTGAATTTGACAAACCTGACCCTCGGCTGAAGAAGCCCTTCAGATTCGCAGGGTTTCACGTACTTCTTCCTCTTTAAAACCTACAATAACCCGCTCCCCGACCACCAGCGTAGGGAACGTGCAGCGCTTGTTGAGTTCTTTGACTTTCTTTACCATCTCCCTGCGGGCGGACCCCTCCAGCTCATCGACATTGACGAAACTGAACTCAACCTGGTGCTCCTTTAGAAATTCCATCAAAGCCTTACAGTGTGTGCAGGTGCTGACGGCGTAAAGTTTTACCTTTCCCCGGGCATCCATCCTTTATTTTACTGCAGCGGGGACGACGGTCACCGGAATCGGGGAGAGTTTCAGCACGGACTTAATGCTGCTGCCGATGGAATTTTTGCTGAGCATCCCCTTCTGGGCACCGAGCACAATGATGTCGCACTCGTTTTCTTCGGCATTCTTGATTATGGTCTCGGCAATATCACCGGCACTGATAATGACCTCCCGTGAATGAAAGGCACAGCTATCCTCATCCATGCCGACCTTTTCGCAGAAGTGCTGGATTTCCTCGAGCACCTGGGAGGAAAGGCGCTTGCCGGTCAGTGACTTGTGAATGTCATCCTTTTTGGTCTGCATCAGAGCCTGCCACTGATGTTTGCCGATCAGCCCCCTGAATCGTCCCTCGATACTCTCAGGCATTTCTTCTATGATATAGAGAACATACAATAGTGCCTTGTTGCGTATGGCCATGGCCACCGCAAACTCGTAGGCCTGCTGGCAGCCAGGCGTCAGGTCGGTGGCGAACAATATTACGTCAATGGGTTTCAACATGTTGATCTATCTCGATATGTGCAGTGTTTGGCGCAGCTGTCAACAACCCGGCTCACCCTCGAAATCAGCCAATCTCAGCAGAAAAATGAGAGGCGTGCCGACCAGCATGAACAGCCCCACCAGCGCTATGCCGGTACCGAAGGAAAACGAGTGGGCGAGATACCCGATCATCATCGGTGCCCCCCCGGCTCCCACCAGGAAGCCCAACGGGGGTGCCATGGCACTGATGACCGAGCGCAGCGTGGGAGGAGCAACACGGGCCAACGACCCGTAGGCGGCCGGAAAGAAGGCCGTCAAAAAAGCCGACTGCAGAAACAGCGTAACAACCACCAGGCCGTCACCCGCGAACCCGAGTGCAATGGTCAACAGAGCTGCTGCCCCAAGTGTTAAGCACATAAACAGCTTTTGTCCAATTCTATCGGCTGCCATTCCGGCAAAAAAGACGACCAGAAAACCCGATAATTGCGACAGCCCTATCATGGTGTTGGCTTTGGCCAGCGACAAGCCCTTTTCATTGACGAAGTAAAGCGGCAGCATAACATTCATGCCGGCATTGCCGGCTATTGCCAGTGACAGAAGGATAGTGATCCACCAGAACGACGGCAAGGCTGCCACTTTCTTCATGTTCGCGGGACTTATACTCCTCCCGGGAAATTGACCACCTTCGCTTTTCAGGGTGAAAAACAGCGCCGACCCCAGTGCCACGAGAGCCCAGCAGAGCAGCACCTGGCGCCAGGACGCCCAGTGGAGCAGCAGTGCGGCGATCAGCGGGGCACTGACAAAAGATAACGGCGGGGCGCACTGGTGAACCGCCATCCCCTTGCCCCAATCTGATTTCTGGATCTCGGCCGTTATGGTGGCTACCGCCGATGGAAGGTGAAGGAAGCCGGCAAAGCCGATGATCACCAGCAGGACACACATTCCCTTAAAACTCTGAACAACGACGAAGGGAAGAAGCGCAAAACCCAGCAGCCAGGCAGACAATTGCAGGGTTCCCCGATGGTTCAGCCGGGCCGAAATGAGACCGGAAAAAACCGGCGCCACCAGATACCCGACCCCGATCATCAAGAACAGATACCCGGCCTGGACGTGATTCAGCCCGAGATCATTCTGTATTTCAGGCATCAGCGGGCCAAAGATTATCCGGCTGACAAACCCCAGATAAAACAGCCAGGCAAGAAACAGGGTGAGGCCTATTTTCTCGCCAAACGGTTCTGGCATCGGACAGTCATATAAACCTATATCATCATCCATGCAGGATCACAGTCTGGTTTTTTGGGAGAACGGCAGTTTTGTTTCACTCTGCGAAACATCCACGAATGTATCGTAGAAGGAACACGGAACCGGACGATTCGTTAATCTCATCCATCGGTTTTGTTCCACCCTTTTCAGCCCCCTACCAGCTCACTATATGCCAGCCCCAGGACAGTGTCAAGCAGAGCCGCAGAGTCCCATTTATTTCTCTGAAATAACGAGATTTAAATACAACGGATCAAGGCTATTTTACATGTAATAATGCTTGACACCGGGCAACCCATGAGTGTAGATTATGGAGTGGAAAAGGATTGTCACCAGACGAGTGAACTGACCGCCCAAATTGTTCCAACATGCGAAACATTGTAATCTCTAGATGATTTTACCTGCCTCTCACCTCGCCGGGCATGGGCAGTGAAGTGGTCGGTAGCGATGGAGTCTGGAACAATCGATTAAGGCAGCGGTGCAAAAATTAAGGAGAACATTATGTCAGCGTTTACCAAAGACCCTTACAGCGGGTTACAACTAATTGAGCTCAGCCATGAGTGGGGACACGGCGTCCCGTCCTACCCCGGACAGGATGATGTGAAAATGTTCCGAGGTGTCAAACACGGTCAGCACGGCGTCCTGGCCTGGAAGATAAATACCGTCATGCACACCGGCACCCATATGAATGCCCCTATCCACATGGTACAGATGGCCAAGGACCTGGCCGCCATCGATCCGGATCGGTTGTTCGGCAACGGCGTGGTGCTGGGGGTTCCCAAAGCCAGTTTCGAAGTCATAACCGCAGCTGACCTGGAGGGCGCGGGCCCTGAAGTCCGCGACAACGACATCGTGGTCATCGTCACCGGCTGGCATCACAAGTACTCCGACGGACTCGAGTATTACGGGGAATCGCCCGGACTTTCAAAAGATGCAGCCGAGTGGCTGGTTGCCAGGAAATGTAAAATGGTGGCCATCGATACGCCCCAGATAGACCATCCCCTGGCAACCTCGCTTGGCCCCCACCGGGGCGGACCGTTGATGAATCGATTGGTCGCCGCCTACAAAGAGGCGACGGGGCTGGACCCGCTCAAGGAACATCCGGACTGGAATATCGCTCACCGGACCATTGCCGAAGCGGATATTCCCACCATTGAGCAGGTCGGCGGCGATGTTGACGCCTTGATAGGCACAAGGGCCACCTTCGTCGCCACCCCCTGGAAATTCCAGTACGGCGATGCCTGCCCGGTCAGATTTGTCGGTCTGATCGACCCGTCCGGCGACTATCGCATCCCCATTGGTAATTAAACGGCAGAGGAGAACCAGCAATGAGTCTGAAAATATACAATCTGAGTCACACATTCATGAATCATATGCCTGAATGGCCTTCGAGCCCGGGTGTCAATGTCACCGTCAACAAATTCCACGCCAAGGACGGCGTCTACCAGGTCAACTGGGAAGGGATCATGCACCGCTGCACCCATATGGATGCCCCCCTCCACGTCACCGAAAACACCCCCGGTATCAGTGAATACCCTTTGTGGCGTCTGGCCGGAACCGGCGTCGCAGTGTCTATTCCCAAGGGTAAGTGGGGGATCATCACCCCGGAGGATCTGGAAAAGGCCGAACCGGCCATCCAGGAAGGCGATATCGTCATGATCAACACCGGCTTCCACCACAAGTGGGGCGACAACACCGACTATTTCGCCTACGGCTGCGGCATCTCCGGTGCGGGAGCCCTGTGGCTGGTCGACAAAAAGGTCAAATGTGTCGGTTACGGACACCAGGCCAACGATCACCCGATCGCCACCAAGCTGGTGGACCACGGTCTCGGACCATCCCAGCCGCACCTGATCGACGAATACAAAGAATTCACCGGCAGGGATCCACAGGAAGACTTCCCACTCTGGGAAGATGCCCATAAAAACCTGATGGTCAAAGGAGGCATCCCGGGCATCGAAAATATCGGCGGAGATATCGACAAGGTCACCGGCAAGCGCTGCTTTTTTGTGGCCTTCCCGTGGCGCTGGGTCAAGGGCGACGGTTGCATTGTCCGGGTCCTGGCCATGGTCGACCCGGATCAGAGTTTTCGTTTTGAGACGGGGGCCTAGCCACCTCCTTCTATGCACGGTTCAGGCCAAACACAGGAACACTTTCCGCCCAATTGGCAAGCGAATGGTATGCAATATGTAATGCAAAAAACTCTTGACAAGCTGATGCGGCTTAACCATAAAGTTACTAACAAAAAATAAGCTCCCCTTACCATCACCCATAAAGCTGGAGAGATCCGATGGCAACAAGACGATTAACAAATTGCACCAATGGCGGACCGATATCAGTACATGTTGAAGATGATAAAGTGACTCGTATTGAACCTCTGGCTATAGACGACAACGATTACAAATCCTGGGTTATTTCAACTGCTGACAGAGAGTATACTCCACCCAGAAAAGTGACGGTGCCGCCATTTGTGTACACGGAACGAAATCGCCTCTATTCGGAGAACAGAATCAAGTATCCGATGAAACGCGTTGATTTTGACCCGCATGGTGAGCGCAATCCGGAAAATCGCGGCAAATCTGGATATGAGCGGATAAGCTGGGACGATGCCGTAGATATCGTTGCCGGCGAGATTCAGCGCATAGGTAAGGAGCATGGGCCCTCGGCGGTTACCGGGATGACCTCGTCTCACCACAACTGGGGAATTGTCGGTTATAAGATGGGACCGTTCAGCCGCTTCATGGAGATGATTGACTATACGCCGATTCTTGACAATCCGGATAGCTGGGAGGGCTGGCACTGGGGAGCCACGCATACCTACGGTTTTTTCTGGCGCGTAGGTATGCCGGAGCAGTACGACCTGCTGGAGGATGCCCTCAAACATACTGAGTTCATTGTTTTCTGGTCAAACGACCCTGACTCGACCCGGGGAATCTATACGGGGCAAGAGTCTGTCATCTGGCGCCAATGGCTGAAAGAGAAGGGCATTGAGTCGGTATTTATAGACCCCTTTTACAATTACACCAATGCGGCGATGGACGGTAAGTGGATTCCGGTAAAACCGGGTACCGATACCTGTCTGGCCATGGCTATCGCTTACGTCTGGGTTGAAGAAGACACCTATGACAAAGAGTATGTCGAGACCCGTACCGTCGGCTTCGATGAGTTCAAGCCGTACCTGCTTGGCGAGACTGACGGGGTGCCGAAAACTCCTGAATGGGCCGAAGAGGAGTCAGGGGTTCCCGCGCGCACCATTCGTTCCCTGGCCCGGCAGTGGGCGTCAAAGGTTACCGCCCTGTCGGCAGGTTCCAGGGGAGGAGAAGGCGGGGCCTGCAGGCAGGCATATGCCACCGAGTGGGCTCGCATGATGGTGCTGCTGCAGGCCATGCAGGGATTAGGGCATGATGGTGCTGCTGCAGGCCATGCAGGGATTAGGAAAGCCTGGGGTAAGCATCTGGGGAACAACCATGGGGGCGCCGACAAATACCACCCTCTGGTTCCCTGGCTATGGAGACCCGCAAGGGCAGATGGGGCGCTCGCCGGCGGCTGATCAACGTCCCCAGAACACGACCAAACAGCGTTTATACCGGCCCATGGTGCCTGATGCCATTCTCAATCCGCCCATCAAGTGGCGCGGAGAGGGGTTCTGCAATAAGAGTATCGAGCAGCAGTTTACCGAGTTTGAATATCCCATGGAAGGCCATTCACCGGTAAAAATGTTTTACCGGTATGGCGGTTCCTTCATCGGCACGATGCTTGATACCAGTAAGTGGCTGCGCATGTATCAAAGCCCGAATCTTGAGTTTGTCGTCAACCAGGATTGCTGGTGGTCCGGGGAAACCCGTTTTGCCGACATCATTCTGCCCGCCTGCACCAATCTGGAGCGGGAGGATATCGGTGAATGGGGGACGCCGGGAGGGCAGACCATGCACGCCAGCAACGGCAATAATCATCGCGTCATCGTGCGTATGAAGAAATGTATCGACCCGTTGTGGGAGTCGAAATCGGATTATCAAATATTTGCAATGATAGCCGAACGGTTAGGTCGTGGTGAGGAATACACTGAAGGGAAGACCGAGCTGGATTGGGCGAAGCGGTTTTTTGAAATTTCTGATTTGCCCAAACAAATCAGCTGGGAAGAGTTCGACGAAAAAGGCTATTACGTGGTCGGCCTGGAAGATGATTTTAAGCCGACGCCGGCACTGCGCTGGTTTGCCGAGGGCCGGCCATGCGACACTCCGGATGTGAAGAATCCCAAAAGGGAAACTGAGTTTTCAGACCAGCTCGGCACCTATACGGGTAAAATCGAGTTTGCCTCGAAGAGTTTACGGGACAACTTGCCCGATGATGAGGAACGGCCGGTAGTTCCTCGTTATATCCGGGCCTGGGAAGGTGAGCACACGAAAGAGGCTGAGCAGTTCCCGTTCCTGTTAGTTTCACCGCATCCGCGGTTTACTTTTCATACCCATTATGACAAACACAGCAGCTGGCTCAATGATATTCCGCTGCACCGTGTTAAAATCAACGGCTATGCCTGGTGGCCTGTCCGTATTCATCCGGTTGATGCAGAAAATAAAGGGATTAAGGATGGGGATATCGTCAAGCTGTTCAATGAGCGAGGAACTGTGCTGTGTGCGGCTGTTATCACGCAGCGTATCCATCCAGGCGTCATTCACAGTTACGCCTCTTCCGCCAGCTATGACCCGATAGATCCGGGCAACCCTGACTCCGCTGATCGAGGTGGATGCGTCAACCTGCTGACCTCGTCTCGTATGATGTCAAAAAACGTGGCTGGAATGGCACCCAATTCCTGCATGATAGATATCGCCAAATGGGAAGGAGAAATATGATGAATATTGCGCTGCATATCGATGTGTCTAAAGCTACCGGCTGCTACAGCAACGTACTCACTGCGAAGGATGCATTATCTGCTGACGGAGTGGAAAATCCTAAGGTTCCTATTCGAGTGGAGGAAGTCGAATATGGCACGTATCCCAAAATCAAGGTGGATTATATTCCGATTTACGACCAGGGTATCGAGAAGGTGTTCGGTAGTGACTGGAAACAATTAGACTTTATAGTCAGCAGCTGCCCCGCAGGGTCGGTCACCTGCGGTGATCTGGATGACCCGCAAAGTGAGATCTCCAAAATCAGGGCACAAGGGGATTTCGAGACCTTGCCCGCGCACTATGGGGCGTCTGCACCCGGCGTGTACTATTCAAATTTACCCAAACGGCTGCTCTGCGGTGAGGTAGTGTTCGAAACTGATCAGGGTGCCGGGGCCGCAGGTGTTGAAGTGAGCCTTGAAGGCCAACCTTCTGAACTGAGAACGAGCACCGATGGTTTTGGCGACTTCGAATTTAAAGGACTGGATTTTGATCGCACATACGTTGTTACTGTCTCAGCGCCAGGGTTTGTCGCCAAAAAGTTCACCATCGAAGCGGGCTCGCATGTTGATCTTGGGCTGATTATTCTGGAGGCCGAGTAGTCATCTCAATATCAGCAACGCAGGTGACGGCAGGCGCCGGATCAGTGAGCCGGTGAGTTACCCATCTGCTCAGGTTTTCTGATTTTCAGCGAACGGGCCGCATATTCGTTGCTCTCCCGCTCTTTACCCATTCTTTTATAAAGACCGGAGAGCGTTTCAAACACCGTCGCCAGGTGCATCTGGTTCGATTCCCTATCTTTTTCGAGGATCTTTCTGGAACTCAGCAGCGCCTCCTCCGCCTGCTCATATTTTTCCGATTCGATATAAAGAGTTGCCAGGTTGTGATAGCTCTGCGCTGCGGCGGGATGGTCACCGCCGCGGGCATTCTGCCAGATAGCCAGAGACTTCTCCAACAGTGCAGCCGCGTCAGCCGTTTTTCCCTGAGCTCTGTAAATCGCCGCCATATTGTCAAGCGACTGGGTGACGGCCGGGTGATCCTCGCCAAATACCTTCTCCCTTATTTCCAGCGCTTTTTTATGCTGGCGCAGGGCGAGCGCCTGATCGCCGCGGCGATCGTAGACAACGGCCATATTGTTGAGCGACTGAGCCACCGCCGGGTGCGCGGTGCCAAACGATTTCTCCCGGATGGCAAGCGCTGATTCAATCAGCCCGAAGCCTTCCTCGTATCGCCCGCCGTTGATGTACATTTCTGCCAGACTGTTCTGCACCTCGGCCAGGGCCGGGTGTTCATCTCCAAGCGTAGATTGGTAAATGTCAAGCACTTCTCTGTAGAGTGGTTCGGCTTTTTCAGGCCGCCCGGTGGCCGCATACAGGGCTGCCAGTCGATCTATCGCCGCCCCCGCTTCCGGCTGGGGCTCTGAGTACGCGTACCGGTAAATATCAAGCGCCTGGGTGAGCAACGGCTCCGCTGCCTGGAGAAGACCCTGGTTCAGATACACCTCGGCAAGATGGGCCAGCGCTCCGGC
>JARRLH010000109.1:0-11544 GCA_037387205.1 Desulfofustis sp.
CATAAGTGTTTTAATGATTTCGTAGCCACCAACATAGGTACCGATTGCCGAACCGAGCCCGGTGAGGATGAATACCAGAAAAACCCTGAGCAATTTGTTGCGCCACCAGCCCAATAGAGTGCCCATGTCTTCGCCGACCGTCTCGAATTCTCGTACCACCGGCGGTCGCGTCATTACCTGGATGAAAGCCGTCACATAGCCGGCACCGATTACCGGCGTCAGGCTCGTGATGGGGGCGGCGGCAAAAGCGCCGATGGTGGTAAATGGATGGGCCAAAGCCAGCGCTGCTCCAATGGAGGCCGGAATGCCGTTGGCCAGAATCCAGTAGATGATGTTGTCGCCCGCAGTGTCAAAGCCCTTTGAAAAGGCAATGAGTCCGATCGAACCGATAATCACGGCGGGGATCAGCCAGCCCAGGGTTTTCCATGCCCTGGATACCGGGGGAATGGTGGTAAGGTCGTCAATTTTGCCAGCGTGATCCTCAACCAGCCGTCTCTTGATGCCCTCCAGGTGGCCAGCGCCTACGACGGCAACCACCACTTGTCCCGGGGTATTTTTTATCTGTTCCGCCATGTAGATGTCGCGCTCGTCTATGAGAACCTTCTTCATCTCAGGCAGCGAATCTCCCATCTCGGCCATCAATTCGGTGAGGACATCCTGTGTTTTGAGCTCTTCCAGTTTTTGTTCATCGATTTCCTCAGAAAAAAACATTCCGGCAATCAATGAACTCATAAGGTAGCCCTTGCGAAACAGGGACGTCGATTTCCAGGCTCTTCTCAGCGTAATCCTGATGTCTCTGTCACAGAGGCAAATGGGAATTTGGAGTCCCTCAGCGGTTCTGGCTGCCGCGAGCAACTCGGCGCCTGGCGATACTCCGAGATTGTCGCCAAGTTTCTTCTGATAGCCGGCCATCATAATGGAGACCATCAAAGTGGACAATTGACGGTTTTTAATCACCGTTTTCAGGTCCAATTTCTGCCAGCGATTCTCATCTGAGAGGGCCTGGTATCTCTTGTCATCGAGTTCGATGCAGACGTGGTCGGGTCGTTCTGCTTCGATCACCTTCTGAACCAGATCCACTGACTGCTGGGACACATGAGCCGTACCCACCAGTATCACAGTCCGCTTGCCCTGCTCAATAAACTGCACGTCCGCAGGATAATCCCGGGCGCGGGCCTGCGGGGAACGGGGGTCCGGTTGCGGTGCAGAAAGACTAGGCATGTAGAAGTGACCGATGGGGCAGAGGTACTGGAACGGGTGGCTTTTAAAAGGCTATAATCCGGTGGAATTTGAAACGGTTCTCAAACATCCTTGAGTTTCAGTGTGTTGCCGGGATGAATGAGGTTCGATTTCAAGTTGTTCCAGCGCTTGATTCGATCGGGTGAGGTGTTGAATTTTCTGGAGATAGTCCACAAGGAGTCTCCCGATCTGACAAGATAATAGGTATAGGGTTCTTCTTGCACGGCCGGCTTACCAGGCTGCTTCTTGGAATCAGAAAGTACCAGTAAGGAAGATTCAGTGTTGCCGGCTCTAGACGAAGCACCCGATCGAGGGGTTGAACTCGTGCTGCTCATATAGAGTGCCAGCTGCTGCCCTTCAGCGATTTTGTGCATATTCGGCAGCCCGTTCCAGGCGACGATCAGCTCGGCGGGGACCTGATAGCGGCTGGAGATTTTTGATACGGTTTCACCCCGTTTGACGGTATGCAGGATAAGGTCATCCTGGGCGGCGATACGGGCTTCCATGCCCTCGGGAAGGATGCGGTAGGCCACATTCTGGTAGGGAATTCTCAGCCTGGTACCAGGCTTGAGGTTCCTGCTGGTAAGCTTGTTGACCTTGAGCAGTGTCGTGGTGTTGATATTGTAGCGGCGGCAGATTTTGGCAAGGGTCTCGCCTTTTTTGACGACATGGGTTTGGTAATCGGTCTGCACGACGCTGTGCAGGCGAGGCAGGTTGCTCTGGGCCAGCATCTTCGTGCCGCTGGGTATTTTTACTCGATAGCGTTCCTGGTTCAGCGGGGTTTTCGAGGTTCGGAGCTCTTGGTTGAGAAGTATTATATCTTTTTCACTGCTGCTGGTAAGTATTGCAACTGCTGCCATACTTAACCCCGGCCCTACCTCGTGCGTTTCCCAGGTCATCGGCTCAGCATAAGCGAGGTCGGTAAAGCCGTATTTTTCAGGCTGTTTGGCTATCATGATCGCAGCGATCAATTTAGGAACGTAGCGTTTGGTCTCCATACGCAGAGAACGATTCTGGGCGATCTTCCAGAAATCTCTCGATTTCGATTTCTTGATGGCCTTGCGCATGGTGCCGGGACCGCCGTTATAGGCGGCAACGGCAAGGTACCAGTCGCCAAATTCCTCATACAGATCCTTGAGGTAGGCAGCAGCCGCTTTGGTAGATTTTTCCGCATCCCTGCGCTCATCCACGTAGCGGGTGACGGAAAGCCCGTAATCACGCCCGGTACCGGACATGAACTGCCACAACCCCACGGCCTTCGATTTTGAATAGGCCCGCTGATTGAACCCGCTTTCGATCATGGCCAGATAGAGCAGATCTTTCGGAAGTCCAGCCGCTTCCAGTTCACTCTTAATGAGATCGCGGTAGCGCCCCGAGCGTCCCAGCCACTTGGCAAAATATTTGCGCTGCTTGCCCTGGAAAAGATCGATGTACATCTGTACCTGGCGGTTGACGACCACCGGAAAATCGTAGAGCGGCTCGGCCATCTCCGGGTCCAGGCAAATCTGCGTTTCCTCTTTTGGTATAAGGGGTTCTTCCCAAGAGCCTGTCGAAGCCAGGGCCTTGAGTTCCTGGTCCAGGGAAATTTCCGGTTCGGAAACCAGCGGCTCCAGGTCAGGGTCAATTTCTGGCGATCGTGGGATTGCCTTGGGCACATCCAGTCCGGAACTGGATATCTGTTGCGTGGTGGTACATCCGGAGCCAATTAAAAGAAGGCCCAGAGCCAGCACCAGAACTACAGCGTATGGTATGCGAAAAATATTGATCGACAAGATGTATGAATGCGTTAGTTATTTGGTTATCAATTTTATGTATGGAGTTAATTCTGGTCGTCGTCCCAATCCCGGTTGAGATATCGGCGGCGACAAGGTACATTCTCCCTACTCCCGAAAAGGTCAAATTACACTATTTAAACCTGATGCATAAAATTAGGCAAGCAAATTGATGGTAAGAGTGGACCGATCTCGGTCAAACATTATCCCACTGCCGGCTTGGAATACTTATTTATTTGAATGTTTAAGAAGATTTTTATTGCCCTTTTATTTCTTGTCCTGCTCGCCGCCGCGGCTGCAGGGGCGGTGCTCTACTGGTTTGTAGTGCTCGAGCCCGGAGATGAAATATCGGAACAGAACATCCGCTCCATTCTGGGTAGGGAAAGCCCCGTGTTCTATAACGACGGCGTTACTCCGCTGGGAGCGTTTTTCTCCGAGGCGAGGCGCCAATATGTCGACTACCAGGAAATACCCGAGAGCTTCATAAACGCCCTGGTGGCTGCTGAAGATAATCGCTTTTTCAGTCATTTTGGTTTCGATGTGCACGGTATTGTCCGGGCTGCGATGAAAAATATTGAAGCGGGAAGGATTGTGCAGGGCGGCTCAACCCTGACCCAGCAGACCGCCAAGAATCTCTTTAAGCGTAAGGATCGATCCTACAAGTCGAAGCTCATCGAACTGATTTATGCCCTGCGGCTCGAATACAGATACACCAAGGAGGAGATTCTTGAATTTTACAGCAACCAGTTTTTCGTGTCCGGCAACGGTCATGGACTCGGGGTCGCAGCTCGCTATTATTTCAACAAGAAGCCAGAGGAACTGACGCTGATTGAATCGGCCTATATAGCCGGCTCGGTCAAACGGCCTAACTACTACAATCCATTCATCAAAAAAGATGAGCAGGCCAGAGCGCTGGCCACAGAGCATGGAAGGCAGAGGGCGGCCTATGTGTTAAACGCCATGCTGAACCTGGGAATGATCGATGAATCCGACTACCAGCAGGCGAAAAATTCCGAGATTCCCTTTGCCAGGGGTTCGGTGGGCTATTCACTCGATTCGGTGATGGAACTTGTTACCGATGCTGTCTCCTCTGACCGTCTGCTGGAGGCTTTGAGCGTTCACGGCATCGATAATATTGCCACTTCAGGTATCAGGGTCATCACTACCGTTGACAAGTACATACAGGACCAGACCCTCTCCGCGCTGAGAAAGCAGCTTTCCTACCTGGATGCGCGTTTGCGCGGCTATGAGCGAGATGAAGTGCAGGAAGAATTAGCCAGCCTCAAATATAGCGGAGATCGCACCATCGCTGAAGGAAATTTCGTGTTCGGTACCATCGAAACAATTGAGAACACGGGTGAGGAGATAACAATAGGAGTGGAGACCGGCCTGGAAAACGGCAGCGGTCATATTGACCGCAGCGGTTTGGAATCGCTGGTTGAGGCCCGGGTTAAATATTTGAAAAATCGCTGGAGCGAGCCCGCCAAGGAAGATACAGAAGAGCTCCTCAGCCAGCTGCGGGTCGGCGACAGAGTCTGGGTAAGCATCAGAGAAATCGATGAATACGTGACTCCGGTATTCGACCTGGAGAAGTTTCCAAAAGTTCAGGGCGGCGCCATCGCAGTGAATAACGGACGGGTGATATCAGTTGCTGGCGGTGTGGAGAACAGATTTTTCAACCGGGCCATGTACGCCCGCCGCACCATGGGTTCTTCCTTTAAGCCGTTCGTCTACACGGCGGCGCTCCAACTGGGCTGGAATGCTGCTGATCTCCTGGTTAACAAGCGCGATGTCTTTGTTTTTCAGAACCAGCCCTATTTCCCGCGGCCGGATCACGAGATTGACAGTGAACTGGTGTCTATGAGCTGGGCCGGAGTTCGTTCAGAGAACCTGGCCTCGGTCTGGCTGACCGCCCATCTTTGTGATCATTTAAGCCGGTCCCAGTTTGAGGACGTGGCAGGCTATCTGGGGCTTGGGCCGCGGGAGGTGGACGGCGAACCAGAACCCTACCGTTTGTTCCGCGCACGAATCAGGGACCGTTACGGGATCGTGATCAACGCGGAAGTGCTGCATAAAGCGGCCTACCGAAAAACCATGGCGGCCATCCAGCCTGACCTGGTGTTCGAAGGGCTGGCCTCTGAATATCAGGCCATGAGGGAGCTGCACTATGGACTCAACTTTGACCAGTTTGAGCGGGAGATAGACCAGCAGCTTAGGGACACGACGCTGCCGCAGTACGAAAGGAAAGAGCTGCGGTTGAGAAAAGATCTGCTGGCCAGAAATTTCCTCAGTCTGCGCGCTCTCAATAAGCGGCTGCAAAATTATCTGGGCTTGAACCGCCTCGCAGCAGCGCCCGTCGATACTGTCATGTCCAAGGGCAGGGCTGAAACTCCCTATCTCTATTACGATCCAATTAACGAGCACTTTCTCTTTGATTATCCTTCAAAGGTGCCGGAATATGCGCAGCTGGTCAGCCCCTGGCAGTTTCAAGAAAAAATTAATGAAGCTGGTCCTTTCCTCAAACAGGAGCAGATTGACTCCATCGTGCTGGGCTCCACACTATCGGTAAAAGCTTTTAATTTTCTCAGCAGCCAGGTCGAAATGGAATATCGCAACATGCGCAAACTATTGCCTTATTCGATGGAGGTTCTTTCCGAGGTCGAGGATTACCGCATCCTCGTGGGCCTGCAGTACCTGGTTAAATTTGGAAAATTTCTCGGTATAGAAAGCGAACTTGAGCCCATTCTCTCCTTTCCTCTCGGCTCCAATGTGGTGACCCTGATTGAAACCACGAGGCTTTATGAAGCCCTGGTGTCTGGTACGTTGACGCTTTTTACGGAGGCAAGCGGCGAAATCAACAATACCCTGGCCATTATCGACCGTATCGAATCGGAGGATGGGGTGGTGCTCTATCGTCCCGAGGGGGAGACCAGGCGCGCGGTTTCTCCCAAGACCTCGCTTGTGCTCGGCCATATTCTTGAAAACACCATCAAATTTGGGACGGGAAGATACGCCGACAGGGAGGTAAAGCTGAGGGGACCCCAAGAGAGCGGCGAATTGTTGGATGAGCTCAGCCTGTCAATTCCGCTTTTGGGCAAAACCGGGACTGCCAACCGCTACACCAACGCTTCTTTCTTTGGCTATCTTCCTGCGCCGAATGGGGACGGCAACGCGATGGTGATCGATAGCGGTTTTGGTGTCGGTGTCTATGTTGGCTATGATGACAACCAGGCTATGCGGCGGGGCACTACCCGCATTACCGGCGCCGCCGGTGCTCTGCCTACCTGGACCGCGATCGTCAAAGCCATCGTCAAAAACCAGGAGTTCGACAGGACCCTCGATCCAGTGGATTTGAGTTTTCGTGGGCTGGCAATCGAGCGCGAGGATATGGGACAGAAAAATTTTCTCGCCCTTAAAGATTATGGCGGCCAGCTCCAAAGGCCCCTCAAGGAGGTTGATCCGTGGGACCGCTATCTACCGTCTATAATCACCTTCGGGGTGGCGAACGAGGAAAAGGGGTTGAGCCCGGCTCGAAGTTTTGCCCCGTTCTGGCTCAATCAGAGGCCGACAGAGCGGCAAATAGCCCAGGTAGATGCTGGGCGCCCCGCGTCCTCGGCAGACCTGAAGCCGGCAGCAGCACAATGAAGATCCGATGCAGCAGCCCGCCTCTGACCACCTATGATTTTGGCCCTGATTCAGCTCGATAATTTGATTTTTTTACGCCGCCTTATTACTATCAATTCACAAAACGTCTGTTTGTAAAGCGATCACTAATCTTTTTCCTCCTGAAACAATTATGAATAGATACTACGTCCTGGGTATTACACTGCTGCTTTTCACCGTCGTCGGCTGTGCCCAGCGGCAATTGCCGCCCCCTTATCCGGAGGCTCCTGATCCGGCCGAAGCGGACATTCCAGCCACGAGCATCAGCAGCCCCTCCCCAGATGAAGACGATTTTTCAACCAAGCAAGGCCCAGAGCCGCTGGCGGCACCGGATCTTTCTGAGGCCGACACTGGCCGCCTGGACATGGACCCGAAGGCGAAACCGCTTTCAGCTGGGTTCGTCAATGAGCGAATCCTTTTCTATCAAAAAAAGCTCGATCTCTGGAAGCAGGCCGATCAGCAGGCCGCCATAGCCAACCTTGACGCCGAACAGACCCGGTTAATGGTGGACTGTTTTCGGGATTTGCAGACGGTGTTGGGCGGTTATCAAAATATGCGCAGCCAGATCTTTCAGGGTGGCGGTGCAGCTGAGCAGCTCAGCCTGGAGAATATAATCGGCCTGCAGCGCCAGGATATCGCCTTTCTCGAAGGCAGGTGCGCCCGGCTTCTCGATACCACTGCAACCGATGAGAGCAGGCCGGAGTCGATGCAGGGCGATCAGCTACCCAGGATCGAGGCGCAGATCAGCGAGTTATACGAAGCCGGCGACTATGACCAGGTGGTACAGCTCTGGTCTTCCATCCCCTCCTATCAAAAGAACGGGGTGGCTAAACAGACGGCTCTCGCCCATGCGGACAGCCTGGTATTTCTCGATCAGCCGGCGCAGGCGGCTGAAGCATATCAGCAGCTGGTAGATGCCATGGCCGCAAGGCAGGATTTAGGGGACGACCTGCTGTCTCTGCGCCGACGACTCGGTGACCTCTATGCGGCCGCCGGCAATTTCTTCGCTGCTGAAGGCCAGTATGAGCAACTGTTGAAAGATTACGCCGAGGTCGGCAAGGTCGAGGACTGGGCCAAACTGCATCTTTCCATGCTTGAACGGAGCATCAAAGGCAGTCCCGAGTTGACCGATTACTCGGAGTTGCTGCGCGGCTACTTGAGATTCGCTCCGGCCAGGGACGGGTATGGCATCGTCTATAAGGCTGAACAGTTTCTCCAGCAGTATCCATATTCCCCTGTTTCACCTAATGTCGACATCATCAAGGATGAGACCAAGTCAATGGCGGATCAATGGTTCACCACGAGCCTGACCGATGCAGACAGGCTGGTCGAAAACAAACAGTTCGAAGAAGCCATCGCCTTGCTCCAGAGTCTTCCCCAGGACAAGCTCAGTCCCGAAAACCTCCTGACCTTAAAAGAGAAGCTGGACAGCCTGATACTGGCCGAAGCAGTCGAACGGGAGACCTTGAAGATAGAGAAGATGCAGGCCCTGCAGTCGACCTGGAACCAAGGTGCCGCGTACGCTGATGCGGGTGAATTCGACGCAGCCATAGCGGTGTTCAGCGAGTTAAAGGGAACCGAGTATGAAGACAGGGCCATGGAAAAAGTTGAAGAGCTCTCCCTCACTGCCGCCAAAAACGAACGGCGCCGGGCCGCGGACCTTTTCGTTCGCTCGATGAAAACCGATGACCTTGAAAACAGGAAACAGCTGCTGGTGGAATCGCGACAGGTTCTCAAAGGCATTCTGGATAAATATCCCGATGTGGAAGTCGCCGATAAGGTGCAGGGCAATATCAGAACGGTTGAAAAAAAGATGAACGAACTGGATCCAATGCTGCTTCCCGAGCTCGAGGAGCAGGAAAACCAGCAACTGAGGCAGGAACCGGAAATTGATGGATTCGACATGGAACCCGCCACCCAGATCATGCCTCAGGCAGAACCCACCCCGCAGACACTGCCTGTCTACAATCCCCAGTCACAGCAGTAAGCCTGAAGCGGCGTCCGGAAGCGGCGCAGCTTCAGGCTGCAGCGCCAAAGACCCATTCCTGCACTACAACCCTGCGGCCCGTTGAGACAACAACAGGACCATCTCGAGGTGGCCCGGACCTTGGCTCCGGGTTGGTCGGGCCTGGCGAGCCGCAGCCCGGCACATCTGTTGTGAGCAAAAGTTCTGATCGTCTTTTGATTCTTAGATGGTGTGTCTATGTTTATCGCTGACTATATGACTGCAGATCCACTAACCATTACTGCAGACGTCCTTGTTACCGAGGCTCGTCGTCTACTTGATGATAATCATTTCAGGCACTTACCAGTTGTTGACGAAGAGAAGAAGCTGATAGGGGTGGTTTCCGACCGAGATCTCAGATCGGCCTATCCATCAACGGCCATTGATGACGAGACCTACCAAAAAATATACGAGACAGTGGCTGCCACACCGGTCGCTGACATCATGTCGACCAATTGTTCCTGCGTAAGTATCGAAGCAACGCTGGACGACGCCTTGCTGGTATTCGACCGCGACAAGGTCGGCGCCTTGCCGGTGGTCACCGAAGATGATGTGGTCATCGGTATCTTTTCCATGAGGGATCTGACCGCCGCCTACAAAAAGCTATTCGGTTCCGCGGAATCAGGTTCGGCGCTGATCGCCGTTCTCGATGAGACCAAAAACCACAACGCTCTCAGTCGGATTGCCTCCATCCTCGAGGAAAACGATGTGCAATGCACCCGCTTGATCAAGATAGGGAGGAAGAGCGGGTTCGACCGTATTTACATGCGAATTGATTCTTTCAAAGTCGGCAATGTGCATAAGCATCTGCAGGACAGCGGATTTACCCTTCTCAAACCCTGAAGCCCGGCACACCAAAGGCTGCCACAAAATTCCTGAATTGTTCTCCTCACCTAAGGGAAAGCGATGAATCTGGATGTCTTTTTTACCCCCCGCTCGGTTGCGGTTGTGGGGGCCTCGCGTACACCCGGCAAGGTCGGCCATGACGTCCTCGCCGATCTGATCGCCTCTGGATTCAGAGGCGAGATAATCGTCGTAAACCCAGAAACCGACGCCATTCTCGGGCTGCCCAGTTATCCCGACCTGCAATCCTGCGGCAGGCAGGTCGACCTGGCGGTGATAGTGGTACCACGCGACCGGGTGCTCGACGCCATCAGGGAAAGCATAGATACTGGAGCCCAGGCAATCGTCGTCATTTCTGCCGGCTTTCGGGAACTCGGAGAAGAGGGTTTTGAAATAGAGAAAAAAATGGTCGACATCTGCCGCCGCAGAGCGGTACGGATGCTGGGCCCCAACTGTCTCGGAATCATCAACACCCATCACCAACTCAATGCCTCTTTTGCCGGCCGCTTTCCGGACAAGGGTCCCATCTCTATTTTTTCCCAATCCGGAGCGGTGTGCGCCGCCATGCTCGATCTTTGCAGCACCAGACACCTCGGGGTGTCCAAAATGATTTCCATCGGCAACAAGGCAGACATCAACGAAACCGATCTGCTCTCCTGGCTGGCGCAGGATGACCAGACGAAAGTCATCATCGGCTACTTGGAAGATATCAGTGCCGGTGAGGGATTTGTCAAAGCAGCTGAAGAAGCGGCAGCGACCAAGCCGGTGGTGATTATGAAGTCGGGAACCACCCCCACCGGTCTCAAGGCGGCAGCCTCGCATACCGGCGTATTGGCGCCGGTGGACAGCGCCTATGGCGCGGCGTTTCGAAGATCCGGTGTGGTGCAGGCGGAAACTTTTGAGGCTCTGTTCGACTATTCGGTCGCCCTTGCCCTGCAGCCCCTGCCCAGGGGGGACCGCGTGCTTATCATCACCAACGCCGGCGGGCCTGGCACCATGGCCGCCGACGCGGTGGAGAAAGCAGGCTTGCGGGTTGCCATTCTGGACAACAGAACCATCACTTTACTGCGTGAAAAGCTGCCCAGGGAATCAGCCGTAAACAATCCGATCGATGTGCTCGGCGACGCCGATCCCGAGCGCTATGCAGCGGCAATCGAATCCGGCCAGACCGACGGCTCTGTCGATGCGATTCTGCTGATCATGACCCCGCAGACCATGACCCGGCCGGCGGAAACCGCTCTGGCCGTCGCTGCAGCAATTGATGGTTCAAAGCCGGTGCTGGCATCTTTTATGGGCGGCAAGGACGTACTGCCCGGCCGCAGTGAGCTGTCTGCAGCCGGTCTGCCCGATTTCGATTCCCCCGAACGGGCGGTGGCCGCGCTCAAGGCGATGCACCACTATTCGCTCTGGAAGAACAGGCCGCCGAGGCAGATTACCCATTTCAGGGTCAATAGGAGAAGAGTGGAGCGTATCATCACCCGACGACTGCGCACCGGCCGGTCCACCGTTGGGGAGATCAAGGGAAAAGACATACTGAGCGCTTACGGCTTCAAGATTCCGGCCGGCAGTCTGGCGATCACCCAGGAGGAGGCCATAGAGATTGCCGAACGCATTGGTTATCCGGTGGCCCTGAAAATCGCCTCGCCAAACATTATTCACAAAAGCGATATGGGTGGTATTCAGCTCAACCTTGCCACCGGCGAAGCGGTTGAGGACGCCTTCGATCTGATGATGCTGAAAATAGGCAAACGGGCACCGGCAGCGCAGATCGACGGCATCTATGTGGAACAGATGATCCCCAGGGGGCTGGAGGTAATACTGGGCATGAACCGAGATCCGCAATTCGGGCCAATGCTCATGTTCGGGCTCGGCGGCATCTTCATAGAGATTTTAAAGGATGTGGCCTTTCATCTGGCCCCGATCACCGAATCCGAGGCCATCCAGATTTTAAAATCGACCAGGTCTTATGAGATGCTGAAGAATCGCCGTGCCAAGCACGGCATCGACATCTACGCCATAGCT
>JARRLH010000110.1:0-10225 GCA_037387205.1 Desulfofustis sp.
CGACCATGGCGATTCCGGTTTCTTTGGCCAGTCCGCAGGCCCGGGCCATGGCCTCGAGGCAGGCGGAATGTCCCATACCGTCGTCACCATCGAGCAGGCCGGCTCCGGAACGCACCCGGGTAAAGGCCAGGCGGGGATTTTTATTCAGGCTGCCGGCGCCCAGGCGGGTCACATAATGCTCGGTGCGGATGACTCCATGCGAGCGCACCCCCCTGAGATCGGCATGCACCAGAACATCGGAGACGATGCCGGCATCGACCTCGTTGAGCCCGGCGTCGGTGAGCTTGTTCTTGACCAGGGACCTCAGTTCCTTTTCCTGCACTCGTATATCCTGCATGGTCTACCTCTCTTGCGGCGTGATTTAATGAGCTGGCTTGCAGCGACTTGCTGAAACCGGTCTGGAAAGTTTGACTTTATTCAGCCTTCCTAACCGCTGCATTTGGCTATATCCTTTCCGGTTATTACCATTTTTTCCAGCGGAGCGACAGCACCTTTGTGGCAGACCACGTAGGCCGCAGTCTGGTGGGCCATCTGAGCCGCTTTCTCAGGAGCGCAGCCGAACTTTCTGGCTACCAGGTAAACCGCGCTGAACGAATCGCCGGCGGCAGTGGTGTCGATCACTTTGGCCACCCTTTCCGCGGGAACTTCGATGAGTTCCCCTCCGGCGAAAATGGTGCACGGTCTGTCGCCGTCCTTGAGCACCGATTCCCTGCAGCCCAAATCCCGAAGTGTGTCGTGCACCCCTGGACCTTGGGCGCCGTTGAGCAGCACGTCGGCTTCTTCAGTGGTCAGAAAAACGATGTCGCTGAGCCGATAGAGCTGGCGATAGAGCTCGCCAGCCTCTTTACTGGAGGTCCAGAGGTGCGGCCGATAATTGCAGTCGAAGTAGATGGATACCCCCTGGCCGCTTATCTCCTGCAGCCTGTCAAGCAGTCGTTTACGGCTCTCGGGCGTGAAGATGGCCAGGCTGATGCCGCTCAGGTAGATGCCGTCATAGCCCGAGAGGGCGTCCAGCACCTGCCCGCTGTCCGCATATTCAAAACATTTTTTAGCGGCGGCCGTGGAGCGCCAGTAGTGGAAGATCCGCTCCCCAGATTCCTCCAGCTCTATGTAGTAGAGACCCGGGGTTTCGCCAGGCTGCCTGAGCACCAGTGAACTTCCGACTCCCTCCCGTTCCCAGAATTTGATCATCCGCTCGCTGAAGGTGTCGGTGCCCAGCGCGGTCACATAGTCGATTTTAAGCGGCAGGTCACGCGCCAGCCGGGCACAGTAAATCGCCGTGTTCAGCGTGTCGCCGCCAAAGGTCTGATTGGTGACCCCGGGAGAGATCTCCTGGAGTTCGATCATGCACTCGCCGATAAGAGCAATTTTTACAGGTTTCATGAGAGATGGGTCATGGGCAAAATTGACAAGTCAACCCGGCCGGCTGCTCCTCCGCCATGGTGAAGGCCTCGGCGGCCTGGTCGACCGCGAAGCGATGGGAGACCATCTGCTCGAGCTGCATCTGTCCCCTGGCCACCCGGTCGAGGATGGTGGGGAACATGTTGGAATTCATGCGGCTGCCGACCACCGTCATCTCCTTGCGGAAAATCTGCTGCTCGGTCACCTCGTTGGGACTGCCGTCCATGCCGAGCAGTATCACCGCCCCGGTGGGTGCCACCAGGTCGATGCACTGCTCAAAAATTACCGGATGGCCCACCGCATCGCAGGTGACATGGGGGCCTTCGCCGTCGGTGAGGGCACGGATCTTCTCCTTGAGTTCGGGATCGGTCGCTGTAAAGGCAGCCAGTGCCCCCAGTTCGACCGCCCGCTGCAGCCGATCTTCTTTTATGTCGACCAGGATGCACCTGGCCCCGAGGCAGTGAGCGTTGAGCATTACGGCAATACCGATGGGACCGGCCCCGAAGACCAGCACCACCTGGTCCTCGCCCACATTGCCCCGCCAACAGGCCTGGGCGCCGATGGCCATAGGTTCGACCAGGGCGCCCAGCGCCAGGTCGTCAACCGAATCGGGCAGCTTGTGTACATCGCGGCCGCGGATCTTGAAATATTCCTGCATGGCGCCTTGGACGTGGACGCCGCGGCATTTGACGTCCGCGCAGGCGTTTGCCCGTCCCGCTCTGCAGGCCCGGCAGGAACCGCAGCCGAGAACCGGGTCGATGGCCACCCGGTCACCCGCGGCAACACCGTTTACGCCGCTGCCGCATTCAACGATCTCACCGCAGCATTCATGGCCGACAATCACCGGCGGTTTGACGAACGGGTGTTCACCCTGGAAGGTGTGGACGTCGGTGCCGCAGATGGACACTGCCTTGACTTTGACAATCACCTCCTCAGGGTCGGAGATGGCTGGCTCGGCTTTATCGATGAGACGTACTTCTCGTGTTCCGGAAATTTCAATTGCTTTCATATCGTGTGCACCGTTTGCTGTGGTATAGGGAAATATTTTTTAGGGCGCGGCAGGCCACCGCTTGACATCCGCCAGATACCCACCTGTATAGCAGTCGGGCGGGCGGGTGTCAAGATGGTTTAAACCGGTTAAATTAATTGACAATAGGGCATAGGGAAATATAAGTAGGTCTTTAGCAAGTCAAGGTCGAACCGCCGTTTCAGACCAGCCGGGGGCAAGGGGAAAAATTTCGCCGGCACCCCCTTTTAAGGGTAGTTTCCGAATCATTCTGCAACAGGTTGTTATGCCATGGACATAGTCGATCGATTAAGAACCCTGCGTCTCGTTCCGGTGGTCAGTCTGCCTTCGGTCGAGGCAGGCTTGCGCCTGTCGGAGTTGTTGCTTGGGTGCCGCCTCGGCGTGCTGGAAATCACCTATCGAACCGAATGTGCGGGGGAAGCCATCGAGCAGATCTGCAGCCGCTTTCCTGAACTGGTCGTCATTGCCGGTACGGTGGTGTCGCCGGAGCAGGTCGATCAGGCGGTGGCGGCCGGTGTGAAGGGGATCGTAAGCCCCGGTTTTACCCACAGGCTGGCCGCCCACTGCCGCCAGCAGGATATTGCCTATTTTCCCGGGGTCTGCACGCCAAGCGAGGTGCAGGCGGCCCGTGAAGAGGGACTGCATCACCTCAAATTTTTCCCCGCCTCACTTGCCGGTGGCATCAAGATGCTCGATCTTTTCAGGGCGCTTTATGCCGACGTACGCTTTATGCCCACCGGAGGCATCAGCCAGGAGAATCTGGCAGAGTATCTGGACCGTGCAAATGTTCTCTGCTGCGGGGGAACCTGGCTGAGCCCGGAAGTAATGCTGGCGGAAGGCAAATGGGATGAAATTGAGCAGCGGCTGAAAGGGGCGGTTGAACTTCTCGATCGTCGGGCCTAAAACCGGTGGGGTAAGCCACTGCCTTTATTAAAATCAACATCAAGACAGGAGAGAAACAATGACTGAGCAGAAACCGAAAATCGGCTTTATCGGCCTTGGATTAATGGGATCGGCAATGGTGCAGAGGCTGCAGAGCGTCGGTTATGAACTGACCGTGATGGCCCACCGCAACCGCACACCGATCGACGAGGCGGTTGCCAGAGGTGCCGCCGAAGCGGCCACTCCGGCGGCTGTAGCCCAGGACAGCGACCTCGTCATGCTGTGCGTCGATACCACCGCCGCGGTGGAATCGGTAATGCGCGGCGACGACGGTGTCCTGGCGGGGCTCAGGGAAGGGGTCCTGGTCATCGATTTCGGCACTTCGATTCCCGGTTCCACCAGGGCGCTCTACCAGGAATGCAAAGCAAAGGGAGCATCGATGATGGATGCGCCGTTGGGACGCACCCCGGCCCAGGCTGTGGATGGGCTGCTCAACATCATGGGAGCCGGCGACGAAGACGATTATGCCCGGGCTAAGCCGGTCCTGGACGACCTCGGAGAAAACGTCTTTCACGTTGGCCCGGTGGGAGCTGGACACACCCTCAAGCTGATCAATAATTTCTTTGCCATGACCACCGCCTGCGCCATGTCGGAGGCTTTCGCCATGGCCGATCTTGCCGGATTGAAGCGTTCCATCCTCTACGAGGTCATGTCCTCCGGCCCGCTGCGCTCGGGGATGATGGACTGGATAAAGGCCAACGCGGTGGACAAGGATCCGTCGGCGCTGGCATTTTCGATCAACAACGGACTGAAGGATCTGGGCTACTATGCAAGCATGGCGGATGATTTCAAGGTGCCGAGCTTTATCTCGCCGGCCACCAAAAATGCGCTGAATATCGCCAAATCAACCGGCTGGGGTGACAAATACGTCCCTGAAATGGTCGATTTTATCGCTGACATCTATTCGGACAAGTAAACGAATTACGGGGACCCAAACCCACCTTCAATTGATCATTACATTTGTGCAATTCGGATGAAAAAGCGCGCCAGAGTGATTATCGTAACTGCGTTATAATCAAACTGGTTATGCAGGAAACAAACCATTGGAGGCACTACATGAGAATTATATTGTATCTGGCGACTAACCTGGCAATTCTGGTATTGCTCGGCATCGTCATGTCGGTGCTGGGCATCGATACCACGCAGACATCCGGACTGCTCTTTTTTGCCGCCCTCTTCGGCATGGGAGGCTCGTTTATTTCCCTGGCCCTGTCGAAGTGGATCGCCAAACGGGCCACCGGCGCCCGGGTTATCGAGCAGCCGCAGAACCAGGCCGAGCAGTGGCTGATGGACACCGTGCACCGGCAGGCTGAAATGGCGGGCATCGGCAGGCCCGAGGTGGCGATTTTCGAGGCGCCCGAGATGAATGCCTTTGCCACCGGCATGAAACGAGACGATGCTCTGGTGGCGGTCAGCAGCGGGCTGCTGGCCGGTATGGACAGAGGCGAGGTGGAAGCGGTACTGGCCCATGAGGTGAGTCACGTCGCCAACGGCGACATGGTCACCCTGGCACTTATCCAGGGAGTGCTCAACACCTTCGTGATCTTTCTTTCACGACTGGCGGCTGGTATCATCGACAATGTCCTCAGGTCGGATAGAGACGGCGGCGGCCTCGGTTTTATGGGTTATATGGCTGTCACCATTGTCCTGGAAATCGTCCTCGGTCTGTTCGCCTCGATTATCGTCATGTGGTTTTCCCGCAGGCGTGAGTTCCGGGCCGACAGCGGGGCAGCAGGTCTGGCGGGACGCCAGAAAATGATCGATGCACTGAAAAGACTGCAGGCCCACCACGAACCCTCCAAGCTGCCCGACCAGATGGCCGCCTTCGGCATCCGCCAGAGAGAAGGGGGACTGGCCGCGCTGTTCAGGAGCCATCCGCCGCTGGAGGCGCGTATCGCCGCCCTGCAGAATTTCGAGGCTTAAGCGGAAAAACTGGGGGCACACATTTTTTATTGCGCCCCCTTTGTTTGATCGTCAAGTGTCGAATTCCCATCTGCTTCCTCAGATGGGTGCATCTTCAATTTATCGGTCACCAGCCCCACCCGTTGGGCCCTGAGTTCCCACTGACGGCGGGCGATATCCTGCATATCCTCGACCCGGTCCACTTCATCGACAATCTCGAGTCCAAGCAGCGTTTCGATAAAGTCCTCCATGGTCACCACCCCCTCGGTGCCGCCATATTCGTCCACTACCAGAGCAATGTGGGTCGATTCGCTCATCATCATTTCAAATAGGTCGTGCAGAGTCAGTTTGTCGCGCACCACCACGATCGGGCGAATCATTTCCTGCAGCGTTGTCTCGGGCTTTTCCTGGATCGCATGGTAGATATCGGTCTTGAGCACGAAGCCCTTGATGTCGTCCAGGTCATGCCCGAAGACCGGGATCCGGGAGAAAGAGATCTGGCCGCTGTCGGCCACCACCTGCTCCGCACTCATGATTTCCGGCAGGGCGTAGACCACCGTTCTCGGCGTCATGATATCCTTGGTCCTGATCTCTCTGAGGAAAAAAAGATTCTGGAGCACCCGCGACTCGTATTTGTGAAAGATGCCCTCCTTGGAACCGAGTTCCGCGAGGGCAATGAATTCATCGCGGTGTACGCTCTTTTTCGGGCGGTTCCGGGTCATCAGCCGGGTCAGGAATTCCGCCATCTTCACCAGCGGCCACATCAACAAGATGGTGATCTCCAGCGAGGTGGCCACGAACGGGGTCAGGCGCCGCCAGTAAGCGGCCCCGAGTGTCTTGGGGATGATTTCTGATACCACCAGGATCAGAAAGGTGAGCACCGCGGAAATTACACCTATGTAGGCGTCGCCGAATACCGAGGCGGCCTGGGCCCCGGCCCCGGCGGCACCGACGGTGTGGGCGATGGTGTTAAGACTCAGAATGGCGGCAAGGGGACGGTCGAGGTTGTCCTTGTACCTTTTCAGGCGACTGCCGAGACGGGGGCGCTCCTGTTCCATCTGGGCCACATAGGAGGCCGAGATGGAGAGCAGCACGGCTTCCATTATCGAACAGAGAAAGGAGACGCTGAGAGCAAGTGCCACATAGAAGAGAAGAAGTCCCATACCAGTAGTTCCCCAAGTGTACGAAATCTTTATAAGCGTGGATATCTTTTCATACCAGATATGGTTCATTAAGCCAAACAGAAGGGCTCAATATCTGTCATCTCCCCATGCCGCCGCTTTCGACTCTGATGCCGGCTTCGGGGTGCTGGGGGTATTCTCCTTCGCAGCTTTCCCGGGCGATTTTAGCGCGCTTGACCCTGCCACCATGGGTGCACTTCTGCGGCACAGATGCCTTGGCCAGGGCAATAACCTCACAATCGCGCCGGCAAACAGCGAGGTCTCAGAGGCTTCAGCACCTCTGCTGATCGATTCCTGTTATTATCCTCGTTGTACGATGTCATCGGTACATCAGTAGATAAGAGATTGGCGTCAATCCTTCCTGCGGCAATGGCCGCAGCAGGTAAACGATTCTTGTTTAGGTGAAGTTTTCATACCATGCGGACGGTAAAAGATTATCGGCGCCGGTGTTTTTTGTATTTTTCACTTTATTTCAGATAATTAAGACGGTATCTTCTGTGCTTGAATCCTTTTTTCAAATTCCTGTTCGCTGTGCGCTGGGTGCTCCGGCAGAATAACGGTGCACCATTAAGTTTCCTGGTCAGGATTTCTAACTATGCGGATCGTCACCGAAGAAAATATCGCCAAAGTCAGTTTCTTCCTGACCATGGTCGTGATCAGCGTGATCACCTTCGGGGTAGGTGCTTATTTTGTGGTCACCAAGTTTGAGATCTCTCAAAGAGAACTTGGCCGGCTCGAAACGGTGCTTATCGATCAACAGAAGCAGGAACTGGAGGCGGATGTGACCACGCTGCAGGTGAGGATCGAGTCGCTGAGCCGATCCCTGCAGGAGGTTCGCCTCGATCAACTGGAGAGCACCGCCGCCGGACAAGAAACCGAAGCCGCTCCTGTTGCCCAGTTTCTGCAGCAGAAAGTGATCGAAGAGCTCAGCTGGGCCGATGATCTGGCTGCCGACAGCTATTTTATCTATCAATTGCACGATTTGTCGGGGGGCAGCAACTTTGCCACCATGCTGTTCAACCCGGCCCGCCCGGATCGGGTCGGCCAGCAGTTGTCCACTGATTTTCCCGATGCCAAGGGTCACGATTTCAGAAAAGTGTTTATGAAAGATATTCGCGACCGCGGAGAATCATTCGTCTCTTACTGGTACAACAAAGCTCCGACTGACGGGATGGAAGGTGCCGAGTCCGGCAGGAAACTGGCCTACTTTAAACTCGATCCTGACTGGAACTGGATCGTTGCCAAAAGTGTCTATCTCGATTCGATCGATCTCATCCTGGAGCAGAGAAGAGCTGCCCTGAAACAGGGTATACTGATCGATCTGGCTGTGCTGGCTGCCATTTTCCTCGGCAGTGTGGTACTGGCCTTTTTCCTGGCTTATTCTTTCTCCGTCGGCGTCAACGGGCTTCTGAAGAAGCACCGGGAAACTGAACGGCAGCAGGCGGGCGAACTTGAGAATCTGTCCAAGACCATCGAAGAGCAGAACAAAAGCGACCGGCTGACCGGTGCCTACAATCGGGCTCACCTCAATGACGAACTGGCCAAGGAACAGGCTCGTTCGGACAGGTATCTGACCCCCTTGTCGCTGATCGTCTTCGATGTCGATTATTTCAGAGC
The DNA here is from genome assembly GCA_037387205.1 of Desulfofustis sp. Taxonomy (GTDB): domain Bacteria; phylum Desulfobacterota; class Desulfobulbia; order Desulfobulbales; family Desulfocapsaceae; genus JABDQA01. The sequence continues at coordinate 8,071 of JARRLH010000110.1, forward strand.
AATCAACGACAGGCTGGGAAGATCGGCAGGTGACTCGGTGCTCACCGAGCTGGTCGCCATGGTCAAGGATAATATCAGAAAGACGGACATTTTTGCCCGCTGGGGAAGCGAGGAATTCGCCATCCTGGCACCGGGCATCGATCTGGACCAGGGCAGGATGTTTGCCGAAAAGCTGAGAATGCTGGTTGAGGAGTATGGCTTCTCAGTCAAAGAAAAGGTGACCTGCAGCTTCGGGGCCAGCTTCTACAGAACATCTGATAGCTCAGAAGACTTCGTCCAGGGCGCCGCTGCGGAGCTCCAGCGGGCCAAAAAAGATGGGCGCACCCGCTGGGTGGCCCTAGTGTCGCGGGAGTAGAGGGCACAAAACCCCAATTATGCCCCGAGTGGCACTGGTTGGGTATGGGGTCCCCCGTAACTGTTCTACCCTATGGGCTCTGTACCCTCGTCCACCAGATAGAGAATCGACCTATCCGGGATTCCCGAGTGCAGGGACAGCCCGATCTCGCAGGTCTTGGAGGTCGAGTAGCCGGCGTCGCAGGAACAGACATGCTCCTCCAGCCCGTGCAGGGCAGATTTATTCAGCTCCGGGTAATTGAATCCCCGGTCGCCGGCAAATCCGCAGCAGTACACATCTTCGGGCCAGACCACCCGGGTGGCGCAGCGCTCGGCCAGCTCCAGCAGCCTCCCTTCGAGGCCCATCTTACGGGTGGAGCAGGTCGGGTGGACAGCTATGGTCGTTTCCTTGCGGGTGAATTTGAGCCTGTCCAACACATACTTCATCACGAATTCTATGGGTTCGTAGACCATCAGCCGCTTGTCCGCCGTGACATTGAACCCTTGCAGGCAGGGGCTGGTATCGCACAAAACGGGTATCTCACCATTTTGGGAAGCGGCCAGCAATCTGTCGGAAAGCTCCGCTGCCTTGTTGTCCGCCTCGCTTAAAAAGCCCTTGCTCTCAAAAGCCTGCCCGCAGCACAGACCGTTGAACTGGTCGGGATAGATCACTTCGTAGCCGCTCTTTTTTAACAACGATTTGGTTTTGCCCGGCAGGTCGGTGCGCTCCTTATCGTTGCGTGACGGGCCGCCCATGGCACGGGAGGCGCAGCTCGGGAAATAGACCACTTGCAATGGGTTGGAGAGGTTGATGGGCCTGTTCTTGATCTTCTTGGAGCCGGTGGGCATTTCCCGGTTCCAAAGCGGCAGCCTGTTGAACGTTGCCGCCCTGGCGACACGTGAAGCCGTGTCCATGAAAGTTGTAGAGCTGTGTTTGTGGATGGCGTCGACCCCGCTCAGTACCGGTCCGATGGAGCGGGCGACCTTGTCAAAATGGGAGCCGACCTGGCCGGCAATTTTTTCGGCCAGGGGACCGTGGGATTCGTCGCGCAGCGCCTTGACCATTTTACCGGTGTCGATGCCGACCGGGCAGCGGATGGCGCACAGGCCGTCAGCGGCGCAGGTGTCCATACCCGGGTACTGATAACGGCGGGCGAAGCGCTTCACCTCCCTGGTCGTGCCCTCCGAGTCGATCCGGCGGCTGATCTCGCGTCGGCCGGCAATCCGCTGCCGGGGCGTGAAGCTCAAATCCCTGGAAGGGCAGGAAGGTTCACAGAATCCGCACTCGATGCACTTATCGGCGATTTCGTGGGTGGCGGGCAGCGGCTTGAGATTTTTGACATGGGTCTCGGCGTCGTCATTTAAAATAACGCCGGGGTTGAGCAGGCAGTCGGGATCGAAAATATCTTTGATTTCCTGCATCAGTTCGTAGGCGGCCGTGCCCCATTCTTTCTCGACAAACGGGGCCATGTTCCTGCCGGTGCCGTGTTCGGCCTTGAGCGAGCCGTCATAGGTGTCGACCACCATGTTGACCACCTCGTCCATGAAGTCGCGATAACGCGCCACCTCGCTGGCGATGGAAAAATCCTGGGTGAAGACGAAGTGCAGATTGCCCTCGAAGGCGTGGCCGAAGATAATCGCCTCGTCATAGTGGTATTTGACGAACAGCCGCTGCAGTTCCAGGGCCGCGTCGGCGAGGTGTTCGGTGGCGAAGGCCACATCTTCGATGATGACCGTGGTGCCGGTTTCGCGTACCGCGCCGACTGCGGTGAACAGCCCTTTGCGCACCTTCCATAGCGCCTGGTATTCGGCCGGAACCGAA
>JARRLH010000110.1:10235-15743 GCA_037387205.1 Desulfofustis sp.
CCTGGCCGGCCAGGTCTTCTTCATTGTTGGTGCGGGTCTCCACCAGCAGGGCGGTAACTGTCTTGTCGAGTCCCTCCAGGTAGTCGGGCATGCCTTCCTTGCCCTCGACCGATGATAGGCTGGCCCGGTCCATGAGTTCGGCGGCGGCCACCGGCTGGCGGCGCAGAATGGGAATGGCCCGGCAGGCATCTTCGACATTCTTGAAAAGAATCAGGGCCGAGGCCTTGTGGCGATGCTCGATCACGGTCTTGAAAATGGAGTCCGAGATAAAGGCCAGGGTTCCCTCCGAGCCGACCATCAGCCGGGTCATGATGTCGACCGGATCCTCATAATCGACCAGGGAGTTGAGGCTGTAGCCCGTGGTGTTTTTGATTTTGAACTTGTAGCGGATGCGCTCCGCCAGTTCCTCATTGGCGAGTACCTTGCTGCGCAGCGCGCTCAACCTGTCGAGCAGGTGCCCGTGGGTCCTGCGGAAGTTCTCAACGCTCTTGTCATCACCGGTATCGACCACGGTGCCGTCGACCAGCACCAAGCGCACCGAGGAAATGGTCCGATAACTGTTCTCCTCGACCCCGCAGCACATGCCGCTGGCGTTGTTGGCCAGTATGCCGCCGATTTTGGCGGTGTCGATGGAGGCCGGATCGGGGCCGATCTTGCGATCGAACGGTGCCAGCTCCCGGTTGGCGAAGCTGCCGATGATGCCAGGCTGCAGCTGGATGAGACCAGCCTCGTCGTAGATCCTGTAGCCGCTCCAGCCGCGCCCCAGACGCACCAGGATCGAGTCGGTGATCGACTGGCCGGACAGACTGGTGCCGGCAGCCCGAAAAGTGACCGGCAGTTTTCTTGTGCGCGCCTCGCGCAGGATGATCCGCACTTCGTCCTCGCTTTCCACATCGACGATGATTTCCGGGACCAGCCGGTAAAAACTGGCATCGGCGCCAATGGCTACTTTTTTAAGAGGATCGGTGATAATCCGATCTTTTGGGATGGTCGTCTCAATCTGTTTCTTGAATTCACGATATGCGTCTTTCACGCCGATTCCTCCGCATCTGAGCGAACAGGGCCGATAAAACTAAATGACGGCATAAGTCCGTACCTTCTTGATCATGGTGAACTCATGACGTCATCCATTGCCGCTTTATGAGAATAATTCCTGATACTACTTACCATTTTTGGTGCTGAAAAGAAAATCCAATCGCAAATCACTGCCCGGCCGCAATGATTCTCAGGGACTCAACACAAGCAGCTTGCAATGGTACCCACTATTGAATAGTGTTAACCGATGAACTACGGCACCGTCGAAAGGCACCACATGTCCGTTGCGGACGAACCCGAGGCCGCGGTCGGCATCATTGCCTGCGGCCAGCCCGAGGAGTCGATCCTGCTCATTAAGAGAAACGAAAATGAGGAGGATCCCTGGTCAGGTCATTATGCCTTTCCGGGCGGCCGCAAAGAAAACGGGGATGCAACCATCTACCAGACCTGCGTACGCGAGGTGCGGGAGGAGACCGGCATCATCCTCGCACCGGACGCCCTGCAGCAGATCTGCGCACCGACCCGGGCCGGCCGCAACGTGAAGGCCCCTGTTGTCGTTCAGCCTTATGTCTTCAGGCTCAGCGCACGGCCTGAGGTGATTATCGAGGAAAAAGAGATAGACCGCCATGTGTGGCTGGCAGTACATTCGTTCAAAGATGTCGCCAACCACCGGGTGGTCGAGACCATGCCCGGCATGATCAGACCGGTGTTTCCAATGGCTGATTACTATATCTGGGGCTTCACCTACGGCCTGCTCTGCCGCCTTCTGGACGTCGATCAGACCTTGGTGTCCGCTTGATATGAGCATCGAGGGACTTCAGAAGACACGTGTTATCGTGCCTCTGTGGGATACGGGGACAGATCTGAAATCTGTCCCCAGCGGGTGTAAACGAACTAAACAGCGAAGATTTGGGTCAAGCAAGGAATGAGATAATTTTTCCCCCACCAAGTAAAAACAAAAATAGAAAGTTAAGCCAAGATCGAGGCGAGTGCGGAAATTTTAACGCAGGCGTATATGCAAATACCTCGAGGATAAAATTTTCGTGCTCAACGAAGAGATTGGCTTAAATCTCTATTTTTTTAAAAGTGATAGGTGAGGAGAAGCGACGCCACCGGATACCACTGAAACCAGCTCAACTCATCCTCGATCTCCTGCTCCTGTTCCCTCAGAAACTGCTGGACTTCTTCGACGTCGTTGACGTCTACCGGTGCGTTGACCCGCAGGTTGGTCACATCCGGGGCTCCCTGGTAGAGAACGCCCAGTTCGAGACCGAGGCCCCAGCCGGTTTCATTGCTGTTGGATCGCCAGCCCAGACCCACATAGGGCGCCACCGGGTTGAACTCCACATCGCCGGAGATGGAGACATAGTCGGACAGAAAGTCGTAAGCCTGATACTGGGCCGGAAAGCTTTCCGGCGGCAGCGAGCCTTCCACGCCGACGGAGTTGTTGTTGAAATAGGCCCCGCCGGTCAGGAAGAACGCGCCGCCGAAGGGGTGAATGTCGAACAGGGCGGAAATTGAATTGAACTCGGGCTCGAAGGTGTAATCTATTCGATCGATGGTCGAGTCAAATTCCCAGATGAGGTAATTCAGCCCGCCTCTGAGCCTGGTGTGGGGAATCAGCGCCGCGCTGATTTCGGCACCCACGCCCATGGTGCCGGCCTTGACATCAATGCCGAAGCCTTCGTCGGCCCGGGCGGTGGTGTGGGTCAATCCAAACAACGATACCAGGAAGAGTGTGCTCAGAATTGCGTGGTGTAAACGGCTCATAAAATCCTCATGTGTTGATTCAGACGTGGGGGTGAAATTATCCTATATTACATGAATTCTTTCGAAAGACAATGCGGGAGTCATTATAGCGGAAGGCAGGGCCTCTAAATTGGCATCGATTCAGAATAATTTTACCTGAAACCTTGCGCCGCTGAGGCTTATCACGACACCGTCCGTGGTAATCTCCTCGAGCATCAGCTCCGCTTCGATCAAGCCACCCTCGCGGATGATCGCATCGTTAATCATAATCAGCCTTAAACTCGGCTCTGGCGAATAGACGTGGCCGCTGAATTGCAGCCTCGGTATTTTCTGCTGAAAATCGAGGCTCATCTCGGTGAGATAGGGGATTTCGGCAGGCGGCCGGGCAGGGGGCTCGACCTGAGGTTTTTCTGCAACCACAGATGGTGGCCGCGGTATCGTTTTCTGCACCGGAACAGGGGGCGGGGAGTTGTCCTTCACCGTATCGGTCCCGGGGGCGGTGGTTGGTTCAGCAGTGGCGGAGACATCGGAAACGGCGGTATCGTTCTGCGACCACCACCAGCCTGCCCCGAGAATGAGCGCAATTACCAGCATAACGCTGGTGAGAATCAGGCCGAAAATGTTTTTGCTCTTCCTGGACGGCGCCTCGTCTCTGATGAAGGTAAAACCGGCACGGGCGGGCCGCTTCTGGTTCTTCAGCCGCTCTGCCTCAGATTTTCTCAGGGCGTCGAGTAGATAGGACATGGTGTGCAGAAACGGTGCGGGAACATTTCTTTGATTCAGTCGGATATTTCGATTTCATTGATCACGATCCTGGTTGCGGCGGCCGTTTCCCGTCGGTCCGAAATCTCTACGGGTGATATGAAAATACTGCTTTGGGCAACCTGGATCTCAGTCTCGCCGGGATCTTCGCCTTCACCTCCAGGTTGAGGCTCTGCCAATTCCTCGACAAACGGCTGCTCAGCGGTGGCCACCGCTTCAGTCGTGCCTGTCTCGGCAGGCGGGATTGCAGCCTCTTGCTCTACTGGCTTCGGAGCCGGCGGTTCATCACCCCGGGCCACTGTTTCTTCGTCCGCCGGAGCCGGCTGCACGGTGACGGCCGGGTCCGGCGTGTCCTGCTGCGGTGCAGGAAGTATGGATTTGAGGTTGAGATGAAAGATATCGCTGGTGGAACCGACCCAGACGAGGACAACGAGCACCATCGTAAGGGCGGCGATTGCCAGGCTTTTTACCGGAATAGCGATGGTTTTCGAGGTGTGATCGAATCCGAATATCTCGCGCGCCGCTTTCTTGACCATCGATTCATCGACGCGCTCCTTGTTTTCGGCGTAGGCGCCGATCAACGAGCGGTCGCAGAGGGTGTTGATGAGGCGGGGTATGCCGCCGGTGATCTGGTGGACGCGCTTTACGGCCCGATCGCTGAACAGGTCGGTGGGGCCGCCTCCGGCCACGGTGAGCCGATGGCGAATATATTCCGAGGATTCTTCGGCCTGCAGACCTTTGAGGTGGAACCGGCCGGTGATTCTCTGGTCCACCTGGGACAGGTCGGGGCTGGTCAGCATTGTCGACAGTTCTGTCTGCCCCAGAAGAAAGACTGTCAGCAGTTTCTGCCGGTAGGTTTCCAGATTGGTCAGCAGCCGGATCATTTCAAGTGCTTCCTTGTCGAGATTCTGGGCCTCGTCAATGATCAGCAGGGCAGGATTGTCGTCGGCATGGGCCTGGAGCAGAAATTCGTAGAGCGCGTCGAGATAGTGCTTGGTGGAGAAAGCGTCCTCGCCTATATCCACCCGGAACTCGTCGCACACAGCGGCCAGCAGCTCAAAGGCGCTGAGCCCCGGATTTATGATCAGGGCGACGTTGGCCGTCGGTTCGAGCTGGTCCAGGAAAAAGCGGCACAGCGTGGTCTTGCCGGTGCCGATGTCGCCGGTCAGCAGGATGATGCAGCCCTCGGACGACAACCCGTAATTCAGGTGGGCGAGTCCGTCCTGATGCATCTCGCTCAAGTAGAGATAACGTGGATCCGGGGCGATTGAAAAGGGATTCTCCCGAAATCCGAAATAGTCGTTGTACATAAGTGGGAACAATGGTCAATGCCGGTACCCAGATCAGCAAATCTGCTCGGCGGTATCAGTCGACCAACCATTATAGGACAATTCCCAGCGCTTTGCTATTTATCTTTGTTTTCAGTTGTTTTTCTCAGTCAGACTGCGTAGCATGTGGACGTGTCCGGTTGGTGTCTAAGCCTTTGAGCCATTTGCAAAACGCTCTTTTCGCCCACACTCAGCGTTATGCTCGAAATTTTATCCTGGGAATATCAATCATATGCCTGTGATAAAATTTCTCGCATGGTTTGATTTTGAACGAAAATCTTTGTTTTGCAAAAGGCTCCTTTGTCAGTCAAACGCTTTATCGATATGTGTTGCTTATGTTCAGACGGTTGCTGATCTTTCTTTTTTACTGCCTGTTTGCGCTGGGTGTCGTCGGCGTCTGCCTGGTACTGCTGTTCCCCCGGGACAAATTCCTGGGCTGGGCCTCGTCCTACATTGAACGAAAATTGCCCGGTATAGAACTGTCCGTGGGCGATATTAAATATGTCCACCCGCTCAAGCTGCGGCTCTACGAACTTCGCCTGGCTGATGATCAGCACGAGTGGGAGCTTCCCGTCGACACCTTGCTGGTAACGCTGGAACCGCGCTATCCGATCGAACAGATAGGCATTGTCGG
>JARRLH010000111.1:0-11694 GCA_037387205.1 Desulfofustis sp.
GATGGAGGACAAATTATGACTCATGCAGGTCTCTGGGTCCCCGACAAACATCTCAACACCAACCTGACCGGACTGACCACCTCGGCAACCATTGCCATCCAGCAGCTCTGCCGCGACCTTGCCGGTGAGGGCCGGCAGATATTCAGGCTCGGACTGGGACAGTCGCCCTTTCCGGTGCCCGCCCCCGTGGTCAAGGCCCTGCAGGACAACGCTCACCAGAAAGATTATCTGCCGGTAAAGGGATTGCCGGAGCTGCGGCAGATCCTTACCGAGCATCACCAGCGGATGTTCGGTATCGACTGCTCCACCGAGGATGTCATCGTCGGGCCGGGTTCAAAGGAGTTGATGTTCATTCTCCAGCTCGTCTACGACGGGGAGATCATTATCCCCATGCCGGCCTGGGTTTCCTATCTCCCCCAGGCCAGAATCGTGGGCCGTCCGGTGAACTCGATCATGACCACTTATGAAAGCGGCTGGAAAATCACGCCCGCGCAGCTTGACGCCATCTGCCGCCTCGATCCGACCCGGGCCCGTCTGCTGATTCTTAATTACCCTTCCAATCCGACTGGACAAACTTACTCCAGGGACGAGCTTGAGGCCTTAAGTGAAGTCTGCAGGAAATACAAGCTGCTGGTTCTGAGCGACGAAATCTATGCCAAAACCACCTATGACAGCTCGCATGAGTCGCTGGTCACCATTTACCCCGAGGGTACCATATTCAGCGGCGGCCTGAGCAAATGGTGCGGCGCCGGCGGCTGGCGCCTGGGCCTTTTCGTCGTGCCGTCCAGCGCCACCTGGCTCAGCGATGCCATGGCCACCGTGGCCAGCGAGACCTACACCTCGACCAGCGCCCCGATTCAGTATGCGGCCATGAGTGCTTTCACTCCCAATCCGCTGATCGACATATACGTGGAGCAATGCCGATCAATTCTTGCCCGACTTTCCGAGACCGTGATGGAAATGCTCAATGTCCTGGAAATAAAGGTGCACAAGCCCCGTGGCGGTTTTTATGTGTTCCCCGATTTCGAACCCTATCGTGAGCGTTTGCGTCGTTCTAACATATCGACCAGCAGGGAGCTCTGTCAGCGTCTGCTGGCCGACACCGGGGTTGCCGTCCTGCCGGGCAGCGATTTCGGCAGACCCACAGAAGACCTCACGGTACGCATCGCCTTTGTTGACTTTGACGGATCCGCAGCGCTGGCCCACTATCCCGATGACAGCATCGTCGACCGGGCCTTCGTCGGAGAGCATTGCAGCAAAACCATAGAGGCGGTGCGCCGGGTCGTCGACTGGATCTGCAGTTTCTGATCTTAAAAAACGATGCGAGTATCCCCGCGTCCATTGACATGCGTATCCAGGGTCACTACTCTGAGTGCTGAGTAAATGGTAAGTAACTGTAAACATAACGAAGGAGGAACCCCGAATGGCAAGAAAAACCGTTTCCGTCAGTATGGTGCAACCGAAAAAAGCATCCGAAGAAGCCTATTTTGCAGAGAGTGAAAATAAACTCATTGATAAGCTGCGACAAGACTCGGCCAAAGAGTCGGATCAACAATACCGCGACGAGCACAAATATCATTGTTTCCGCTGCGGAACCGCGAGCCTCGCAGAAGTTGACACGGGCAAAGTCAAAATAGATCTCTGCGTCAACAAAGACTGCGGGGCGGTGCACCTGGACCCGGGTGAGCTAAAGGAAATCCTGGAAAATCAGCAGTCGATCAAATCGACCAGAAACGCATTTTTGTCGTTGTTCAAGTAAGCGATACTTCCCCACTCCGAGCTTCCGGCAGAGGGGCCGGCGCTTCAATAGCCGGCCCCTTCCATTGCCGAGCGGGCCTGGCTGGTGTAGCGGGCCAGAAGCCCTTTTCTCCGGGGCCGCGGGATCATGCCTGCCTTGGCCCTTTCTGCAAGAATCGCCTGGATGTGATCCTCGGAGTGTTTTTCGCCGTTTATCCCCACCACGTTGAGGGTTCGGGCGGAACTGCTGTAGGAAATGATGTCACCTTCCTCGACGAAGGCAAGCGGTCCCCCGGCAGCCGCCTCGGGCGAGACATGGCCGATGGCGGCACCCTTGGTCCCCCCCGAAAACCTGCCGTCGGTGATGAGGGCCACCTGGCCGTTGAGGCGCTGATCACAGACCAGCGCCTCCATGGTGATGTACATCTCCGGCATCCCTGAGCCTCGGGGGCCTTCGTAACGTATGATGAGAATATCCCCTGGCTTGATATGGCCATCGACCACTGACTTGTAGGCCGCCTCCTCGCTGTTAAACACCCTGGCGGGACCTTCATGGGAGCGCATCTCCTCGACACAGGCGGAATATTTTATCACTGCGCCTTCCGGTGCAAGGTTGCCCTTGAGGATCGCCACCGACCCTTTATACGTGCTCTTTTCCAGAGGTGTGATTACTTCGTCTCTTTTGATTCCGTAGTTGTTGAGATAACCGAGGTTGCGATCGAAAAAATTCTGCCGCTCCAACTCCTCAAGGTTTTCTCCCAGGGTTTTACCGGTAACCGTCAAGACATCGAGGTTAAGTGTGTGCCCAAGCGTCTTCTGCACCATCGGAATTCCCCCGGCAAACCAGAATACTTCGGTCAGGAAAGGGCCGCTGGGAATCAGGTTGGCGAGGTGGGGGACCCGGTGGTTGATCTCATCAAAAAGTTCAGGCTCAATGGTGATGTCCAGTTCCCTGGCCATCGAAGGCAGGTGCAGCAGGGCGTTGGTCGAGCCGCCGATGGCGCTGTGCACGATTATGGCATTCTCAAACGCCTCTCTGGTCATGATGGCGCTCGGCTTAAGGTCGCGGCGTGCCAGGTTCAGTATTGTCCTGCCGGCCTGGCGCGCGCCCTGGAGGATATCTCTCATGGTGGCTGGCATCAATGCCGTGCCCGGCAGCGCCAGGCCCAGGGCCTCGGCCATGCACTGCATGGTGCTGGCCGTCCCCAGAAAGGCACAGGCACCCTCTGAGGGACAACCGGTGAGCTTGTAGTCCCTGATCTCCCGGGGACTTATGGCTCCGGGCTTTTTCTGCCGAAGTGAGATCTCACCCGCGACCAGGGAGGTGGTCATATTGGGCCCCGGCCTCATGCTGCCCCCGGGAATGAAGATGGTGGGGATGTCGAGCCTGGCAGCCGCCTGGAGATGGGCGGGTACCGATTTGTCGCAGGAGGACGAGAGGATCATGCCGTCCCAGGGGCTGACGCTGCCGTGAACCTCCACCAGATCACAGATTGCCTCTCGAGAGGGAAGAATATAGTTCATCCCGTCGTGCCCCTGGCCGCAGCCGTCACAGATGTCGGTGGTGTGAAAGCGGGCGGGAAACCCGCCCTGCTCAAGGACACCGTAGCTGGCCTGGTCCATGAGCTTGTCGAGGTGAACGGAGCCCGGATGGCTGTCACCGTAGACATCATCGAGCAGGATCTGAGGCTTCTTGACATCCTCCTCATCCCACCCGGAGCCCATCTGCAGCGCATCGAACTGGGGCCAGAACTGCCTGTGCGGTTTACTTTTCTGCTTTATCCCGGACATGGCTACCTACCCTTCGCTTACAGGAAGACGGTGGTAATCTCCGGTACCAGAAGAATCAGGGCAAGGATCAATATCTGCATGCACATAAACGGCAGAAAACCACGGAAAATATCAGGCAGAGTGATGTGCGGCGGGGCCACCGATTTCAGATAGAAGGCAGCCGGGCCGAATGGAGGTGAAAGAAAACTCACCTGCATATTGACGCAGAACAGAATGCCGAACCAGACCCGTACCATCGTCTGAGAATCGAGACCGCCGGTCAGGCCTAGCTCATTCATCGGCAGCTTCAGCACGATCGGCAAAAACACCGGCATGACCAGCAGCACGATGCCCGTCCAGTCCATAAAAGCACCGAGGAAGAGGAAGATCACCATCATCACCAGCAGAACGCCCAGGGTCGGCAGCTCAGATCCGACGATCAGGTTGGCCACATAGGCCGGGCCGCCGGCAATGGTGTAGGCCCCGGCCAATGCCGTGGCACCAAGTGTTACCCAGATGATCGTGCCCGTCGATTTAAAGGTCCGCATCGACGCTTCGCGCAGCAGGTTGAACGAAAACTCTTTGCGTATCCAGATCAGGGTCAACACCGCCAGCGATCCCATCGCCGCGGCCTCGGTAATGCCGGTAATACCGCCGTAAATCGACCCGAGTACGACGAAGACGATGAGCAGCGGCGCCACCATCCCCTTACTTTTCGCCCAGGCTTCCTTGGCGGTGTTAACACCGACAAGCAGAAAGATGAATATAATGGCCAGTGCCACGATCGCCAAACCTATCCACAGTACCGATTCGCCGATCAGTTTGGTGTTTTCATCAATCATCTTCGGATTGATCGTTGCCCCCACCTTGATATAGATCCAGCGCAGTGAAACAATCGCTGCGCCAACACCGGCCAGCATGATTAACATCGTTGGACCCAACCTGAGTTTGTCCCTCATCGTCATTGTGTCGGGTGACGGCTCGGGCAGCGGCGCGAGCTCGGGGTTCAGGCGCGTACGCACAAGGACGTAAATAATGTAGAGACCTGCCAGCATAAAACCGGGCAGAAAGGCGGCCTTGAACAGGGCATGGATGGACGTTTCTGTAATCAGGCCGTAAAAAATCAGCACAATGGATGGTGGGATCATCGTGCCCAGCGAACCCGAGGCGCAGATGGTACCGATGGCCAGATTCTGGTTGTAGCCGAGCCGCAGCATCTGCGGCAAAGCGATGAGACCGAGCAGCACGACCTCGCCGCCGATAATGCCGGACATGGCGGCCATGACAATCGCCATAAGTGCCGTGACGACGGCAATGCCGCCGCGCGTGCGCGCCATCCACATATTCAGGCAGGAGTACATGTCGCGGGCGATGCCGGAGCGCTCCAGCAGGGTCGCCATGAAAATGAACAGCGGCACCGAGATCAGCACGTAATTGACCATAATACCATACAGCCGCTGGGCCAGAATATTCATTGGCCCGGTACCGAAAGACCTTGACAGGACTCCGCTGCCCACCGTCCATTGGGCAAAATCGAAGCCGTAGATAAAGGGATCGGTGATCAGGGTCGGTTCGAATTTCATCACCATGACAACCACCGCAAGGAAGCCGGAGGCGAATCCCAGGGGCATGCCGATGGCCAGCAAGGTCAGCATGCCGATCAATAATACGAGAGATATTATTCCTATATCCATGATGCTGTCCTAAGATTTCTTTTTGGGAGGATCTCCAGACAGGATTTCGTCGGGAACACCACCCGCCTGCCGTTTCATTATCTCAGCTTCCTCTTCGATTTCGTCCATCTCGCTGATCGGGGTCGGCGTCTTGTTGAAATCACGGATCAACCCGTAAATAACAAGAAGAACTGCTCCCCCAAGAAAGATCCCAATCCCGATTTGCCACTTAAGCGGAACGGCGTTTCCTTCCGGCGGCACTATAAAGAGTCTGTAGGCTGCCGTCGCTGCCAGCCCGACAATGACGATACTGACGACAATATCGAAAAGCTTACGCACCCAGGCAGCTGCGGGCCAGTCGCGGACCAGGTTGGATACAGCCTGCAGACCCAGGAATAACAGCATGGTCAGAATCAGCGGTTTGTTGGTCGCCGGTATCGGCGGATCAAAAGCGGTGCCGAATGTTTCCCAACGCCAGAACTTGGCTTTTGCCTCCCCGAACCCACCCCAGATCACGGCAAAGGAAAAAATACCGACACAGAGAGTAGAGAGAATATCGAATGCCCGGCGCAGCCAGAGCGGCACCATATCGTAAATTATAAAAATGCGGATATGACTGCGCTGCAGCATAGCGTAAAGGCCTGCCGACAGATAGATGCCGCCGGCAATCCAGAGCGACATTTCATTGACCCATAGTGTCGCAGCGGCAAAGAAATAGCGCATAACGACTTCATACAGGATAATCAGGACGATAAAGAATGGTGCCCACATCATGATCCGACTAAAGGTGTGGGTCACCATAACAAGGGGGCCGGAGCCCTGGTGCTCTTTCATTTTTCCTTTCCTGCTTCCTTGTTCATCTTGACCGGGCTTCGATTAGATCGATGCAGCCTGGAAAAACCAGCATCCCTGATCACTGCCGGTTTTTTCTTGATCGGACCTCCTGCTCTGGCAACTCCCCATTTTTCAACATCGTTTCAGGATAGCAATCAGACAGTCAGTAACAGTGGTTATAATCTGGAATTTGGCCCAGAGGAAATCCTGGCGGGCGGTGGAAGTAAACCATAGATGGCTGACAATTAGATCCCCCGGCTTATGCAGCCGGGGGACTGGGTTTCCAAATCCACTGAATTCTACGCTTAGATTTTCGGGGGTACCTGCGAGAGATACCCCCGTTTGATCTATTCTGCCAGACCAAGTTGTTTGAGATATGCCATATGGCTTTCTACCAGAGCCTTTGCTTCCGGAGTGGTGGCAAACTCAGGCCAGGAGGCCAGGGCGGCAGCGCGGAACTTCGCGCGTTCCTCTGCCGACCAGTCGTGAAGCGTGACACCCTGCCCCTTCAATTTTGCAGCAGCTTCTGAGTTGCGGACATCGTTGGCCAGAGCGGTACGCAGTGCCAGCGATTCCATCGCCACTTTCATGATTCTCTGGTGCTTCTCAGGCATTGCATCCCAGACGGCCTTGTTGCAGGCCAGATGATCCGACGGCATGGAATGAAAGCCCGGATAGGTGGCGTGCTTGACGATATCATAGAGACCAAGGCCGGTGTTGTTGGCCAGACTCGATGCGTCCGAACCATCAATGATACCGGATTCCAGAGCCGTAAAGATCTCGGTGAAATCCATTACGATGGGCTTGGCGCCGAGTTTTTCAAAGATTTTGGTCTCCAAACCTGGCGGTGAGCGGAATTTCCAGTCTTTCAGGTCTTCGACCGTGCGAATGGGTTTGGACGAAGACAGCGATTCCTGGCCGTACACCCACCAGCCGATGAGTTCCATATCGAACTTGTTGTACAGCTGCTGAGCTGCTTCCAAGCCACCGCCGTAATAGAGCCATGAGAGCTGCTGATACGGGGTTTCGTAACCGCCCATGATATCGCCGACGAACTGGAAGGCCGGGTTCTTGCCGGTCTGGTAGGCACCGCCGGTGAAATCGCAATCGAGGATACCGGTTGCAGCCGCATCAAATGTTTCGACCGTTTTAACGACAGAGGACGAATAGAATAATTCCACTTCGATCTCTCCACCGGACATGGTCTGGATGTTGTCGACATATTCCGCCGCCAGTTTACCGGAGAGCTGCTCCGGGGCGTAGTGTGACTGGATGCGCAGTTTCGTCTTATCCGCTGATACTGCCGCGGTCGCGAGGCACAAAGTGGCCATCGCAACACCGCCGACCAGTAGGGACCTTTTCAATGTGTTCAACATAAACCCCTCCTTTTATTGAATTAATTTTATTCCTGAAATAGGAATAGTTGAAGATGCTGCCCTGTCACGGCAACGTCTGAAAATTAAACACAATTATATTATCCCGGTCAACACTTGTTTAACAGCCGTTTTCCATTGCTGCCGCCGCGTCGCTGCCGCGCCGACCCTGAACAGGGACGTAGGCACAAGCAGGTGGCTTTCCCGGTGAGAGCTTGAATCACTGCATCAGGACGTGTGGTAAAGTCACCGGCAGCAGACCCCGGCCGCCTCGAGTTCCGCCGTGGTCGTCTCGACGGTTGTCGGATCGACCGAGCGGGTTCCCTGCAGCAATACTGTGGTTGCATAGCCCAGGGAAGCCGCATCCAGGGCGGTAAACTTGACGCAGTAATCAAAGGCCAGGCCGACCACATCCACCGCGCTGATCTCGTAAGACTGCAGGGCCCGGTGAAGCCCGGTATCGTGTCGGCGGGCATTGTCGAAAAAGGCGGAATAGCTGTCCACCTCGAGGTGCTGCCCCTTTTTGATAATCAAGGTTCGCTGGCCCGTCTCCGTTATGCTGATGAGCGGCTGCATTATGTCGGGATGAATCCGGGCCCCATCCTGCCCCTGAACGCAGTGATCAGGCCAGAACACCTGCTCCAGTCCGTTCAGTTCGCCCAGGTCGAAGGGCTTGGCGCCCGGGTGTGCCGAGGCGAAGGACCCGTGGCCCGGGGGATGCCAGTCCTGGGTCGCGACTATCAGCTCAGACCTGCCTTTTTTATTCATCAGGTCGGAAACAAAGGGGATGACAGCGTCCCCTTCGGCAACGGCCAAGCTTCCCCCTGGCAGGAAGTCGTGCTGAAGGTCAACGATTAGAAGCGCTTTTTTCATTTGCCTGCACCCGGTTTGGAATTGTGATTGCTCTGCCCGTTGTTATCCATGGCACTGAGCCGCTGCTTGATAATCTCGAACTCGTGGATTCGCATCTCCTCCCGGTGATCAAAAAGATCCTGCGACAGTCCGGCGGGATAGACGTGGGGGTTTTCAAAGCGAAAAATTGCCCGGTCGAACCCGGCAATACCGGCCAGCGTCCTGGCCCGCATCGCGGCTACGGATTCTTTCTCTCCCACCCTGCGGCCGCCGTCGATCAGAGGCATCAGAAGACGCTCTATAGTCAGGTTCTTGGTGGGAATAATCTTGCGCCGCCAGGGATCTTCCGGGGAAATAATGGTGATTACCTTTTCCCTCACCGACGGTGGCTCTTCGGTCAGGGTATCGAAAATGACGTCGCCAACATTGATGTCATTCTGTTTTATCCTGGCGATGTCAAGACAGCCCGGCAATGAACTCTTGGCGGCCTGTTCGGACAGCTTTATGCGCTCCACCGTCTCTCCGTCCCTGTTTTCGATCAGCCGTTCGTCAAGATCGTTGGAGGCGAATATTCTGGTCTCGGTGAAGCCGTGCTCGTCAAGCAGCGCCCGGGCCTGACTGGACAGATAGGCCAGATCGCCGGAATCCAGCCGTATGCCCATCAGGTCGCTGCCCCTCTCTCTGAGCCTGTGTCCTGCCTCAATGGCGTTTCTGACCCCGTCCAGGGTGTTGTAGGTGTCCACCAGGAGCACCGAATTGTGGGGAAAGAGATCGCTGTAGGCCTCGAAAGCCTGGGGTTCGCTGTCAAAAGCCATGACCCAGCTGTGGGCGTGGGTTCCCCGCACCGGAATAGCGAAACGAGCCCCGGCGAGGACATTGGAAGTAGCATCCACACCACCGATATAGGCAGCCCGGCTGGCGGATAAGCCGCCGTCGAGGCCATGGGCCCGCCGAAGTCCAAACTCGAGCACCTCGTCACTGCCCGCCGCCATTTTCACCCGCGAGGCCTTGGTGGCGACCAGGGTCTGATAGTTCATGAGGTTCAGCAGGGTCGTTTCAATGATCTGGCAGTCGAGCAGCGGCCCCCGCACCCGAACCATGGGTTCGTGAGGAAAAATGATGGTGCCTTCGGGAACGGCTTCGATGGAGCCGCGAAATCTCCAACTGCCGAGATAGGTTAAAAAATCTTTTGCAAAAAGCGGTGACCCGTCCCTGCCTGTCAAAGACGACAGATAGTCGAGGTCGTCGCTATTGAAACAATGGTTCTCGAGCCAATCCCCAAAACTCTGCAGTCCTGCGGCGACCACGTATCTGCCGCCAAACGGCGGTGTCCGATAGAACATATGGAAGATTGACTGACGTTCACTGAGTCCGGTGCTGAAATAGCCCTGGGCCATGGTCAGCTGGTAGAGATCCGTGGCCAGGGCCTGGGACGTTCCGGGATAGATCCCGGTATTTACATCATCATCCGGCATGGATTTGCACCTGAGATTGTTGTGCAGGCTTCCCCGCTGAAACCCTAATCTTTTTTAGCTGTTTGTGCAAAAAATGGTTCGTTCGACTTCTCAGTGACCGTCCGTTGTAATCGCTAAAATTGTGCTCCACAGCGCATCACTGTGCCAGTGTCTGAGCACCAGCACGTCAAGTTCTGCCAGTAGTTTCAGAATCTTTTCAGCTTCCCCGTGCTGCAGGCCGGAGAGAACCAGCCAGCGCTGACGGCATAGATTTTCGGCTCTCAGCAGCTCCCGCAGCACAGGATAGCCGATGTTGGCCACCAGGAGATCCGCTGGCAGCTCAGCATGGCTCTGGGCCTGACCGTTGACAGCAAGAATCCGCTGCTCGAGCTTGTTAATGCGTATGTTCCGCGCCGCTGTAAGGGCGGCCAGCATGTTGTTGTCAACGGCAAGCACCTGGCGGCAGCCAAGACTGGCTCCGGCCAGGGCCAGCAGGCCGGTGCCGGTACCCAGATCGAGCATCCGCTCCACTTTGCCTCCGGCGCAGGCTATCTCTATTGCCGTCAGACAGGCCAGCGTGGTTGGATGGGTGCCGTTGCCGAACACCAGCCCCGGGTCGAATTTGAGGGCAATCTCATCTTCTGCGGCAACTTTTTTCAGCCCTGGGGGGCTGAGCAGGAAGCGGCCTATTTTCACCGGAACCTCGAAGTCTCCCTGCCATTCCCTGTAGGACATTCTGAACCGGTCCTCCAGGACAAGGTCCCGGTGTTCTTCGAGCAGCCGTTTGATTGCTTCATCTGCCGGCTCGGAGAAAAAAAGAAAAGAATAGCCGTCATCTTCCCAGTTACCTATAAAGCCGTCCATTTCGATGTCTATACCCGCAAGGTGTCCCTTGAGACAATAGATGCTCAACATGGTTTCGGGCAGCAGCTGGCAGTGTCGGGCTGAAGTCAAGAAGGCACACTCTGGTGAAAACGGATTATCGGCAACCGCCGGGCAGGTCTCTTTTCCTCGCTTTTTTTAACAGTTTATTGCACAATGAACAATCGAATCTTAGTCTTGCACAACCAGCAGCACCTGCGGCAACGACCGCCTAAACCATGTGGAATGAGCGCTACAGTGAACCGGGCTTTGCCTATGGAACTGACCCCAACGATTTTCTTGTCGCATCAGCTCCAAAGCTGCAGCCTCAATCAGAGGTACTCTGCCTGGGCGAGGGCGAGGGGCGAAACGCTGTCTACCTGGCGTCCCTGGGGCACCGGGTTACCGCGGTTGACTCGTCCTCCGTCGGTCTCGAAAAAGCCAGTCTGCTGGCCCGCAAACAGGGAGTAACGATACAAACCATAGAAGCCGACCTGGACTACTACCTCATCACGCCCGGTTCCTTCCAGGCCATCGTATCCATCTTCTGTCACCTGCCCCCTGCCGTTCAAGCAGGCCTTCATAAACGGGCCTGCGAGGGGCTGTGTCCGGGCGGAGTCTTCATCCTCGAGGGCTATTCTAAAAAGCAAATCAACTACGACACGGGAGGGCCCCGTAGAATTGAAATGCTGATGGACCTTGAACAGTTGAAGCAGGAGCTGGAGCCGCTGGATCTGAGCCATGCGATACTCACCGAAAGGGAGATTCGTGAAGGCAGCTATCATCTTGGTACCGGTGCGGTCGTGCAGATAATCGGAACTAAACCGGGCTGATACACCAACCTTTTGCAAGGAAGGGGAAATATGACCATTACCATTCTCTGGTACTACTGGCTTATTGCGGGAATGCTTTTGCTCCTCGGAGAAATGCTGCTGCCCAGCTTCACCCTTCTCTGGTTCGGCTTGGCGGCTATACTTACCGGATTGCTGCTGCTTGTCATGCCTGATCTCGGCCTAAGCCTGCAATTGCTGTTCTGGGCCCTGGCCTCGATTGTCTTCACCGTCTTGTGGTTTAAATTGTTCAAACCGACCATGACCGACAAGACCAAGGCGGGCATCTCCAAGGAGGCGGTTACCGGGG
>JARRLH010000112.1:0-10226 GCA_037387205.1 Desulfofustis sp.
AATCGGTGCAGACTATTACGTAAATGGACCGGACAGAAAGGATAAGTTACTTGCAATGCAAGAGGAAAGGGCTCACCATTGGTTCAAACCCAGCACAGAGTTGGACAAGAAGCATGTCACGATGTTTATGAAAGACCGTGGGACACCATTGAAATCCCTGGTGTTTGGCAGATATAATTGGTTTGGCCACACTTTTGTGAGTGGTTTTGGGCACTACGGGTATTTTACCGTTGCAGGTCCCGCTCGTTACTATAATCTTATCAAGTGGGCGGCGGGAGTTTTCTTAATTTTTATTTTTGTTACCGTTTTCATACGGGGGACACCCGAAACTCGGATGATTAGTGTCTCGGTTCTACTTTTGGGGGCAGCTTTAATCGGGGCTTCGCTGCACCGATCCTGGACAGTAGATTTCCAGGCGCAAGGGCGCTATTTATTTCCTATCCTGCCAATGATTGGTTTACTTTTGGCGAAGAACAGTCGATTGTTTACGAAGAGGTTGTTTGCTCTTCAGTTGTGCTATCTTTATGCACTTTCTATTTATTCTTTTATTTTTGTTGCTCTTGTTTTTATTCCCAGGCCATTCTGATTCACTACCTCATTTGATGAGTTTCAACCGTCTCAGTATTTCATTGATATCACGATTGCCGGCTTCCCGGCCCAATGGCCGCCTGAAAAAGCTGTGTGGTATATGGTGAGCGTGGGTTGGCAAACATTTCAGCCGCCGGACCGTGTTCGATAATGCGCCCGCCCTGCATGACGATCAAATCGTCAGCCACTGCCCTGATGACTTTCAAGTCGTGGGAAATGAAGAGATAGGTCATCTGGTATTCCTGCTGCAGCTGGTTGAGCAAAGCTATAATCTGGCCCTGAATGGTGACATCCAGCGCCGAGGTCGGTTCATCGAGAATCAACAGTTCCGGGCGCAGGATGAGTACCCGGGCAATGGCGATCCGCTGGCGTTGACCGCCCGAAAACTCATGGGGATATCGCTGAGCCGCCTCGGGCGGCAATCCCACTTCTTCAAGCGTTTCGGAAACGAGATCCTGGCGCTCGGTTTTACTCATCTCTTTTTTGTGGACGACCAACCCCTCCGAGACGATCTCGGCCACGGTCATCCGCGGTGAAAGTGAGGAGTAGGGGTCCTGGAAAACAATCTGCATCCTGTCCCGCAACTGCTTTACCTCTCTTTTGTGTGCCTGATCCAGACGGCGATTGTTGAAAAGTATCGCACCGGTACTGTTGAGCAGTTTGAGCAGGGCGAAAGCCAAGGTGGTCTTTCCCGATCCGGATTCGCCGATGATGCCGCAGGTGGTTCCCTGACGAATCGAGAGCGACACCCGATCCAGGGCTCGGACATCTTTTTCCCCGGAATCAAAAAATCTCCCCAGCAAGCCGGTCGAGCTGCGAAAAGAACAACTTAGTCCTTCGGTTTGAAGATGAATAGGAGCCTCGCTTTTGGGCTCGCGGGCAAGACTCGGGATGGCGGTGATCAGTTTGATGGTATAGTCGTCTTTGGGCTGATCGAAGATTTGCGCGGGACTGCCCTGTTCTATTACGGAACCTTCTTTAAGGATATAGATGTGCTCGGCATAATTGCGGACCAGGGTAAGATCATGGGTAATGAGCAGCATGGCCATCTTGAACTCATGCTGAATATCCTTTATCAGGCCGAGAATTTTTGCCTGGATGGTCACATCCAGCGCAGTGGTGGGTTCATCGGCGATGAGCAGTGCAGGACGGCAGGCAAGCGCCATGGCGATCATCACCCGCTGTCTCTGCCCCTCGAATTCGCCTCATCCTGTCAAGCGGAAGCTGCAGAAGATCCTCGCCTTCAAAACGGATGGAACCGTTAATTTTTATTGGTGTATGTTCCTCGAGAAGGCGCAGGACAGAGAGGGCGGTAATCGATTTTCCCGAGCCGGATTCCCCAACCAGTGCCACCGTTTGGCCATGACCTATCTGCAAACTCACGTCTCTGAGCAGTTGGGCCGAATCTGCAGCTAAGGTGCTGCCCGGCTGCCTTGCAATGGTGGCATTGAGGTTTTCTATTTCGAGCACGGCCCGCTAATGTCGGAAAGCTGATGGGGCAAGATCAGATGCCTGGCAGAACTCATTTAATACCGTATTACAAAGCCATCATGGCTTAGTTCTTGGTTGTCGATTTCGGCAACATCCACTTTCACCACTGCGGCCGAATCGGGACCCTGATGCAGCCAGTTTATCATCTCTGTTACCTGAGGCTCGTTGCCATAGAGATGCGCTTCCACTGAGCCGTCCGGGCAGTTTTTTACCCATCCGGACAGTCCAAGACTGTCGGCCATCAGTTTCGTGTGATAACGAAAGTAGACTCCCTGCACTCTGCCGTGCACGAGCACTTTGACATTTCTGGTTGCCATAGAGTTTTGGGCTTGCCTTGGATTTTCTCAACCCTTTGCCACCGGATACTCAGCCGCCGCCAACCAGAGGAAATATCGCCAGGATATCATCATCTGAGGGGGTGTCTTCGAAGCCGCAGTGCTTGGAGTTGATCATGGTAATGCCGATGTCATCACGCTCGATCTCCAGGCTGTCGACGATGTCGCCGACCGTGCTGCCGTCCGGATACTCTTGCAGTTTTGAGATGAATCTGTTGTCACGGAAATAGGCAAAAAGTTTGACGGTTAGTTTCATCAGATAATTCCACATAAAGTCAATTAGCGCACCGCTGCAATCGTAGTCCAAACGGCAGGGCAGCGGCGCATGCACAGATACAGTTTTCCAGCAGGATGACAATGCCGATATCGCTACCTAATTCAGCGTGCATGTTAATATCCAATCCATACTGCTGAAACAGGATGCCGGATAATCAGCTAGTGCTGATACATAACAGATCCACAATTCCTGAGATTGTACCCTCCCAATTCCTCGATCCTGGTTTTGAACGAGTTGTTGTTCATCAGGTCGAGAGCCGCCTTCATCCGGGCGTCATCGAGAAAAACGGTTGGCACAATCAAATCATAACGCTCCTCGGCAACGGGGACGAAATCAAGGTCCAGGGCCTGGGCGGCCGCCCTTATTCCCATGCCTGCGTCAACACTGCCGCTCAGCACCGACGCGGCGACGTTCATGTGGGTGTATTCCTCATGATTATAGCCGGCGAGCTGGTCTGGTTCAAGATTGGAATCCCGCAGTATCTTATCGGTGAGAAGCCTGGTGCCGGCACCTTTCTGGCGATTGATGAAGGTTAAGTTGCGGGCGATCAGGTCAGCCAACGAGGTGATCCTGTGCGGGTTTCCCTTGGGGACGATAAGTCCCTGTTCGCGGTAGCAGAGATTGATCAACTGGAGCGGCGTGTCCGCCAGAAACCGTGTGATGAAGGAGACGTTGTACTCCCCGGTGTCTTCATCGAGCAGGTGGGTCCCCCCAAAGTGTGCCTCGCCCCGCCTGATTGCCATTATCCCACCCATTGAGCCCACATGGGCAGAGGAAAGCCGCAGGGGCGGGGTCATCCGGTGCAGGAAATTGGCCATCAGGTCGAGGATATTGTCGTGACTGCCGATTGCCACCAGCGTGGCTTCGACCTCTTTTCTGCTGCGCAGCATCTCTATCCGCACAGTTTCCCCGGCCCCCACGCCCTCGCTTCCCGAGGGAATGGTCAGCAGACCATCGGCTCGGACCATGGACATCACCGATCCGGCGCCTTTTCCGGAAGGGGTGGCAATCAATTTAGTTCCCACCTGTCCAAGGGTGACTCTGACAAATTGATCAACTCCCATGGCGGAATGCATGGGCCGGGACATGACCGCTTCACAATACTCGTCATCGGGTACCGGTTTTCCGGAGAAACCGTAAATCAGCTCCCGGCCGAAAAGATGCAGAGTAAGCAGGGCGGAAATGGGGTAGCCTGGCAGCCCGACCACCGGCGTGTCGTTAATCAACCCGAGGATGACCGGTTTTCCGGGTTTGATGGCCACGCCGTGGACCACTAAGGTGCCGGTACTGCCGAGCACCCTGCTGGAAAAATCTTTGGTTCCCGCAGAGGCCCCGGCGTTGGTGACAATGATATCTGAGTTGCGAGCGGCCTCAAGAACGGCTTCTGCGAGGCGATCGGGGTTGTCTGCGACCGGCGGATGAATGGTTACTTTTGCACCCCATTGGCTAAGATAGCCCGACAGTATTCGCGAGTTGAACTCGATAATCTGACCGGGCTTCACCTCGCTGCCCGGTTCGATCAATTCAGAGCCGGTTGGAATCACCGTGACTGCAGGTCGTGCCGCAATATCGATCTGGGTGATGCCGGCGGCCAGCAGAGCTCCTTGATCGATGGGCCTGATGACGTGGCCCTGGGGAATAATCAATTCGGTGGCGACAATGTCCTCGCCCACGGTGCGCACGTGCTGCCAGGGGGTTGCCGGGTTGATCAGCTCGATGTCCTGGTTGTCAAAGGTGTGGACGTCTTCTATCATGACCACCGCATTGTAGGGTTCAGGGATCGCATTACCGGTATTGACCGGTAAATACTGGCTGCTCGACAGCTTGACAGGGGATGCCTCGCTGGCCCTACCCAGATCCTGGAAACGGACGGCGACGCCGTCCATGGCAGAAGCGTTGTAGGAAGGGGATGAGTAACGCGCGTACACGGGCGCGGCGGTGGTCTCGCCGAGCGCCTCGTCGACGGCCGCCTTAACCGTTTTGGGTGAAAAGAAACCACAGGAGTTGAGGGCCTCATGCCATAGTGTGCGGGCCTCGGACAGTGGCGTGTTGGAGAGATATACGGAGCCGGTTTTCATAGGTAAAGATACACCTCTACAAGATCATCGCTGCTTACCCCCTGGCTTTCTTCTTCGATGAGGAAAAACCCGTGGGCTTCAGATAAGGTTGATATGGCACCCGATTTGCCCAGTATGGGCAGGGCCTGGAGTTCGGAGTCCGCAAATCTGAGCTGCACCCGGACCACATCCAGTCTGCCGGCCGCCGAGTTAATATTTCTTTGCAGCCTGGCCTGCACAGAGGGCTGTGCGGTGAGGGAGGGAGAGCGCGTACCGGAAATAGCGGCAAGTGCGGGTTTAACAAAGAAATCGAAACAGACCATGGCCGAAACCGGATGACCGGGGAGGCCGAATATCGGCGTCTTGTCGCACAAGCCGATGATTACTGGTTTTCCAGGTTTGAGGGAAACGCCGTGCACAAGAATTCCGGGATTGCCGATCCGCTCGATGGCCTGTTCCCCGAGATCGCGCATGCCCACCGAACTTCCGCCGGAGAAAAGGACCATGTCGGTCTCCTGGACAGCTTCCTCAACGGTGGCAAAAAATGCGGATTCGTCATCATTGACTATACCGTAGTCCTTGATGAGAGCACCGCAGCGGCGCACCAGAGAACTCAGTACGATACCGTTGATGTCTCTGATTTTGCCTGGGGGCGGCTGCTGACGATAATCTATTATTTCGTCGCCGGTGGAGATGATGGCAACGCGGGGCTGGGTGAAAACCTCCACCTCAGATATTCCGAGTCCGGCCAGCAGTCCGAGTTCCTGGGGCCGGAGCAGACGCCCCGCAGCAACGGCCACGGCGCCTCGCCGAATGTCGTCGCCTTTTCTGATCAGATTGGCGCCGCTGCCCACCGGCTTGATGATTTCAACCACTCTGTCATCAACGGGGACCGTGTGCTCGTGCATTACCACCGCGTCGGCCCCGTCGGGCAGCAGCCCCCCGGTGGGAATTTTAAAACAGCGGCCCCTTTTCAGTGCATCCTCGGGAGCCTCGCCCATGAGGACTTCGCCGTCGATATCGAGATATCCCGGCATCGATTGAGAGGCGCCAAAAGTATCGGCGGCGACCACGGCGAATCCGTCCATGGTTGAACGGTCGGCGGGGGGAAGGTCTTCCGGGGCACTGACCTGGCTGGCGCAGACGCGGTCCAGGCATTGATCCAGCGGCAGCGTTTCCGTCTCGGGCCGCAGGTCTGAAATCTGAGCGAGCAACAGGGTCCGGGCCGCAGCAACCGCGGTGAGCCGGGCCCTGCCCAACATGTCGAGTGGGGCGGACTGGTCGGTCATGAGGGCTGCGTCATAATTCTACGCATCGATTCAAGGTGGATTTATATTCTTGTCAGCTTGCCTATTCAAGGCTCATGCTATAGTGTGAAAAATTGGTTGTAACCGACTGTTTATAGTAAAAGAATCAGGTAGTAAAGAGCAATCTGTCAATGCCGGCTCACGAAACGGGCCAAAGAGTGCACCATGAAAGATAATACATTGTTGCCGCTAAACAATTTTAAAAAGATCAAAGGTCCGCTGGTCGCAGTTGTGCTGGATGGAATAGGTTTCGGTAAGGATGACGGCTCCGACGGAGTAAAGGTTTCCTACACCCCGACTCTTGACAAGTTATTCAAAGAACCCCTGTTTACCCGGCTGAAGGCGCATGGCACAGCCGTGGGCCTGCCCACCGATGACGACATGGGAAATTCAGAAGTCGGCCATAACGCGCTTGGTGCCGGAAGGGTATTCGCCCAGGGGGCGAAACTGGTGAGCGAGGCGATAGCCTCGGGAACGATATTTTCGGGAAAAAGCTGGTCGGTAATTGAAAACAGGTGCGGTGCCGGGGGAACGCTCCATTTAATCGGGCTGGTTTCCGACGGTAATGTCCATTCCCACATAGATCATCTCTATGCCATCCTCAACCGGTGTGAAGAAAGCCGCGTCACTCGGGTCAGGATACACGGACTGCTTGACGGACGCGATGTGGGCGCCAAAAGCGCGCTCGACTATTTCACCCCCCTGGAACGTCATTGCGCGGAGATGCAGAAGCGGGGGTGCGACTGCAGAATCGCCTCAGGCGGCGGTCGCATGGTTACCACCATGGATCGCTATGGGGCCGATTGGACTATAGTTGAGCGGGGCTGGAACACCCATGTCCTGGGCAGCGGCAGGATGTTTTCCTCGGCCACCGAAGCGATTTCCACCTACTACGAGGAAGACCCGGCAATGACCGATCAGTATATGGATCCATTCGTCATCGCCGACGGTAATGAGCCGGTCGGCACCATTGCTGACGGGGACAGCGTGGTTTTCTTCAATTTCAGGGGCGATCGGGCCATCGAGATCTCCAGGGCCTTCGAGGACCAGGAGTTCTCCCACTTCGAACGGCGGAGCTATCCCGAGGTATTCTATGCCGGGATGATGGAATATGACGGCGATGCCAAAATTCCCGCCAACTATCTGGTTGAACCGCCGGCCATCGATAACACCCTGGGAGAGTATCTCTGCGCCTCCGGCATCCGCTCGTTTGCGATTTCAGAGACGCAGAAATTCGGCCATGTGACCTATTTCTGGAATGGCAACAAGTCAGGGTATATCGATGCCAACCTGGAAAAATATGTAGAGGTCGAATCGGATAAACTTGCCTTCGATCTTAAGCCCTGGATGAAGGCGGCTGAAATCACCAATCTGGTGACAGAGGCGATTGTGTCGGGGAGCTATGATTTTATTCGGGTGAATTATGCCAATGGCGACATGGTCGGTCATACCGGCGTCGAACCGGCGATCAGGATCGCTGTCGAAACAGTTGATCTGTGTCTGTCGCGGCTGCTCGCGGCAGTCGAAAAAGCCGGAGGGATCTGCCTGATCACCGCCGATCACGGCAACGCCGACTGCATGTGGACCCAGAAGAACGGGGTCCGGTCGCCCATGGTTGCTCATACCTTGAACCCGGTACCCCTGATCGTAAAAGATTATGATCAAGCCAACCGGTTCCTGATGGCCGGAATACCAGGGCCGGGGTTGGCCAATGTTGCCGCCACCCTCTGTGTGCTGCTCGGGCTCCAGCCCCCCGGAGATTATGAACCTTCGCTTCTTGAATTGGCAACTCCCTGAACCGACGGTTAATACGTTAAAGTGACCGAGCAATTATGGAGCGGTTGAGTAAATCAGAGCTGAAGCGTCAGCATAAGCAGGTCGAAGCAGCTGCAAAAGAGCTTGCCGCCTTAAATGACACTGAACTCGGCACCCTGCATCTGGGGCCTGAAGTTGTGGAGGCCGTGGGGCTCTGCCGCACACTGAAAGGCGGAGCGCTGAAGCGGCAGGTTAAATACGTGGCCAAGCTCATCAAGCAGGAAGAAGTGGATGAGTTGCTCAACCGGCTCGCCCGGATGAAGGGCTCAAGGCTCGCCGAAAACAGGCTCCATCACCGGGCCGAACGTCTGCGTGACGCGATAATCAATGAGGCCCTTGACTGCCGGGACGAATGTCTGCTGCAAGGCGTGACCATGGAGATGGACTGGCCCAGCGCCGCAGTTGATCTGGTCGTAGAAGAGTATTCCGATGTTGACGAGATGGAAATTCGCAGGTCCGCCTATCAGTACGTGAAGACCAGAAACAAGGTGCACAGCCGCGAGTTGTTCAGGGTGTTGCGCGCCGCGGCCGAAAAAAAGCGCTACACCGATTCAACCAGGAAGAAACGGTAAGCGAAATCAACCATGCAGAGCCGGGAATCAAGATGAGAGGACTGTTCGCAGACAGAATTCAGGACGTGCCCCGGTCGTTCATCCGGGAAATTCTCAAAGTCACCACCGACAAAAGCATGATCTCCTTTGCCGGCGGCTTGCCGAACAGACAGTATTTTCCGCTTGATGAGCTCAAGGAATCGACCAACAGGGTGTTCGATCGACATAACACCGACTGCCTTCAATACAGCAATTCGGAAGGATTGCTCGAACTGCGTGAGTGTATTTCGCAAAAGTACAGGGATGAGCAGGGGCTGGAAATCCCGGCCGAGCGTATCCTCATCACCAACGGCAGCCAGCAGGCCTTGGATCTCATTGCCAAGGTGACCATCAACGACGGCGACCCGGTGGTTATCGAAGAACCGGGATATCTCGGTGCGATTCAGGCCTTGTCGCTCTACCGCCCCCGCTTTCTCCCGGTTAAGGTACACGATGAGGGAATGGATGTAAGCTCCCTTGACAAGGTGATAAAAAAGAATCCTAAGTTGATGTATACGGTGCCCAATTTTCAGAATCCCTCGGGCATTTCCTACAGCTATGAAAACAGGAGCCGGATAGCTGAAATCATCACCCGGAGCGATTGTTTCCTGGTGGAAGACGATCCCTACGGGGCGCTAAGATTTCATGGTGATCCCATTAAATCGTTTCACCACCTGGCGCCTGATCAGACCGTCCTGCTCGGATCCTTCTCCAAAACGGTGGTTCCCGGCTTTCGCATCGGCTGGGTCGCGGCCCCGGAAAAGCTGTGTGATAAGCTTCTCATCGCCAAGCAGGCTGCGGATCTGCATACCTGCAACTTTACCCAGTATGTGCTTGTCGATTTTCTCACCAATAACCAGATCGAGAACCATCTTAAGACTATCCGCGCCGCCTACGGTTCCCAGTGCCGGGCTATGCTCGAGGCGATCGAGCGTGACTTTCCCGACTACGTCAGCTGCACCAGTCCCCATGGCGGGATGTTCCTCTGGGGGAGACTGCCGGAGAAGATGAGTTCTCTGGAGTTGTTTGACAGGGCGGTGGCCAGAAAGGTGGTGTTTGTTCCCGGAGAACCGTTTTATACGAGGGCAACAAGGTCGTCGACCTTCCGGCTCAACTTCTCATGTACCGATGAGCGGGTGATTGACGAGGGCATCGGCCGGCTGGCTGAAGCAATCGTATCGATGGAGTCTGCGAGCAGATAGCGCGAGGTGCTGTGCAAGCTTTCGATCGGGGCACCGTTGCCTAAATCAATCGCCGGCTCGGGTTCGAGTCTGTGCTGACGGCAATCCTAAACTCAAGTGCTTGTCTATTGAAGCTTGCCGCCGTTTTTGTCGAGGATGTCGCCGCTGTCGACAAAGGCGTAGGCGCTGTGCTTGTGAATGGATTCGAAGCTTTCGACACTGGCTGAAAACCAGGTAATGTCCGGATGATCAAGGGCCGCCAGGGCAACTTTCCTGACCACGTCCTCAACGAACATGGGATTGTTGAAGGCGGTCTCGGTGACATATTTTTCGTCGGGCCGTTTGAGCAGTGAATAGAGTTCGCATGAACCGCATTGCTCGATGAGTTCGATCAGGTCCTCTACCCAGATCATCCTGCTGAATCTGACCGTAATGGTTATTTCCGCCCGCTGATTGTGGGCCCCGGCTTCACTGATTTCCTTGGAGCAGGGACACAGGGTGGTGACCGGCACTGCCACGGTCAGTGCAAAGCCGTTATTGCCGCCGATGGTGCCGCTGAAGGTGCAGCGGTACTCCATCAGGCCG
>JARRLH010000112.1:10288-20626 GCA_037387205.1 Desulfofustis sp.
GGTGGACTCGGCATTGAAGAACTGCTGAACATCGGAGAGCAAATCCTGAAATTCTGAAACGGCGATTTTGTCGATGTAACGGTTGATGATTGCCGTGATGGAGCCTATGCAGTTGGGCTGCAGAGGCGTTGCTATGCGGGTTTGCAGGCTGATTTCGGCGATGGTGTTCTGGATTTTGCCGTCCTTTTGCATCACCCGTATCGGCAACTTGATATTTTTTACGCCGGCGGTTTGTATGGCCATGGGGATCTGTATGCTGAAGCTCCGTGCGGTCGGTTTTATGGAGCACACCATATAGCCTTTTTCGATGAATTCACATAATTTTCGGTGTACCTTTGTCATTTGATACCTAGAACCACTCTGAATCTCCCTCGAACAGGTTTCACAGGTGACTGAATCAACAGAAAAAATAAGAATAGACAAGTGGTTGTGGGCGGCCCGGTTTTTTAAAACCAGATCACAGGCCACTCAGGCTGTGCAGGGTGGCAAGATCCACCTCAACGGACAGCGGGTCAAACCTTCCAGAACCGTAACAGTGGGTGATGAACTGCGGATCAACAAGCTTGAGCAGATATTCGAGGTGACCGTCAGAGGGGTGAACCAGTATCGCCGGCCTGCCAAAGAGGCGCGGGAACTCTATGATGAATCCGATGACAGCGTGAAAAATCGCGAGGCCAATTCGCAGATGCGCAGATTGACCAGGGCGCCCGGAGCCGCACCAGCGAAAAAGCCGGACAAGAGAGACCGTCGTAAAATTCGACAATTCATAAGAAAAGATTAACCGGGGTGACCAGGATGAACAAGATTAAACGAGCGCTCATCAGCCTTACCGACAAATCAGGAATCGAACAATTTGGCGCTGCACTGGCCGAGCTTGGGGTTGAACTGCTTTCCACCGGGGGCACTGCCGCCCGCTTAAGAGAGGCGGGACTCGAGGTTGTCGATGTCTCCGAGTTCACCGGCTTTCCGGAAATGCTCGATGGGCGCGTCAAAACGCTCCACCCCAAGGTGCACGGCGGCATACTCCACCAGCGCAGCAATCCCGAACACATCAGCCAGTGTGATACGCATGGACTGACCCCAATCGATCTCGTGGCGGTCAATCTTTATGCCTTTGAGAAGACTGTCGCCGCGGCCGATTGCAGTCTTGAAGATGCGATTGAAAACATTGACATCGGCGGTCCGACGCTGCTCAGGGCCGCGGCGAAGAACTTCCAGGATGTGACCGTAGTTGTCGATCCTGCTGATTATGGCACGGTTTTACAGGAAATAAGGACAACCGGCGCGACCACCCTGAAAACCAGGTTTATGCTGGCCCGCAAGGTGTTCGAGCTGACCTCGTCCTATGACACGGCAATATCCAGATGGCTCGAGAAGGTGGATGTGTCCACCAATGATTATTTCAAGGGGGTGTAACGATGCTGAACATCGCGGTGCTTTTATCTGGCAGCGGACGGACGCTGGACAATTTTCATGAACGTATCGAAGACGGGTCGCTCAACTGCCGGATCCAGGTTGTGGTTTCCAATGTGGAGGGTGTCTTGGGAATCGACAAGGCCAGGAACTATGGCTACCCGACCTTCGTCGCCAGGGACAGCGAATCAACCAACGATATCCTCAAGGACTATGCTATCGATATCATCTGCCTGGCCGGCTATCTCAAGTTGTACACCCCGCCCCGGAACCTGAAACGAAATGTGGTCAATATCCACCCCTCGATCATCCCCATGTTCTGCGGCGACGGCTTTTATGGAGATATCGTCCATCGTTCCGTAAAGGAGCGGGGCTGCATGGTCAGCGGCTGCACCGTTCATTTTGCCGACGAACTGTATGACAACGGTCCGATTATCCTGCAGAAGACCGTTGAGCTCGATTACGACGATTCGATCAAGGATATCGCCGGCAAGGTTTTTGCCGTTGAATGCGAGGCCTTTCCCGAAGCACTCAACCGGGTCGACGAAAGGGGTATAGACTTTTTCTGGGAAAGGGTCGGCAGCTAAATCCAGGTTCACGCCAATTAACTACAATTCACTCCGGAAGATGGAATTACTCGCGCCGGCCGGCTCTGTTGACCATTTTGAAGCCGCAGTGCTGGCCGGCGCCGACGGCGTCTATGTCGGCGCGCCCGGATTCAATGCCCGCAATCCCGCCCGGGAGTTTCGCTACGATGAAATAAGGGCGATGGCGGCCTGCTGCCGGGAACAGGGGCTCACCTTTTATGTGGCCCTCAACAGTCTGGTCAAAGAAGAGGAGCTTCCCCGTCTGATAACTACCCTGGCGGAATTGGAATCGATCTCGCCCACTGCGCTTATCGTCCAGGATCTCGGGGTCATCGAATTGGTGACCACCCATTTTCCCTCACTTCCCCTGCACGGCTCGACCCTGATGTTTGTCCACCACAGCGGCGGCGTCAAAACCCTGGCCCGGCTTGGCTGCTCCAGAGTGGTCCTGGCCCGTGAACTGACGATTGCAGAGATTGAAAAAATCGTCAGAAACAGTCCCATCGAAGTAGAAATATTTGTGCACGGCGCCATGTGCTTTTCTTATTCGGGGGGGTGCCTTTTTTCCTCTTATCATGGGGGTAAGAGCGGCTTGAGAGGCAATTGCGTACAGCCCTGCCGGAGGAAATACTCGGTTGTCTCCGCTTCGGCTAAAAGAAAGGGCTCACGAGGCAGATCCGCCTATTTTTTCTCGATGAACGATCTTGAAGGGCTCGATCTGGTCGATGAGTTCAAGCGCATCGGTGTCGCGTCACTGAAAATAGAAGGCAGGCTTCGCTCGGTCAATTATGTGGAGCAGGTGGTACGCGCCTACCGAATGGTCATGGATGCGGCGCCGTCAGAGCTCGAAGAAATCAGGCAGGAAGCCAAAGAGCTAATTGGAAGTGCTCTGGGAAGAAAAAGCTCGACAGGTTTTTTTCTGGGCGACAAAGGGCAGGGCGCCATCAGCTCTCACCACTCGGGCAACATAGGCACCTACCTCGGCCGGTTCAGCACAATAGTGAACGACGGTTCCGGCTGTTGGGGGCGCATCAATCTGAAGCAGACAGTGCAAAAGGGCGAACGCTTTCGGCTGCATGATGAGGCCAGCGGCGAACGGGTTGGGTTTACTCTGCGCAAGTTCCAACCCACCGATACCGGGGACTGGAGACTGCAGCTGCCCTCCGGCCTGGGGCCCGAAATACCGCGCGGCACCGTCAGCCTTTATCGGGTCGACGTACATGATCGACGGCGACAGGAGTCGACAGGACTTCCACCGAGCCTCGCCCCTCTTAATCCTACTTCCAGGGAGTCGGCAACGATAAGGGACAAGAGCAGGAGAATCTGCGAGTTGATTGGTCTGTCGGGACGCCCACACATTAAAGCGCTGTCCACCCGTAAGGGCCGTGCAGCGCCGCGCAGGTCCACTGAGTTGTGGGTGCGGCTCGATTCGGCCAAGCTGATTTTTCAGAGACTGCCGTTTGAGGTTGATAGGTTCGTGCTCCCCATAGAAAAGCGGACCATGGCTGAAACCGGGCAGCTTAAACGCTATTTCGGCAGGGAAAAGAACAGGGTGATCTGGGCGCTGCCGCAGGTGGTGCATGAACAGTCGTTCTCTGCATTGAGGAAAAAAATCGAGGTGCTGCGCAAATCCGGTTTCCGCACTTTTCAAATCACCGGTCTAGGTCAGTTGATTCTTTTTGCCCAATCCGAAGTCACCCTCTATGGGGATTACACCCTCAATCTGCTCAACAGCAGGGCGATGAAATCCGCTGCTGCACTTGGACTTTCGGGGTTTCAGTTCAGCATCGAAACCGATCGGGCAAGTCTGTCCCGCGGCCTTACAGGCTATCGGAGCAGCGACGCCGACCAGGGGCAGCAGAAAAAGGGCAATCGAAAAGAAAACTCAAGACGTCCGCAGGTGGGTTTGACCGTGTATGGCACCCCCCCGCTTTTCATCTCCAGGGCTGCGCCCGATAATCAACCCTATAATCAGACGATTTCCAGTCCCCATGGAGAGAGGTTCGTCACCACCAAAAGAGGAGGTCTGTCCTACACCAGACCGGTTAAGCCATATTCGCTTCTACCCTTTAAAAATGAGCTTCAGGATATGGGTATTGACTATCTGGTGGTCGATTTTTCCGGAATGAAGATCGGCAAAAGAGAGGTGGAAGGGGTGGCCGACAGGCTCACTGTCCGGGACCGGCTTCCGAAACTTCCCACCTTTAATTATCTTGGCAGGCTCGAATGACAATACGTTGATGTTGAGAAGTCTCTATTCGAGAAGAGATAAAGAGAGTACTAAGCCTGGAAAAATAGATATTTAATATTATTTATATTGACACCAGATACACTCTGGAGTATCTATTTTCGTCTTCGGTTACAAAAATAATCATCAGTAGCGATCTGCTGCTGCGTGCATTACAGAATACGCACTTAACGATACAGACAGGAGGAAGTTGTTCGTGGCTAATCATAAATCTGCGGAAAAGAGAAATCGTCAGGCCCAGGTGAGGCGCCAGCGCAATAGGGCGATCCGTTCTAAGATGAAAACGGCAATCAGGAATTTGAACGAGGCAATCGAGAGCGGCAACGTCGACGAGGCGAAAACCGCCTTAGCCTCTGCCGTTCCGGTAATCGCCAAAACCGCATCCAAGGGCACGATTCACAAGAAGAATGCCTCGCGGAAGATTTCCCGATTGACCAAAAGGGTAAATCAGCTCGAAGCCTGATTGCTCTTTTTTAGGGTGCCGGTGCCCTTGTAAACCGGAACCATAATGAGAAGCCGTTTGATCCGACGATCAAGCGGCTTTTTTCATTTTCTGAGTCTGTGTTTCTGGTGAATTATTTCCTATTTATGGTATGTTCCTTGTTCCATTACAATTTATGCCAACAACCTGATCCACTCCAGCCATGATCGCTCCCGCCGATAAAAAAGAATTCGAACTGTTCTGCAGCAAAGCTGAGAAGGCCCGGCTGGTACCTTTTTCATCTTCTTTGGAATTTTGAACCACAAGAGATTCACCGCTGATCCACTTGCTGCACTGCGTGAGCTGGTTGGTGAAATGGATGCCTTCGACGATCCTTCGCTGCCGAAATTCTGCGGCGGGGCGGTCGGTTTCCTCGGGTATGACATGGTCCGGTTCATGGAGGAATTGCCGGACACCCATCCAGCGCTCGAGTTTCCCGATTCCTCCTTCATGATCCCTGGTACGGTTCTGGTGCATGACAGTCTCGAGCAAACGGTGACCATCGTGCACTGGGTCGATACCAGCGACGGCCAGTCTCTCGAGCACCATTATCGTGAGGCTCACAGTGCCATTGACGAGATAACCGCCCTGATCGGACAGTCGGTTCCAGAGGAATTTTTCATCAAGGCCGGCAGCGGCACCGCCGGTGAGTGCAGGTTTGAGTCCAATATGGAGCCGGCCCACTTTCACAAAATGGTGGACCGGGCCCGGGAATACATTCTGGCCGGTGATATTTTTCAAGTGGTGCTCTCGCAGCGCTTTCACACCAGGACAACCCTGCCGCCCCATTCGATCTATCGGGCCCTGCGTCACGTCAACCCGAGCCCCTATCTGTTTTATCTGAAACTCGGGGATCTTATTCAGATCGGGTCATCGCCCGAGATTCTGGTGAGAAAAGAAGGGGAAACAGTCGAGCTCAGGCCGATCGCAGGCACCCGGCCCCGGGGAAGGACAGCGGAGGAGGATCAGGCCCTGGAAAAGGAGCTGCTTGCTGATCCCAAGGAGCGGGCCGAACACCTGATGCTCGTCGATCTCGGGCGCAACGACGTGGGCCGCATTGCCCGGGGCGGCAGCGTCGAGGTCAGAGATCTATTGGTGATTGAACGCTACAGTCACGTGATGCATATCGTCTCGGGAGTACATGGAACGATAGCCGCCGGCAAGGATATGTTCGACGTGGTGGAAGCCTGTTTTCCGGCAGGCACGGTCAGCGGGGCCCCGAAGATACGGGCCATGGAGATAATCGAAGAGCTCGAACCAGGCCGGCGGGGACCGTATGCCGGGTCGGTCGGGTACTTCGGGTTCTCAGGAAATATGGATTTCTGTATCACCATCCGTACCTTTATCATCCGCGGCCAGGATCTGTGGATTCAGGCGGGCGCCGGCATTGTCGCCGATTCGGTTCCGGAGCGGGAATTCGATGAAACGGTAAACAAGTCCATGGGGTTGCGGCGGGCCGTCGAACTGGCAGAGAAGAGGTTTTAATTAATGATCGTCATCATCGACAACTACGATTCGTTTACCTACAACATCGTCCAGACAATCGCCGACAACTGCCGGGAGGATAAGACGCCCGAGGAGATCAAGGTATTTCGCAATGACAAGATCACCATCGACCAGCTGGAGCAGCTGCAGCCCAGGAGGATACTGGTGTCGCCGGGGCCCTGCACTCCCAAGGAAGCGGGCATATCCGTGTCGGTGATCAAAGCTTTTGGCGGCAAAATACCAGTACTCGGCGTCTGCCTGGGGCATCAGTCCATCGGTGAGGCGTTCGGCGGCGATGTGATTCGGGCCGAGCGCATAATGCACGGTAAAACCAGCCCTATCCATCACGACGGTCGGGGGGTGTTTACCGGTCTGCCCAGCCCTTTCGAAGGCATGCGCTATCACAGTCTGGTGGTCAAAGAGGAGACTCTGCCGGACGTCCTGCAGATCACCGCCTGGACCGACCAGAAGGAATTGATGGGGCTGCGGCATGCCACACTGCCGGTGGAGGGCGTGCAGTTCCATCCGGAATCGATAATGACCCCGGAAGGAAAGCAGCTGCTGAGAAACTTCATGTCGGATGCGTATCCATCCATGCGGTGATTGACTAATTCTTCGAATCGGAAACCATTATGGAAATCAAAGAGGCCATCCAGAAAATAGTCGAGCGGCAGGACCTCACTGAGCAACAGATGTACGGGGTGATCAATTCGATCATGAGCGGCGAGGTGAGCGAGGTGCTGATCGGTTCTTTTCTCACCGGCTTGAGGATGAAAGGGGAAACGGTGGAGGAAATAACCGGGGCCGTAAGGGTGATGCGGGAGAAGGTCACTTCCATCGATACCGGCGTTGATATGGCCGCCGGCGGCGTCGTCGTGGATACCTGTGGAACAGGGGGCGACGGATCCGGCACCTTCAATGTCTCCACCACCTCTGCCTTTGTCGTTGCCGGGTGCGGTGTGACGGTCGCCAAACACGGCAACCGGGCCGTGTCGAGCTCCTGCGGCTCGGCCGATGTGCTCGAAGCGGCGGGGGTTAATCTCAATTTGAACCCGGGCCAGGTGGGCGATTGCATACGAAAATGCAAAATAGGCTTTCTGTTTGCTCCCGCCTTGCATGGCGCCATGAAATACGCCATCGGGCCACGCCGGGAAATAGGTATAAGGACGATATTCAACATTCTCGGTCCGCTCACCAACCCTGCCGGCGCCAACGTGCAGGTGCTGGGCGTCTTCTCTGAAGAGCTGACCGTGTTGCTGGCCGAAGTGCTGGGCAAACTTGGCGCCAAGCGCGCCCTGGTGGTGCACGGCGCAGGCAATCTCGACGAGTTCACCGTGACCGGCACAACATCAGTGGCCGAATTCAAGGATGGGGAAGTGCTTTCCTACCAGGTTACCCCTGAACAATTCGGTCTTGCCCGCTCACCACTGGCCGATCTGCAAGGCGGCACTGATGCTGCTGAGTCTGCAGAAATGATGAAAGATCTCCTCAGAGGAGAGCACGGCGCCAGAAGAGACATGGTGCTCCTCAATGCGGGTGCGGCGCTGATGGCCGCCGGGGCGGCAGCCGATATCGGAACGGGCATAGAGTCGGCGGCAGAGTGCATTGACTCGGGTAAAGCCATGCAAACACTGGAGTTGCTCATCGCCTTTTCAACCAGGTGTGAGTAATATGGTGCTGAGTAGCGTTCACTTAAGACGATGATTCTGGATAAGATAGTAGCAAGAAAAAAAGCTTCCGCCCATGGGACCGATGCGATCCTGCTGATTGCGGCGATTCTCTCACAAGCACAGATTTCCGAGTACCAGGAGATGGCCCAAGAGCTGGGTATGGACAGTCTGGTTGAGATCCACGATGAGGACGAGCTTGAAAAAGCACTGGCTGCCGAGGCCGGGCTTATCGGCATCAACAACCGTAATCTCAAGGATTTCAGCGTTGACATCACCACCACCCTCAGATTGAAACGGTTGATTCCGGAGGCCATCCCGGTGGTCTCGGAGTCCGGCCTGACCAGTGGCGCCGATCTGGTACTGCTGCGGGACCACGGTATCTGTGGCGCCCTGATCGGCGAGAGCCTGATGCGGGCCGGTCATGACAGTTCCATGCTGGTGACTCTCAGATCCTGAGATCTTTGAGGCGACAAAGCCATGAAAGTCAGAATAAAAATGTGCGGCACCACCAGAGTAGAGGACGCCGAAGCGGCTGTGGCGCTTGGAGTTGACGCGCTGGGGTTCATCTTTGCTGTAAAAAGTCCGAGATATGTGGCGCCGGACCAGGCCGCCGCGCTGATAGACAATCTGCCTCCCTTTATTGCACGAGTGGGCGTCTTTGTAGACAGCACCCTGGAGCTGGTGAAAGATGTTGTCACTGCGGCCGGGCTGACCCAGGTTCAACTGCACGGCTCGGAGTCTGCAGATTATTGCAGAGAGCTGAAAAACTGGAATCGCAGCCTGACGGTCTGCAAGGCTTTTCGGGTTGGCAGAGGGACAGGGGAGCCAGATCTGCCTTCCTATTCAGGTGTTGTTGATTGCCTGCTGTTCGACACCTATGTGCAGGGAATGGAAGGCGGCACCGGCCAGACCTTTGACTGGGATGTAATAGCGCGACTAAGGAGCGATCTGCCGGTGATCCTTGCCGGGGGACTTAATCCTGAGAACGTGGGCGAAGCTATATTAAGAACCACTCCTTACGCCGTGGATGTCAATTCTGGCGTAGAAGACAGTCCTGGCGTCAAGAACCACGAAATGCTCGCCCGCCTTGTGGCCTGCGTGCGCAGGGCAGAGACTGAACTCGGCGGCTAATCCTTTTCTTTATCGACCAGATAGGGGCGTATTCTCGCCTCATAGAAGAGTCCGGCCGGTCCAATGGTATGCGGCGCATAGGGCCGCGTTCGTTTTACCCCTCCCAGGGGGTCGACATTGTCGAATCGGCTCGCCTCGTCATAGTCGATCCAGGACAGGCGGAGATCGAGAATAGGCCGGACCGTCGTCACTGAACCGTCTTCACCTTCGTCAAGAAGCACTTGTTCCCAGCGCCGTTCACCAAAGCCTCTGAACCAGATCCCCGGCAGTTCTTCCCCGCTGAATTTGTTGCTCATGAAGGGCTCGAGCAGATCGCCGTCGTCCAGGATATGGCTGGACAGGATGCGCAGCACCTCGGAACTGCCGTCCAGGCTGAGCTTGTAAAAATCGTCAACTTCCTCGTGGTCGATGCGCAGCAGGTGGGTGGGGGCGTCGTTGTAGGTCCACTGGGCGTGGCAGGCTTGGCAGCTGAAACGGCTACCGTAGTTGGTATGGGCCGGGTGCTGTAGTTGAGGAATGAGGTGTTTCTCACCAGTTGCAGAAGAAACGAAAAACACCTGATTACCTTCGTTTTGAACACTACTTTCAGGCGCTTTTGTATCAGGATCAAAGAGGTGGCACTCCAGACAATCGGGATGTGCTTGTGTACCCATCACGTTGCCCTGGCGGTGACAATCGATGCAGACCATGCCGGCCTGCTGGTGCACATCTGGAGCCAGTAAGTGATACTCGACCCCATAGGGGCGCGGATCTGGGTTATTAGCCAGATAGGGCGTGCGATATTCTTCATTGAGATCGTGTTCATAGCGGCCCTGGTAGTCATAGCCCACATGATTGCCGTAGTGGCACGAGAGACAGCGGCCATCGTTCGCTGGAGCGCCGAATTGATGAGAGCTCAGCGCTCCGCCTGAAAAAGAGAGATGGCAGGCCGCGCAGCCGGTACCATGAGCAACCGCAGCGAAATCGTCACCTTCGCTGTAGACATGGCAGCGTAAACAGCGCCGCACGAGCAGGTCCTGGGTCAACTGCTGCACGGTTTCCGGGTTGGCGTAGGAAGACAGTTGCGACAGCAGGGGCTCCTTGCCGGGATCGAGCGCAACGCCGAAAGCTTCTGCAACAAGGGTGAGGTGGCCGGTTAACAAATAATGGTCATTGGCGGCGACCATCTCGATTTCCTCGGCGTGGCAGGAGCCGCAGATCCGGGCAGCGTTGTCGGGATGTGCCGGGGAGGCGAGAACAGCTTCATGCGCTTCAGGGTAGCCGGCCTGAGTTTCGGTCGGTAGATGGCAGGTGAGACAGTCGAGCCGGTGGGCAGGGTCCAAC
>JARRLH010000113.1:0-19938 GCA_037387205.1 Desulfofustis sp.
ATATGAACCCGACCGTTTATCCGTCCTGCGGTACCGACCACTTCAGGGTGTCCGTGGTGGCCGATGATTATCACATCGTAGCCCTGGTGTTGATATTTCTCAACCAGTTGATGAATGCTGCTCACCAAGGGGCACGTTGCATCGATAGTCCTCAAGCCAAGGTCTCGGGCCTGCTCTTCGGTGCCTAAGGACACACCATGGGCAGAGAAAATGCATATTTCCCCCGGGGGAATTTCAGAAAGGTGCTTGACGAATTGTGCACCCTGCGCTTCCAGCTCGGAAATCACATGCTTATTATGGACGATCTCGTGCAGCACATAGACGGGGGCACCTTGTGATCTCAGGGTGAGGTGTACCGTTTCGATGGCTCGCACCACTCCGGCGCAGAACCCCCGTGGAGAGGCCAGTAAGACCTTGATTACCGGCTTCATGGAGATCCCTTGATCAAGAAATATTGGGTACGATGAGAACTGGAGTGTTGGTGTGACGTGTAACCCTGCGCGTGGAAGATCCCGCCACCTCGCTGCCGAAAACAGAGCGGCTGGACTTGCCCATTACGATGAGATCGGCGTGATGCTTGTTCGCTGCTTTTACTATCTCCTCACTTACTCTGCCGCTCACGACGAGTATTTCTTTGACGAGGCCGGCAGCGACACCAGGCGAATCAAGTTCTTCCTCACTGAATTTCTGCAACCGTATCCGCATCTCGTTGAGCACTGACTTCATACCGTCCTTATACACTTTCTCCGCCTCCCCTTCTGGCAGATACGTATCGACAACCGCCTGCATTGCACTGGACATTGGCTCAACCACGTGCACCATAATGATGGAAGCGTCGTAGGCCCTCGCCAGGCTCAATGCTGCTCGAAATATGGGTCGGGTGTTGTCGCCGAGATCTGTAGCGTAGAGAATTGTCCTTATCTCGAATTCCTTGTCCATAGGGTGTACCTCATTCCTCTTAGCCGGCCTGTTCTCCCCATGGCCTTGGCAGGACAAGCTGGAAGCAGAAAAGGCTGGTTTTTATTGGGTTATAATCTCGGGTCCCATCATCGCATACGGCAGCACAGTCGAGATCCACGGTACATAGGTAACTAAAATCAAAAACAGCATCAATACCATACAGAACGGCAAGGCGGCCCGCACCACCTTGGCCAGACTCATGCCTGTAATGCCTGAGGTGACGAACAGGTTAAGACCGATGGGCGGGGTGATCATGCCGATCTCCATGTTAACCACCATGATGATGCCGAGGTGAATCGGATCGACCCCAAGTTCCATAGCGATAGGGAAAACGACCGGGGCGACGATTACCAGAAGCCCTGAAGGCTCCATAAACTGCCCGCCGATGAGCAGCAGTATGTTGACCGCGATCAGGAAGGTGAACCAGTTGAAGCCGACGCCGAGCATCCACTCGGTGACGTGCTGCGGAATTCTTTCCGCCGACAGCGTATGAGCAAACAGCAGCGCGTTGGCGATGATAAACATCAGCATAACCGTGGTCTTGGTACCCTCGAGCATGGTCCGCCGTGTATCGGTGCCAAACAGGGCTGGGAAAAACTTGCGAATCATCAGCGCCAGGTTCCTTCTCCAGATGACCAGGCCTGCGCTTAGACAGGCGCCTGCAGACAGGCTCTGTCGGCTTGATTCTTTCAAAATGTAGAAAACCGAGAATACCACCCCGATAACCAGGCCCACCAGGTTTCTCTGGCTGGCAGTGATCGTCTCGGAGGTGGCGGTGGCAAAAAAGGCGAGCATCATCCAGAACAGTAAGAAAGAGACACCATACACTGTTCCTCTGAAGCCGACTTTGCCCTCCTGAGAATCGCTTTCATAGATCCAGGGGGTCTCCTGCAGAGGACCCATGTCCCGGTAAATGAAGAGCGCCACGAAAATAGAGTAGACCGCAGCGACAACCGCAGCTTCAGTCGGTGTAAAGACCCCGCCGTAAATACCGCCCATGATGATAATAATCAGGAACAGGCCCCAACTCGCCTGCTTGGCGCCATCGAAAACGGCGCCGAATCCCTGCCATTTTTCGGCAGGCAGGTTTTTAACTTTGGCAACTATGTAGATGGTGACCATAAGCATGCTTCCGGCCACGAAGCCTGGTATGATCCCGGCGAGAAACATCCTGCCGACCGAGACATCGGTTGCGGCTGCGTAGACAACCATAACGATTGAGGGTGGTATCAGGATACCAAGCGTACCGGCATTGGCGATGATGCCGGAAGCGAACTCCTTGGAGTAGCCCACCTGCCTCATGCCGGCGATGGCGATGGTACCGATTGCCACGACCGTGGCCGGTGACGAACCGGACAGGGCGGCGAACATCATGCAGGACATTACCGAGGCGATGGCCAGCCCACCCTGGAGGTGGCCGACACTGGCAATGGCAAAATTTATAAGCCGTTTAGCCACCCCGCCAGTCGACATAAACGAGGATGCCAGTACAAAAAACGGAATGGCAAGCAGTGTGTAATGCTGACCGGCACCGAACAACGAGATCGCTATCGAAGTAAGTGAGTCGTGCGAAAAGAAGGTGACGAACAGTATTGAAGAAAGGCCGAGAGAGATGCCAACCGGAATACCGATGGCAAGCAGACTAAGTACCAGAATGAACAGTATCAATGGTTCCATGCTTTTCCCCTTGGTTCTCCTAGTCTTTCAAAGCATCCTTGTGCTCAGCCACCAGTTCCTCGGCTTCGTGGCCGCTGATCAGCGTTGCGCGTTTATCTGTCAGTATGTCCCAGAATGCCTGCAGCGAACGAAAAACCAGCATAGCCAGGCTGACAGGTAGGACAAGCAGGACAATCCAGCGGTGCACCCGGTCCTGGATGCCCAGGGCCTCCTGGAGAAAGAGCGGATAGCGCAGTTCCTCCGAGCCAATCCCCACCTTGTACATCT
Source organism: Desulfofustis sp. (assembly GCA_037387205.1). Lineage (GTDB taxonomy): Bacteria > Desulfobacterota > Desulfobulbia > Desulfobulbales > Desulfocapsaceae > JABDQA01. The sequence goes on from JARRLH010000113.1 coordinate 2,905, forward strand.
TGGCCCAGTAGGCGATGGCCCCTCCCTTGGCGTTGAGGCCGATGCCGAGCCAGCTCAGCCAGATCGAGTCGAGCAGGACCAGACCGTAGATCATTGCCGCAAAGGCGCCAAGGAGCGACAGTGTCTTGGCGGCATTACGCGGAAGGGCGTTGAGAAGGATATCGACACCCAGGTGCAGGCCGGTCTTGATACCGTACCCCATGCCCAGCAGGATCAGCCAGGAAAAGGCGACGGTATTATATTCGAGCGCGGCGTGCCAGCCGGTGTTGAAGCCGTAGCGGGCAATGACCTGCCCGAAGGCAACCAGCATTATGGACGTGATCACGAGTACCAGCAGGTTCTCTTCGGCCCGGGCCATGAACTGAGGAAACAGCTTTTCAAGTCCCCAGATGATCAGGACAAACAAAAGTAGGTAGAGGTGCGGCCAGTAAGCCATCATGGGACGTCCTCCGCGGATCTAGGTGGGGAGTGACAAACAGAGGGCCCACCCTCAAGCGTGCCCTCTGTGAGACAGCAGAAAGTTCTTACGACTTCGCGGCAACCTCGATCAGGTCGGCGCCAATGTCTTTCTCAAACATCTTCCAGACCGGCTTCATTGTATCAACCCACTCCTGACGCTGTTCCGGGGTCAGTTCGTTGATCTTGCCGCCTGAATCAAGAACGTTCTGTCTGTTCTTGGCTTCGGCAGCCTTCACTGCCTGGTTCCTGATGATTGGTTTCTGTGGTGCTGTCCTGAACCTCGAAAAACTTCTTGGTGTAAATGTTGGACCAGGTATTCTCCTGACCGTCAACAACGCCGGTCTGCAAGGCGCCGTAGACCTCGGCAAAGGCCATCGGCTGGGGTGAGGCGCCCATGGCCTCGATCATCGCCTTGGCGACGTCGGAAGTCTGCACCCGGAACTTGAGCCCGGAGGCATCGCTGGGCACCAGCAGCGGTTTGTTGGCCGAGAAGTATTTCATACCGGACATCCAGTAACCCAGGCCCACAAAACCTACATCTGCCATTGAGTTGAGCAACTCTTTACCTTCCTTGGACTTGGTGAATCTGATGGTGGCATCCATGTCCTTGAAGATGAAGGGCAGATCGAAGAGGTATAGTTTCTTCGTATAGGAGCCAAATTTAGACAGGGAGGGAGCGAGAAACTGCACGTTGCCAGTGAGCAGCGCTTCTAGTTCCTTGCTGTCACCATACAGAGTGGAGTTCGGATAGACCTCGACGCACATGATGCCGTCCATCTCGGCATTTACTTTCTCAGCGAAGTTGTTGGAGGCGACGACTTTCGGGTGGGTGGTACCACCGGTGACGTGGCTCAATTTGGCGACAATCTCCCCGCTGTCGCAGCCGGCCGAGGAAAAGGCTGGAATGGCAGATAGGCTGAGCGTTAGTGCAGTAACGGTTGTTAAACCAAGTTTGACGATCGATTTCTTCATGGGGCAATCTCCAGTTTTTCTTGTCAATTTAGTTTTGCTTCATTGGCGAGTGCAAAACCACTGATGTACTTATAACCAATATTGCTGCAAAATACATAGCGTTAGTCTGGTAACGCCATAGAGAGTTATACTAACATTATGTATAAAAAATCTCCACACTTTGAACTCAGATAATTTGGCGGATAACCACGAAATTTCTTATTCGATGTGCAGGTTCTCCAATATGGACAGGGGCTGGTACTCCCTGAGACGGCGATATTGATTCAATGCCAGAACGTGCAACGACAGGAGAGCCGCTTGACGGGCATGGGAGTCTGTACCGACGAGCCTTGGTGGGACTCCCGGCAGAATGACATTATAAAAATCTGCTGAAAGTCTCTGAATTCTGGTTAGAGTCCTCAGCGGCGAACCCCGATGTGATGAGCTGCAAGAGCCTTTTTGACATCTGCTATGGACACCTCCCGGCGATGAAAGATTCCAGCCGCCAGTGCTGCCTCGGCTTCGGTCTGAGTGAAAACCTCACGGAAATGAAGCGCCGACCCGGCACCGCTCGAGGCGATGACCGGAATGGTGGTGAATGACTTCACGTGATTGATCAATTCTATGTCGAAGCCGCTGTTGGTCCCGTCTTTATCGATGCAGTTGAGCAGAATTTCCCCCGCCCCCAGCTTCTCACAGGCGGTAACCAGCTGGATCACGTCGAAATCGCGCCCTTCCCTGCCGCCTTTGACGGTGCATTGATACCAGCAGAAGCGTTCCCCACCAGGTCCGGGGTAATCAGTTTCTATGGTCTGATGCGCGGTATCCTCGGCGGATTTCACATAGACCCGCCGCGGATCAACAGAAATCACCACGGCCTGGGCCCCGTAAACCCGGGAAATCTGTTCAATGGAGCTGTTGCCGTCAGCCCTGCCGTGCTGGTGAAATTTCTCGGCTGCATATACTGCATCGCTGCCGATCGATATCTTATCGGCTCCGGAGCGGAAATACTCCGAGGCGACATCGAGGGAGGAGTGGAAGGTGCCATCCGAATCGGTGAACTCCCTGATTCCTCCGCCAATGGTGAGCGGCACGAACACCTTCTCGGAAGTCCGCTTCAATACTTCGAGCATGGGCTGATCGCTGAGGGGGAAATCCCGGAAGCCGGTAATGTTCAAAAACGTAATCTCATCGGCCCCCTCGCGAAAATAGCGCTGAGCCAATTCCACCGGTTTTCCCAGATTGCGCACTTCACCCTGTTCACGCACATCGTATTGATCCCCCTTGGTTACCACCAGGTCGCCGTTGTCGTTGCTGCGCACATCGAGGCAGGCAATCACCCTTTTGGCCAGCTCGGTTCTGCCGGCTTGAGCAGCTTTGGCCGGGGTCGAGAGCGCGATTTCTTCATCTTCGAGAAATCTTCGTAAAATAGAGAGACCGGCGTCGCCGCTTTTCTCGGGATGAAATTGAAATGCCGCTATATTGCCGTGGCAGATTGCTGAAGTGAATTCTTCCCCGTAATAGGTGGTAGCCAGGTTCCACTGTTCGGGAACGTCTTCTGCTGAGCCGTGATAGGAGTGAACGAAATAGAGTTTTTCGCCACGATAGTCATTAAAAAGAGAACAATGCTTATAAAGTTTGATACCGTTCCAGCCAATGTGAGGCACCGACAGATTCTTGTCGGAAAAGCGTTTCACCTGCCCTTTTAATATGCCTAGTCCGGCGATTCCAGGGGTTTCCTCGCTGCCTTCGAAAAAAGCCTGAAGGGCAACGCAGATACCAAGAAAGGAACGGTTTTCTGAGATTCGACGCTGCAAAGGCTCAACATAGCCGTCATTCTGCAGCTGCGACATCACCAGGCCGAAACTGCCAACCCCGGGAAAAATCAGTTTGTCGGCAGCAAGAATGTCTTCGGCGCTGGCTGCGTCTTTGACCTCAAAACCCAGCTTCCTGATCGCGTTTCTCACACTCCGGACGTTGCCGGCGCCATAATCCAGTAATGTTATCATAGTGTATCAGTGCGTTATAGTAACAGTTTGGTAATCGTATCAGTGGTCAGCTGGAACACTCGTGCTTTGAACGTCGAGCGTCCCTTTCAGCAGATTTCGAACTTTTGTTGGGCGCGGGGGTCATTATCAATTTCCCACCCCGGGCTCACCCCTGTTCTCCTTTGCGCCGTGCGTGACTGAAGTGCTTGTCGTAGAGTTTTGAAGCAGCCTTGAAGGGTTTGTCTCCAAATACCCGACCAACGCAGATCAGCGCCGTTTTGGTGATATTCTCCTCGCGTACTTTAAGGCTGATATCAGCGAGGGTGCCGCGAACGATTTGTTCATCTGGCCAGGTCGCCTTCATAACCACGGCAACGGGGGTGCTCTCCTGATAACCTCCTTGAAGCAGTTCGGCAACCACATCTTCGATCATGGATACGGAAAGGTAGATCATCATGGTCGCCTGGTGGTTGGCGAACCTGGGCAGCGATTCGAGTTCAGGAACCGGGGTCCGGCCTCCTCTCCTTGTTATAATGAGGCTCTGGGTAACTTCGGGCAGCGTCAGTTCGACCCCGAGCGCAGCAGCGGCGCCGAAAGCTGAAGTAACGCCGGGAACGACTTCCCATTCTATGTTTCTTTCCTCGAGCCTCAGCATCTGTTCTTTGATCGCACCGTAAAGCGATGGATCGCCGGTATGAACTCGGGCGACGTCGCCGCCTTTCTCACAGGTGTTGGCCATCAGCTCAACAATCTCTGCAAGGTGAAGTGTGGACGAATCGTAGAGTGGCGCCTGACAGTGTTCAAAGAGCTTGACGTTCACCAGGCTGCCGGCATAGATAATACAGTCGGCGGTGCTGATAATCTCAGCCCCCCTCACCGTAATGAGATCAGGCGCACCGGGGCCGGCTCCGATAAAATAGACTATTCCTCGTGGGGTCGATCGCTTCGTAGTCATCATGTATCTGTTCTCACGGCCCGGATAATATGAATGGGGTTCAATTCCAGCCTGGTCGTTTCCGGGTAGGCGTGTCTTGTCACCTCGATAGTGCTGATATCTACAATGAAATTGTGTCGGTTAAGAATTTCAGGAGCCTGCCGAGCGGTTTTAGCAAGCACTGCAGTCATTACTATAGGTGTCTCGTCTCTGACCGCAGTGGCAAGGAATTCGAGGATGTCCTCAAGTCTGCCTCCGCTGCCGCCGATAAACACGCAGTCCGGAGCAGGCAACTGGCCGAGCACCTCAGGCGCCTCCCCTGGAACGATCACCACATTGCGGCATTGGTAGCGGGTGACGTTGGCCAGGATATTGGCCAGCTCTTCTTCTTTCTTCTCCACCGCATAGACGCTCAGGGATGGTGAGAGCCGAGACGCTTCCAGGCTTATCGATCCGGAACCGGCGCCCACATCCCAGAAAATTCCGCTCTCGGGAAGCCGGAGCCGGTGGAGAACAGCCGCCCTTATTTCACTTTTAGTGATCAATCCCCTGCTGTGCTCGATCTCTTCTTCGGTGAGGCCGAACCGAGTTGTCTCGTCTCCCTTCTCGAAGCCCTGATCGATGACAATCATGGAGTTTGGCTGCCCGTAAGTACGCGCGCAGGTCTCTTCAATGGTTCCTTCGCTAAATTTCTCGTTGTCCGAGCCAATACCTTCGCCCACGAATATCCTTCTCGCCTCAGCCTGCGAAGCGCTGAGTCGCTCTCTCAGATAATCGGCTACCTTGTCTGGCGTGTTTTGGGGATCGGTAAATATAAAGAGCTTGGGACAATAAAGCTTTTGCTCGATGTTCGCCAGCGGCCGGCCATGCAGACTGAGAAAATGGGCATCGTCCCAGTGTATGCCAAAATGAGCAAAACAGCTTTGCATGTAGGACACCGCCGGAAAATAACTGATCTGCCAATCGCTAAAGCGCTTCTGCAGCCGTTTGCCTAATCCGTAAAAGAGCGGATCCCCGCTGGTCAGAATGATGATACCGGGAGCGCCCCGATATTTTTCCAGCATGGCGAAACAGTCGTCCAGTGGAACGATGGATGACCATCTGGTCGCATCGAATTGGGGAATGAGGGAAACTACCACCTCGCGCAGCGCCGGAGAGCTGAAAAGCGGGTAACGTGGGTCGGCCAGCAGGACAAGAATTTCGTCGTCGATTGACGTCCCGTTACAACCTGCAACTAATAGTCGTGGCATAATTTATCGATTGACGGTGACCAGCTTTCCGCTGCTGTTGACAAGGTGAATCGAAACCGGGATCCCGGCAATTTCCCGGTATTTATTTTCCGCATGGCGGCACACGCAGGCAATGACATCATCGGCTCCTGCGCCGACCACTATATCATATATCTCACGGGCTGTGTGAGCGGTGCGTAAACGATCAATGAGTTCGTGAGCCAGACCTTGTTCTTCAAAAAAATCGCACACCTTGCGGGTATCGAGCACGCCGTGACGCACATGGGTTTGGGAATAGCCCATGGCACCCTTGAGAAGCTTGGCCCACATGGTGGCCACATGCACCCGGGTAAACGAATAGCGGCGTACTTCCTGCAAGGAGAAGGCAAGATAGTCGCCCATCATCACCAGCGCTTCTTCCCGGGGGTTTAAGACTTTCTGAACGCACTTTTCAGAAGTGCGGCCGGTGGATAGAATAATCTCTTTAATATTGTTGGCCTCGGCCACATCCATGCATGAGGTGATCGTTGCCGTCCAGGCCTCCGCCGAGACAGGCCTGACGATACCGGTAGTACCCAGGATTGATATACCACCGACGATGCCCAGCCTCTTATTTAAGGTCTTTTGGGCCAGTGCCTCACCATCAGGTACATTGATGGTGACTTCGAGATTGATCAATTGGGCCGGATCTGCGTTAGTAATTGCCTCATTCACATTGTTTAGAATCATCTGCATGGGAACCGGATTGATGGCAGGCTTACCAACCTCGACCGCAAGGCCCGGCTTGGTAACAGTTCCGACTCCGACTCCCCCTTTTACCTCTATAGTGTTGGCCGATGTCTGCACCTTGTCTCGGCGACGCACCTCAGCACCTATAACTGCACCATTGGTGACATCGGGGTCATCGCCCGCGTCTTTTATCACCGAGGCGTAGACAAAATCGTCACCCTCCAGGTATTCGTGCACCTCGAAGGTGACAATCGACCCATCAGGAAAGATTACCTCTATATGAGGGGAGCGAGCGCGGGTCAGCAGCGCCGTTGCTGCTGCTTTGGCTGCAGCCGCGGCGCAGGCGCCGGTGGTATAGCCGGATCGAAGTTTTTTTACCATAAAAGAAAAAAGCCGCTTCCCGATGGGAGCGGCTTTTACCTAACCAGCAAGCTATTAAAGTTTCGTGCGCTTTATCTTCTGATCAGCTTAGTGTCGTGGTCGGGACGAGAGGATTTGAACCTCCGACCCCAGCGTCCCGAACGCTGTGCTCTACCAGACTGAGCCACGTCCCGACTCCAGCTAATAAGGGTTCAGAACTATACGGAACTTTTTAACGTGCCAGGAATTCAGCTATAACTTTAGTTGATAGCGTCTGACAGTTTGCTGCCTGCTTTGAATTTAGCGACTTTTTTAGCCGGAATCTTAATGGATTTTCCGGTCTGAGGATTACGGCCGGTACGAGCTCCCCGCTTGGCAACGGAGAATGTTCCAAAACCAACCAGAGTCACTTTGTCGCCTTTCTTAAGAGCGTCGGCAACGGAAGTAAGTGTAGCATTCAGAGCTTTTTCTGCTGCAGCTTTGCTGATGTCGGCTGCTCCTGCGATACTTTCAATCAGTTCCTTCTTGTTCATGAATTCCTCCCTGCTGTTTCATTCTTTAGATGAAAACAATCGCACAGCGTTGTTTTCGTTCTCCTTGAGTATGATGCTTTAATCAAACAACTATTAATTGTCAAAAGAAAAAAGCCATACTTCTTCCATAAATCCGGGAATCGTTTACTCCTCTATAACCCTTGGGGAGAGGGCCTTCTGAGCGTAAACAAGGTCAGCATAATTGAATACAATTGCTTAATCAAGCAATAATTGGATTTAATTTCCTGGAGACGACCGGATTGGCTGCAATTAGCGCTTTCTACCCCCCAGTTCAAGCATTACCACATCATATCCATTTTCTTGAAAAAAGGCGATTATTGAACTTCTCTCCTGACGCGTGGCAATTTTTTCGATGTCCTCTGCAAGAAGTTCGATATACACTTTGTTCGAACGTGGCCGAACCCGGCACCCGTGATATCCACGCTCGTGAAGAAAGGATTCCATTGCCTCGATGGCGCGCAGGTGCTGAGCATCAATGGCGGTATCCGTCTCTATCCTGGTGGCCAGACACGAATTTGAGGGCAGATCTGCACAGGCAAGCCCCAATGCTTTCGCGGCGCGCCGTATGTCCTCTTTGTGAAAACCGGCCGTTACCAGCGGAGAGACAATCCCCAATTCCTCGATTGCTTTGAGTCCCGGCCGCTCATCCTGCAGGTCATCCCGATTGGTGCCGTCAAAAAGCACGGATATCTCGAGACTTGATAAATAGTCGAGAAACTCAGCATAGACCTGTTTTTTGCAGACGTAGCAGCGATCTCTGCCATTTTTGACAAAAGCCGCCTGCCTGAAGGGATCTACCTCAATTTTTCGCACCCGTGCTTCAGGCCCCAGGTCTCTTGCCAGTCTATCCTCTATGGCGTCGCGCAGCCCGGAAGACTGCAGTTTCGAGTCGCCGAACAGGACGATGACGTTGTCCGGCCCCAGTGCCCGACAACAGGCATGGGCGAGAAAGGTGGAGTCGACGCCGCCGGAGCAGGCTACTCCGACTCTTTGATAGCTGCTCAGGTCCTCAAGCAGGTCGGCAAATTTTGCTTGCAGGTCGGTGTCCATTAATTACTTCGATGGTCCGGGCAGAGTCACGGCCGGTTCGTGCAGAGTGAAGGTGCCCTGTTCAATCCATTCTTTCAATGTTTCTGCAATTTCCCTCGCTTTTGCGGCACTGGAGAGCGGTGCGGTAGGAACATCTTCCCCGTTGACCTCTATTGTTCCACTCTTCAACTGGGCATAGCTCACCTCTCCGTATGTGCGAGCAATCCCGTTGGTGTAGTCATAGCCGTAGTCGACCACCTGGGTGAAAATTTCCTCGTCGCTGATGCCGGTGCGGGCGGCCATGTCGCTGTCCAGGATGGGTATCGGAATTCCGAGCCCCACCGCCAGAGAGCATCCGTACCCCAGAAGAGACAACCCCTTGATCCAGCCACTGTCCATCTGCTTTAAATCACCCTGCACCATCAGCGTACCGGCAGGCCGTAAAGGTACACCTTTTTCAGTGCGGGGGGCATCTGGATTATGCTGGGTACCGTTCCAGGTCACATAGCCCACGGCCCCGCCGAGAAAAATTCTGGTCCCTATGCCTATGGTTCTGTAGAGGGGATCGTTAAAGAGCGGACTCAATTCACCGGCGCTGCAATAATTGGCATTTTTGCCTTTAGGTTTGAGCATACCCATGTAGGTGTGCACCACCTTGTCGGACAGGTTAACGGCGCAATTGTAGTTCTGGTAGCCGTTTCTGGGATTGCAGAGCAGCGCGAAAGGCAGGTCCTGCAAGGTCACCTCTTTTTTCATTTTCCTGCCGGCATAGCAGTCAGTACCGTAGCCTTTAGCTTCGAGAAAGACCTTCTTTCCTCTGAGCAGATCTTCAATCACGTGCCCCCCGCCGTACCGGAACTCGCCAGGGTAAATTTTGTTGAGAGGATCATCTTCGGCGGGTTCCGTTGCTCCAAGATAGGCATCAACTGCCGCGAGCCCCCCATAGGCAGGCACCTTGTTGAGCCATACTTTGGCCGCCTTGATGGTGGGCACCATCTGTCCAAAGTTGATAAACATGCCGGAAGAGCACATGGGTGCGAAGGTGCCGGTGGTAACCACATGATTCTGGCGTTGATCTCTGCGTATGTCTTTGTCGGCTCTGCGCTCATTTTCTTATCCGCCATCCTTGCCTGCTTGACCTTACCGCATTACCCTGCTAATGATACACTGCATCCAGCAAATCACTCTATACCAATCTTTTAGAGCTTGACATATATTTTTCTTTCTCATAGTAACTGGAGTCTTTAGAGAATAGCCGACCAGGCGCGCCCTGTGGGGCATATTATAACCAACCACCGCGGCTGAATGATGACAGACAACTCCGAACAGATTAGGGCAATTCGTGACAGAATCGATGCCATTGACGACAATATCCTCGATCTTCTAAAGGAGAGGATTCAGTGCGCCATGGATATCGGCAAACTGAAGGATGCAACCAAACGGGCAAAATGGGACCCCCTGCGTGAAAGACAGATTTATGAGCGTCTCCTGACAGACAACAAGGGGCTTTTTCCCGAAAAAGCACTGCGTTCGATATTTCACGAAATCATCACTACCTGCAGGCTGTCCCAGAAGAATATAGTGGTCGCCTATCTTGGCCCCGAAGCTACCTTCACCCATCAGGCCGGGGTCAGGTATTTTGGCCATTCGGCAGATTATAAGGCACTTGAATCTATAGATGAAGTGTTCGCCGAAGTCGACAAGGGGCGCACCGCTTACGGTATCGTTCCCGTTGAAAACTCCATCGAAGGCGCGGTTTTTTCCACACTTGACTCATTTATGAAATACAAAGTTCAGATCTGTGGGGAGATTCGCTTGGAAATCAGTCACAACCTGGTGAGTAAATCAGGCAACATTGAGGATATTCAGACGGTCGCCTCCCACTCCCAGGCACTCGCCCAATGCCGCGAGTGGCTGCGGAAGAATATGCCCTCGGTGCCGACCCTGCCGGTATTTTCAACCGGTGCTGCGGCAGAAATGGCGGCCAACAATCCCAATATTGGCGCCATAGCCTCTTCGTTGGCAATCAAAACCCATCAGCTCCAGGTGGCGGTAAAAGGCATCGAGGACTACCGGGGGAATACCACGCGATTCTTGGTTATCGGTCAAAAATCGCCGGAGTACAGCGGTGCCGATCGCACCTCTCTGTTAATCGGCACCATGGATCGTCCGGGTGCTCTTAACGAGATCCTGACGGTACTGTCCAAGGCGGAGATAAACCTGGCCAAGATAGAGTCTCGACCGATCAAGGGCAAACATTGGCAGTATTTGTTCTTCCTCGACATGATGGGACACATAGAGGAAGATCGGATAAGACAGGGGTGCGAACAAATTAAACGGATGTGTTCCTATTACGAGTGGCTGGGCTCCTACCCGCGAGGAGACGAGCAGACATCAATCTATTGACAGCCAGGCCTCGCAGAGGCTTTTACTGATCAAATCATCAGGTTCCTCCAGAGTGATGCTAGTTCTCGGCATAGAAACCTCATGTGACGACACCGCCGCCGCCATCCTTGACAGCGACGCAGCGGTCCTGGCCAATGTGGTTTCCAGCCAGGATCTGATTCATCAGCGATTCGGCGGTATTGTGCCGGAACTGGCCTCCCGTCGTCACATGGAATCAATCACCCCTATCGTCAACGAATCCCTGACTAACGCTGGCCTGACCCTGGCCGATCTTGATCTTGTTGCAGTAACCCGCGGTCCCGGGCTCATCGGCTCCCTGCTGGTCGGTTTTTCCTACGCCAAGTCGCTCTCCTATACGCTTGGCATCCCGTTTGTCGGGGTGGATCACATGGCCGGTCATCTGCTTTCGGTTTTTCTCGAACCCCATACTCCGTCATTTCCCTACATCGCCCTTATCGTCTCTGGCGGCACCACTTCACTTTTCAAGGTTGAAGACCATCTCAGCTTTTCACTTCTGGGCACCACCAGAGATGACGCCGCCGGAGAAGCTTTCGATAAAATCGCCAGATATCTGCAGCTCGGCTATCCCGGGGGGCCCGTTGTTTCGAGCCAGGCTGAGGAAGGTGATGGTTCAGCCATCAACCTGCCCCGGGCCTGGCTGGAGGAAGGGTCTCTGGATTTCAGTTTCAGCGGTTTGAAGACAGCGGCCATCAACCATTGTCACCGGCTTAATCAGCGCGACAAGATGACTGATCAGCAGCTCAAAGATACGTGTGCCTCATTTCAGCAGGCGGTCATCGAGGTATTGGTCGAGAAAACCATCACCGCGGCGCGTACCCACGCGATCAGCTCGGTGATCCTGGGCGGCGGCGTGTCGGCCAACAGTTCGCTGCGGCAACAGATGGCTGAACGATGCCGCAGCGAAGGTTTTGAGCTCTATCTTCCGGCGCTGCAAAATTGCACCGACAACGGAGCGATGATTGCCTTCGCGGGGCTGCAGATGTTTCTTGCCGGCGAGAGAGGCACCTATGACGATGACGTCTATTCGCGCTCGCCGCTGGGCAGATGAGATCGAATGAATATTTCGCGCACCGGAAAATATTACTTTCTCAAACTCCTCAGGCTGCGGGGCACGCCCCGCTCCATAGCCATGGGTGCTGCTATCGGGGTGTTCATCGGCCTGACCCCGACCATTCCCTTTCACACTATTCTTATCCTGGCGCTCACCCTTGTTTCCCGCACATCCTTCATCGCCGGCCTGATTACCAGCATATTGGTTTGTAACCCTTTGACCTATATACCCCAGTATTATCTCGCCCTCCTGATTGGCAACCTCCTCACCCCTTTCACCTTGAACTGGGAAAAAGTAAAAGCAGTCCTGGACATCGTGCTCTCCGATGGCTATATGGAAACAAGAATACAACCGCTGTGAGCCGGGTCACTGGTATAGAAATAGACCGCGGCATCGTTGCCTATCTTGAAGGATCAGAGCTGTTACCGGCTAATGTGGAACTGCTTCACCAAGACATACTGAAAAGTGATTTCAGCGTCTTTCACAAGCGTACTGGCAGACCACTCAAAATTATTTCCAACCTGCCCTACTCCATATCCAATCCCTTTATCTTCAAATTAATTGACAGCAGAACCCTGATCGACCGAGCGGTACTGCTTCTGCAGAAGGAGATGGCCGAACGGCTCAACGCCTCACCCCACAGCAAGGAGTACGGCATCCCTTCGGTGCTCCTGCAGAGTTGTGCCGAGGTACGACCTCTGATGGTGGTTGGGGCGGCGGAATTTCACCCCCGGCCCCAGGTTGATTCCTCACTCATTGAAATCAAATTCGACCCGGGAAGGATAACCGACGCTCTTTTCGGCGCTCTGCGCTCCACCGTTCGCGCAGCTTTCAGCTCGAGAAGAAAAACGCTGGTAAATAATCTCATCGCTTCACTGCCGGCCGATCTTTTGGGATCGGCGGACAAGGCTCAAAAAAGAGCGTTGCTTGTCAAGGGACTCGCGGAACACGGTCTGAAACCCGATATTCGGGCTGAGAACCTTAGCGTTAAAGAGTTTATCGCTTTCTCCGGCTATCTGCTGAGGTCGAACTGAGATGGAGAGTTTCGTCTATCATCATCCGGTAAAAATCATCTTTGGGCCTCGTGCGCTTGACCAGTTGGGCCGGGAACTTTCTTCTTTAGGAAGCCGGGTGCTGTTCGTCTATGGCCAACGCTCCATAAAGGAAACGGGGCTCCATGACAGGATTATAAAAATCCTCCACCAGTCGGGGGTCGCCTATACTGAATTTGGGGGTGTCCGGCCCAATCCCCGACTGTCATCCGTGCGTCGGGGCATCATGGCGGTTCGGGACACCCATTGCGATGCCATTCTGGCCGTCGGCGGGGGCTCGGTAGTCGATGCCGCCAAAGCGATCGGGGCCGGCTCCCTGGCGGAACATGACGTCTGGCGGTTCTTCACAGGCAAGAAAAGCGTCGGCAAAACGTTGCCGCTTCTATCCGTTCCCACGGTTGCCGGTTCGGGATCTGAAGTAAATCACGGCATGGTCCTTACCCATGACGAGCAGTCACTGAAATTCGGCTTCGCGCACCGTTATCTCTTTCCACGCGTCTGCATTGCGGATCCATCGCTCACCTGCAGCGTGTCCGCCCAGCAAACCGCCTACGGCTGCGTCGATGCCTTGTGCCATTGTCTCGAACCCTATCTCACCACCCGTGCTCCCGCCATCGACTTTCAGCAACGATTTTTGGAGAACTGTGCGACAACCTTAATCGAAGCGACCAGAAGCTGCCTCGCCGAGCCTTTTTCCTATTCCCACCGGGCGGCCATGCTCTGGAGTTCGATGATGGCCCTGGCCCCGCTGTCAACGGCCGGTCTTGGACGAATCCATCACTCCCTGCATGTGCTCGAACATGGGGTTTCCGCTCTTCATAATATTCCTCACGGTGCAGGATTGGCCGCCTTGCTGAGCGGATGGCTCAGCAGCCATCTGGAAGAATTTCGCAACCCACTTGCACGGTGGGGTGAGAAGGTATTCGGGGTGGCAGGTACAACCGACAAAGACAAATCGCAGGCTACGATCGAGGCGCTGCATAACCTGCTGCTCTTGCTGGGGTGTCCGACCAGGCTCAGCGATCTCGGTCTGGCTGAAGGAGATCTTGACCCCATTTGTGCACATGCAGCAGCTCAATTAAGGGTTCGGGGCATACCCGGTTTGGATGAACGCAAATCCCTGGCTATCCTGAAGAGGGCCCTGTAGCCGACATACCCCCGGCTTTTCAATCTATCCGCAGGGCCTCAACAAGCTCTGAGATATCATCGAGTTGGTCCACCTCTCTGACCAGGCTGACAATTCTGCTGCACTGGGCCGCCGGCAGCACCTGTCCCGCCAGAGATGAAAACTTGGCAATGATTTCATCCCAACTCAGAGGATTTTCCGGGTCCCCCTTGGGATAGTCGAGCTGGTGTTCGAATGTTTTACCTGTGGTTGTCTTGATGACTACCCTGGCCGGCCACTTTGCGGGAAACTCCTTGTTCAACTCGGGATCACGCATGCAGTTGACCAACTTCATGAACCTTTTGATTTCACTATTATCTATTTCATCCGCATGATAGCGGTCAAGCGAGGCATCTCTTCTCAGAACCGCGAGGGCGGCGCCAAACGGCATGGAAAACTGCGCGTCCACCACGGATCGTGGTTGTCGTTTCTGCTCGGCCGGTTCGGCGACAAGGGCGAAACCGGCATCGAGAATGGCGATATCCACCCGGGCGATCTCCTCCGCTCGCACCTCATTGGTTTTGATTATTTCCAGAATGCAGTCAATTGGTCCCTGCTTATAGCGGCAGCAGGCGTGGGGTTTTATCGAGGTGTTCAGCACCTCCCACGGGGTGGCCCAGTTGCGCATGACCTCGTCTGGATCAGACTCCGGTGAGTAGCCGTGTAGAAAGCCGAATTTTCCCTCGATGATCGAAGCCGGTCCGCTGAATCCCTCCCTGGCAAGTTCGGCGGCGACCACACCGCTGTGGGCGGCCCAGCCCGCGTGGAAGCGTTTGGTAAAGGAACCGTCGGAGAGAAACTCGAGAGATCCGGCAGCCTGACTTCCGGCAATGCCAAGGGCGTAAACAAATTGCTCCTCGGTCAAATTGAGCAGCCTGGCCGAGGCCGCCGCAGCCCCAAAAGCCCCGCAGGTACCGGTGGGGTGAAATCCCTGACGGTAGTGGGCAGTGGGGTTCAGGGCAATGCCCAGCTTAACCATGAGCTCGTAGCCGACAATTATTGCAGTGAGCAATTCGGCACCGCTGCAGCGGTTCTCATAACCGGTTGCAAGCGCCGCCGGAATAACAGCGACCGCAGGATGTAGGGAGCCGCTGTTGACCACATCGTCGAGTTCGAGCGAATGGGCTGCCGTTCCCACCGCCAGAGCAGCGAACGAGGCCTCGCTCTTTATAGCGGTACCGATGATCGGAATTTGCCGGTCCTGTGAACATTTTCGTGCGGCCAAATTGAGAACCGGGAGGGTCGATTCGGTCAGGGTGCCCCGAACGGCGCACCCCAGAAAGTCGAGCAGCAGATAACGGCTTCGATCGACGACCTCCTCGCTGAAGGAAGAGAACTCTGTCTGTGCGCATGATGCGCCGACGCGGCGGGTCAGATTTGCAGGGGATGTGTGCATCATGAACCTCTTGGTATCTCGAGCCGGTAACTATTATTCCAGGTCAAATCCCTTCTTGGCCAGAGCGATGAAATGGGCGACATCGATCTCTTTGGGGCAGACGTGGGAACAGGCCTTGGACGTATGACAGCGATAGACGCCCTGATCGCTGTATATTGTTTTGAACCTCGCGTCCTTCTCCTGCTCCCTCGGGTCCAGCACCCGGACGATTGAGGCCAGCATCGCGTTGGGGCCGAGAAAGGTCCTGTGGCTGCTGATGCAGGCGGAGGCGCAGCAGAAACAATTAATGCACCTGGTGGCGTCGACATACTGTTCGAGTTGATCGGGGTTTATCTGGTGTTCCTCGCCGCCCTGGCCCTGCGGCAGAGGATCTATGATATACGGTTTGACACTGTTGACTCGTTCATATGCCTCATCGGGATCTATCACCAGATCGCGGACCACAGGTGCCACCTCGAGTGGATCCAGAGTAAAAACTGTGGTCCCGAAAAGCTTGACTCCACTTTCCACCAGCAGTTCACAAGCCAGCATTGGCCGACCGTTAATTTTCATGGAGCAGGTTCCGCATTGCCCGTGTTCGCAGGACGAGTTCCAGGTAAGCGTCGGATCCTGTTCGTCGTTGATCATTCTCAGAAGGTCGACGAAGCGCATGATCGGCCCGGCCTGGATCTCATAGGCCTGATAGCGGGGACCGTCATCAGAATCAGCCCGAAAGATGTTAAGCGTCAAATCGTAGAGTGTGGTCATATCTTCACCGCTGCCAGGGGGAGAAGTGGTTAGTAGCTGCGCTCGATAAAATCAAAATGTGCACAATGCTCGCCGAGATGCTCATATCGATTTCCCTGCGCTGGAGATGGCACGCTCCACTGCTGTCAATGCCGATCAGAGTATGATGGTTGAACTCGGCGAGTCGGTTATTGTAGTCGTCCCTGAAGTGGGCCCCGCGCGATTCTTTTCGGTAGCGCGCCCCATGACAGATCGATTTGGCGACGAGCAGCAGGTTGTCAAGCTCCCAGCGCTGCAGCAATTCCTGGTTCATGGGCAGACGGCGATTAGCAATCGCAATCTTCCCGGTGCGTTCTTCGATATCTTCAATGGTCTCAATTGCTTCTGCAATTGACTCTTCGGTCCTGAATACGCTCACCTTGTCAGTCATGACGGTACGCAGGCGGGACCGCAGTTTGCCTATGCTTTCTGTCCCCCCGCTGGCAAAGTATTCAGAGAATTTCTTCGGGAAACTTTCAGGAGTGGGGTCATGATGCGTTTCGGGCTGTTGCTTCAGATACTCGACCACCCTTTTTCCGACCAGGCTGCCCATGGTGATGAGTTCCAAAATTGAATTCGTCCCCAGCCGGTTGAAGCCGTGGAAGCTGGCGGCCGCGCATTCCCCTGCGGCGTAAAGCCCGGCGATGATTAGGCGATTTTGGTCTTCGACCTCGCCCCAGGCGTTGGTCGGGATCCCGCCCATGTGATAATGATTGCTCGGTCGCACCGGGCAAAGATCGGTTTTAGTATCCAGATTGACGTAACGCTTGAAAAAACTGGACACCTCGGGGATCTGTTTTTCGTGGACTTCAGCGGGCAGGTGGGTAAGATCGATCCAGACATGGGCGATATCATGATCGGGATTTATGATGCCCCTGCCCTCGCGGATTTCCGATTCGATCGCCCTGGCCACCAGATCGCGGGGAGCCAGCTCCTTCATTTTGG
>JARRLH010000113.1:20038-28221 GCA_037387205.1 Desulfofustis sp.
TCTTTGTTCCTCAATATGCCGCCCACCGAGCGCAGGGTTTCGCTGGCCAGGATTCCGGGCCCGACGATGCCCGTGGGATGAAACTGGACCGCTTCCGGATCCATAACCGGAAGACCGGCCTGCAGAGCAAGAGCGAGACCGTCGCCGGTATTCTGCCGGCAGTTGGTGGTAACCCGGTACACCTGGCCGCTGCCGCCGGTGGCGATGATCGTCGCCTTGGCAAGAATCTTGACAAACACCCCCTCCTTCTGCTTGAGCGCCACCACCCCATGGCACTGGCCGTTTTCGATCAACAGCTCAACACCAATGGTTTGATTAAGAAAACGTATGCCTTTTTTCAGCGTTTCCCCCCAACTGGTGTCCATGATCCCCTTGCCGGTCCGATCTGCCTCAAAAACCGCACGATAGACGGAAGACTCGCCAAAATTTCTGGTATGCCCGCCGAAAGTGCGCTTGCTGAGCCTGCCGTCCCGATTTCTGGAAAAGTGCATCCCCCGATTCTCAAGCCAGAGAATCTGCTCCCAGGCCGATTCGCAGATGATCTTGACGACGTTTTGATCGGCGGTGCAGTCCGACCCTTTCCAGGTATCGAACATGTGGTAGATGGTCGAGTCGAGCGGATCTTTGGGGTCGACCGCCGCCAGGCCGCCCTGGGCGGTCGAGGTGTGTGATTTTTGTGGATGGGTGACCTTTGTAAGAGCGATGATGCTGGTCCCCGGGCGGGTTTCCAGAATTTCGGCGGCACTTCTCAAGGCGGCGCCCCCAGCCCCGATGATCAGCACATCACAGCGCAGCGTAGTATCAATCTCGATTTTCACTCATGCCTCCGCACTAGAATGAACCGACCAGGGCAATTCCCCGCAGGCCGAACAAAACAAGAATGACGATCACCGCCCCTGAAATCACTTTTACTGCATGGCGATCAGCGGTGTAGTCTTTAACGATGCCGCACACGCCATAGCCGCCGTGATAGAGGATACAGAGAAGCAGCACCGCATCCAGCACGCCTATCAAAGGCTGGCTGAGCCGCTCGGCAATAGTCTCTACATCCCGACCCACATCTGGATTGAGATGCATAAACAGCATATGCGCCGGGACCAGCACAAAAAGGAGCGCACCGCTCACACGCTGCAGTTTCCAAAAGAACGATCCTTTGCTGCGCCTGATTTTTAGCGCACACGGATAGGTAACGAGCACACCGATTATCATGGCCGTGAGCCAGAAAAAGTGAGGGCTCACCACCTGGTTGCCGAGGTACATGAAATAGCCGAGCAGCAGCAGATAGACAATGGACAGGGTCCCCACCCAGGAGCGCAGCAGATCGTCATGGCGGGTGGTAAAAAGCTCGTAGACCAGCAGCCTCCCCCCGTTGAGACAATGAAATATCACCGGTACCGCCAGCAGCCATTCAAATAAGACGAATACCGGTCCACTGAACATCTCGACCTTGCGGGAGAAAATTTCAGGTTGAGTCAGGGAAGACAGGGTATTTATGTGCAGCAGCGCGTACAGCAGCAGGAGCACTCCGGTCAGCCGGTGGGCCCAGCCGATCACGTAACCCCATCCCTTGTTTTGACTCAGCGCCAGCAACTGCTGGGGATCTATTCGCTGATAAGATTTTTCACGAAATGCCATGGTCACATCCTTTTTACCATTTTCATCAGGGATTTCAGCGTGATTCTTTCGACTCGAGCTTTTTCAGATAGGCATTGATCAGGGTTCAGCAGATAGGTTTAATGGGTGCATTAGAGTCCGAGATCTTCATTTACCAGGATAACTTTTATCCTGCCTTTCGGGTAAGATTTCTGGGTGATCGTCCAGGTATTGCAGATCCTTTGGGGACTTTTGCAGTCCATGCAGAAAGAAGTTTGCACGCAGGGCATCTTCCACCCCTCATGACGGATACCGTTCAGCGGAGCGGCGAATCTTCGTATCCTCTCCATCGCCGCCTCTACATTTTCGACAATCTTATTTCTGCCGATAACCACAACCACGTGGTGCGGGCCAAACGTCAGTCCCCCTACCCGGTTACCCACCATATCGAGATTAACCAGGCAGCCGTCTTCAGTCACCGCATTTGAACCGGTGAGGAATAAATCGGTCAGCAAGGCCCGACGTCTGCGTTCCATACTCTCCTCCCGCTCAATACCAGGCTCGAAGGTGTCTATGAAATCGAGATCCGGGATCGCTCTCAGAAAGTCCAGAATGGCAGTAGCTTTAAGACTTAGAGAATCACCCCAGGAAGCTGAGGATATTTTCATTTCGGCAAATATCTGCTCTTTGAATATCTCTTCTGCCTGGGAAGCACCGTCGGCGATATAGACCAAAAAATTATTTTCCGACAGGGCTGCGGCACAGTGTTCCAGGCGCATCTGCCAGAATGAATGAGCAAAATCAGTCATGGTTTTCTCCAGCGCAGCATAACCTCTTAAAATTCCGGCTGGAGAGAACGCTGCAGTTGTACAGCATACCTCCGTCCCGGCCTTGCCAATACAAATTTAATCAGTTATGCTGAATTATTAGTTATTTACTTACTTTACAGTCTAGCCAGAGAGCAATCAATGCAGGACAGTCAGCGGGAGGACCAAAGATCATGGAACCGGTCATCCCCCCTCCTCTATTGCATCTTAATTGCCCTGCAGACGGCGCTGTTTCTGGGCGCGGCCGCGGCCCTGACCCTTTTCTATCTATCTTACCGATCGGCAGATTTCACTCAGATCTTCATATTGACAGGCCTGGTGTTGATTGGCCCCTGGCTCCTGATCTCACTCCTGCCCGTTTTTTTGGGCCTTCAAGACAGGGAGCTTCGCAGAGAGATCCTGGCGCGACAACTCATCTCGGTGACGGTGATTTGTGCCGCTTTGATCGGACTTTCCTTCTTTGTCGGTTTTCACCAGGAACTCTGGCAGCACGTCCAGTCGATGGCGCTCAACTGCGGCAACTTCGTCAGGGAATAGTGGCGCATCCTTGCATCCTCGATCGGTAAAGCTATTGAATTCCTCACCACCATTCTGAGCGACTAGGCGCTTCTCTGGTTCTCGAGCTGAGAATTTCCCGCATACTAGTCTGGCCCCATTGAAGTGGGGTATTCCGACTGCTTATTTGTCCGCCTGTTGGGCAGACTGGACTATATACTTTTTGACGGTGCGTCTGTCGAGCTTTGTAACCCTGGACACCGCCTCGTAGGTACCCAGCCTCTCACGCAGGGTTCGGCAATAAGCCCCTAGAAGTTCACTTGCACTCAGCCTTCCCTGTTCAATTTCCGCAGCTAGTTCACCCTGCTCAGAGCTCTCAGTCGTTTGCCATTTATAGGCCCCGTTCAAAAGAATCTGCCTTACGCATTGCTCAAGTTCTCTTATATTACCCGGCCAGGAATAATTTTCCGGCTGATCCTCTGCTATAGTCCGGCCAATTTCCTTCACCAGTTCCGACGATTTTCTTCCTACTATCCGTTCGACGATGAACGACAGAAGGAGGTTGATCTCTTTTGGATTTTCTTTGACTCTCTGCTGCAGCGAAGGTACCTCGATGACGTCTGAGCAGAGACGGTAATAGAAATCCTCACGAAAGCGTCCATCACTTCTGAGTGCCGTAAGCGATTGGTTGGTCGCCGCGATCACCCTGCCCTGGAATTTTTCCGCGGAGTGACTGCCCACGGGGGTAAAGACACGCTCTTGAAGTACCTGCAGAAGCTTGATCTGGACGGGTATGGATACTTCTCCTATCTCATCGATGAAAATTGCGCCAAAAGGGCTGCACCTGGTGAAAATGCCGCGGTGTGATTCGACCGCCCCGGTAAAGGCTCCTTTCTTATGACCGAACAATTCGGACTCAATGAGTTGCTCCGGGTATTGGGAAAGATTGATTGAAATGAACGTCTTGGCGAAACTCTCCTCGAACCTCTGCTTCTTCTCGTTAAACGGTATGAATCCGGATCTGCCCATGGCCGCTGCTGCCAGACCTTTCCCTGTCCCGGTCTGGCCCAGCAGCATTGTTGAAAAATCCTCCATCCGGTTCCAGAGATAGGATTCATACAGTTCGAGATTTTCTGTAAAAATATTGTTCCACAAGCTTTTTCTCAGCTCCTGCACACAGGAGCTTTCCCCGAATATCGAGCTGATGAAGAAAAACGCTCTTCTCATCTGATAAAAAAGAGCCAGAATCCGCAATGAATCGGTTTCGGTAAAATCAGCGGCGCGAAGTTGTTGCAGTATGTCGCGGGCAAATTCGACCCGGCAGGAGTCGTCACCTTGTTTAATCTGGTCCGCAATGAGGGTATCGAATTCCGGGCGAAACGAATGAAACAGATCGAAAAGGATCCCGTACTTGAACAATTGCAGGTCTTTGCCATCGAGGACTAGTTGCCCGCTGTCCCTTTTACCCTTCACTTCAGTCAACTTCTTGCTCACCCGGTAGAGCAGTTTTTCGAGCACATCATCGCTCGATTTCCGCACACCGGATAGGCCGGCAAGCTCCTGATCAACCAGTGTCCGCTCGCTGCCGAAGGGATTGGAAACTATGGCCGTTTTTATCCGCTTGAAAAATTCTCTGTCTCCACCGTTCATACCGCTCTACCGTGTTCAAAATTTGAATATTGCTTATGCATAATTTGAACATAATTTCTGATATTTCTCAAACCCATTTGCATCAAGTTTGGTTTTTTCAATGTTATCAATGAATTGAAAAGGACAGAAAAGCTGGCACGTTTTGTGTGAGAGAAATCACCAATCTACCACCAAAACCAGAACGGGAGGAGCTGACATGAGAACTCTATATCAAAACCTGCTAATCGGCTGGCTTGCCCTTGCTGTCTTGAGCCTTACCCTGGCAACCGGAACTCTCAAAAAGGTAACAGAACCGGGTGTGCAATCATCTTTAGTAAATGCAGCGGAAGCAGCAGCCGAAACCACCTTCCACAGAAAGAGCATCTTAGAAGGTGGAGAGGCCGAATCGCTCCTGTATCCTGTAGAGTGCTCTTTTGCCAAAAGAATCATCTTCATACGCTTCTTTTTCTAGGGTATAGATACCATTCTCGTTGACCCAGATTCGGTTGAAGTAATCGACTATGGAACGTGCAATTTCAGTATCAGTATCGATGACGAGCTGGATGTCTAGTTCCAGGTTGAAATTATCCAGATTTCTCCTGGTCAAATTTGCCGAGCCCAGGATCACCGTCATTTTCCCACCGGATTGAAGCACAAACAGTTTCGAATGAAACTGCTCTCCATGGGTGTCATACCAGCGCAGCTGGATTTTTTGAGCCGATCTGCGAATCAGCTCGTATCCCGTCTGCCGATTGGGAATACCGTTCTTTTCATAGCCAAAGGCATCTTTATTGGGATCGAGCACGATCTTTACTTCGACCCCCTTTGCGGCAGCACCTATCAGTGCTTCGACAATATCGCGGTCGGCCAGATAAAATTGGGCGATCTTCAGCGAATCGGCAGGTACTGCCGAATCTATGCAGGTGAGCAACCCATTTTTAATCTGCTGCTCAGTCAAAATCCTCACTCGACCGCTGGCTGCTGGTGAATTCAATCGTTGGGGCCCGGCTATGGGTTGGGAGACCCTGCTCAAGGTGGAGCCAGATAGTGCCGCAACCGCAGCCTCGGTTTGATACACCGATCTCCAGAGCGGACCGCGCACCACCAGAGCCACATTCGAATGGGCGGAACTGCCGCCATGGGGATTTGCCGATGCCACCATGGTCGCCATATCGTCACCGGAGTCGACAACCACGATTTTTCTGTGGTTTGCCTTGAAATTGAGCAGCCGCAGATAGCTTCTCAGAGTTACCTTGTCATCCCCCGGTGAAAACGGATGGGGCAGCCAGCCCCCTTCTTTCGAGTTGCCAAACCACTGCAGAAAGGTTCTCCACAGCGAGGAATAGATAAAGTTCGAATCACGCAACCCTTCCAGTCCGGTAATGATCACGTTGACGCCGACGCTTTTCAATTGCTCGATCTCTGACGATTCACTTCCCCCGTATACGGTGTTGATCGGATCGGTGATAAAATCTATGTCTATTCCCGGCATAGTCTTCTTCTTGTGGACCAGCAGTTCGGTAAGCCGGGTAGACAGATCCTTGTAGAATATTGCGTCTTTTCCCCCATAGGAGTTGAACAGAAACATATCCACCAGGATGTATCGCTCGGCACCTTCTATGAGCGCAAATAGTGTATCGAATATTTCCTGCTCATGGTGTGTGTGCCCCTTTTCATCGACCCAGCTCAGATCATGGAGAAAGTCAATATTGCTGACCGCCACTAAATATTCCTCGCCCCTGTAGTCGAGATCCTCGGGAAGACTTTTGTGGGTCTGATAAAACCCCACAATCGTACACCACAGTGCGACACAGAAAAGTGATGCGGATATTAATCTTTTCTTTTTCATCCAAAGTGAACCCAAGAAGAAGTTACTCTTCTAAAACCTTACCTCGATTACGGGCAAAATAGCTTTTCAGGAGTAAATTTTTGCGCCCCAGACGATGTACTCCCGGACCTGCCTTCTGGTATCCAGGTGCGATGATCCATTATCGTCTCTCTAAATGTACAGATCCATATGATTCTAGGTTTTGTAATTGTAGCACGGGTAAATAATAAAATACATATCAACACCTTAGAAGATTGCTTCAAGTTTGGCACAATTAATGCGATGTGGTGATCAAGATTCACAACCACCAAAGGAGGAATCGCTATGTGTCACGAAAGAAGCGGCAGTTCACTAATAATTATTACTCTTGCAGCCTTCGTATTCGGGCTGGTAATGGCTGTATTCGGAACCTCACAGGCCGCCGGAGTGTTAACGCCGAAAACTGGCGACCAAACCGAGATCTCGATAAAATCTCAACGCTTAGTTTAGTTAGGAGCGCACCGCCACTTCGACAGGCAACGGAAACCCTCAAGAGTGATTGAGGATTACAGCCTCTTTGCCCTCTTTTTTGCAAAACTCGGAGTTCGGTTGCCTACCCTTTTCAAAAAACAGCTCTCCATGCCTTGTCATTGAAAGCCTATAAGGGTGTTGTCTTGAAACGGTTCAGCCAGCGAATGTATAATGAGATAAAAAGATTTTTCTCATTATTTAACGTGACGGAGGATACCATATGACCCAACAGAAGATACTTACGGCCATAGATGGTTCTGAATATTCTTCGCTTATCCTGGACAGCGCTATCGAGCAGGCACGACTCCTGGGCGGGCAGATCATTTTGGTCCACTGCCACAGAAAGTTCTCCGTCATCGAGAGTCACGCCTATCGGGAAGAAGAGATGGCTCAGCTCATAAATGAGGCGGAAAAACTGGTCGACCCTTATCTTCAGCGTATCAGAGATGCCGGAATTCCTGCCGAAAGCAGAATTATGGAAGAACCAGCCGCAGGGGCAATTTCTGACATCGCCAGAATCGAGAAATGCGACCTCATTGTCATGGGTTCCAGGGGGCTTACCAATCTGGCAGGTCTCATAATCGGCAGTGTGACCAACAGGGTCCTGCAAACCGCACCCTGTTCAGTACTGGTTGTAAGATAGTCATGATCGTGGGCGAATTGATACAGGTGTAATTTCTAACTTATCTCAGCTACAAAAACGGCACCCTAATCACTTTGCTCATAACGTTTCAGCCACCTTGATGGATATTCTTTGTCCGCCCTAGACTCGGCGAGATTGATGATATTCTGCCTGTGCAGCTTGAACAAATAGTTCTCATACCTGGCGGGTAAATCCCCCTTTACCCCCTTGAATACCACCTCCTTCAACTGCTTCTCATGCTCTGCATCAGGACCTGGAATGTGCAGAAAATGGCACAGTTCATTGAAGTAACCGACTGGATCGTTAACCAACTCGTCGTAAAAAAGCACCAGCACACGAGAGTCACCAAAATGCGCCGTCCATTTGGCAATCAGGGTAACGTAATCGTTGGCCTGTTTCTGAGGCGGGTCATTGAACTCATTGATAAATTCCACCTCTCCTACTTCCTCCACGCTGCGCCCTGTTCTCTTGCAGAGGTTCATCTTCGCTCTCGACCACTCTCTCTCGACCGGATCGCGCAATGTGATGATAATTCTGAGGTCGGGAAAGCGTTCTCTGATCCTGCCAATCTCAGCCTCGGGCAATTCACAATATTTCGCGGAAATATCGCCGCTCACCGAGTGTCTATCAAACAGTGACGAGTACCAACGATCGGTGT
>JARRLH010000114.1:0-11476 GCA_037387205.1 Desulfofustis sp.
CTGCGGCGTCTGGTGATAGTGCAGTCTTTATTGAGGCGGCTGTCAATCACCTTGTTGTCAAGATGACCGCAATAGGGGCATTTCATAAGCTCCTCCAGGAAATAGAATCCACTGATCCAAGCATAGCAACCTATCGATGTCGGCGCCAGGGGTAAGCGGCTTGGGCAGAAAAAAACCGGTATCGCTTTGGCGATACCGGTTGCAGAAACGTTATGTAAAAGCAGAACTCACCCGCTGAACTTGTCTATTCGCTGCTGGTGGCGCCCTCCCGTAAACGAGGTGGTGAGCCAGACTTCGACGATACCCTCGGCCAACCCCTTGCCCAATACCCGGTCTCCCAGGCAGAGTACGTTGGCATTATTGTGCGCCCGGCTCATCCGGGCGGTATATTCGTTGTGGCACACGGCTGCGCGTATGCCTCTATACTTGTTTGCCGCCATCGACATGCCCAGCCCGGTGCCGCATACCAGAATGCCGCATTCGACCGTGGCATCGAGCACCTGAGCGCACACCTGCTCGGCAAAGTCAGGATAGTCGACGGCCGCGGCTGAACCACAACCCAGATCGTTGACCTCATGCCCCAGGCCGGCAAGCTTTTTCACCAGCAGCTGCTTGAGTTCAAAGCCGCCATGATCAGAGCCAATTGCTATCTTCATAGTGGCCAGTGTCCCTTACTCACCGAAGCGCTTGAGTATCAACACCCCATTGGTGCCGCCGAAACCAAAAGAATTTGAAAGCCCGTAAGTAATGGGCAATTCTCTGGCCTGATTGGCCACGTAATCAAGATCGCATTCAGGGCTCGGCTCGTCCAGGTTGATAGTTGGCGGGGCGATCTGGTCCTTTATACTCAGTGCCAGAAACACCGCCTCGATGCCGCCGGCAGCGCCCAGCATATGGCCAACCATAGATTTGGTAGAACTGATTGCCAGCTTGTAGGCGTGCTCCCCGAACACGGATTTGATGGCCCCGGTTTCGCAGCGGTCATTCAGCGGTGTGGATGTTCCATGGGCGTTAATATAATCTATATCTTCCGGGTTGAGGCGGGCGTCTTCCAGGGCAAACTGCATGGCG
The DNA here is from genome assembly GCA_037387205.1 of Desulfofustis sp. GTDB lineage: Bacteria > Desulfobacterota > Desulfobulbia > Desulfobulbales > Desulfocapsaceae > JABDQA01. The sequence continues at coordinate 1,072 of JARRLH010000114.1, forward strand.
CGTATGGCCCCTTCCCCATCCTCCGGCGGCGCGGCGATATGGTAGGCATCGCTGCTGAGGCCGTAGCCCACGACCTCGGCAATGATCTGGGCTCCCCTTGCTCTGGCATGTTCGTACTCTTCAAGAATCATGATGCCCGCTCCTTCCGACATGACGAACCCGTCCCTATCCTTGTCGAACGGCCGCGATGCTTCGGCAGGGCTGTCGTTTCTTTTGGAAAGAGCCTTCATGGCGGCAAATCCGCCAAGTCCAAGAGGGCAAATCACGCCTTCGGTTCCGCCGCTGATCATCACATCAATCATGCCATACTTGATATGTCGGTAAGCTTCACCCACGGCGTGGGTGCCGGCGGTGCAGGCGGTGGTCATGGTCAGGTTGGGACCTTTGGTACCAATATCCATGGAAATATGCCCCGAAGGCATATTGGGGATGGCGGAGGGGATAAAAAACGGTGAAATGCGCTTATAACCTTTCTTTAGAAAGATTTCGTGCTGCTCGGTTATGGTCGGCAATCCTCCCATCCCGCAGCCCGTGATAACCCCGACCCGGCCGCAATTCTCAGCGGTTATTTCAAGCCCGCTCTCTGCAAGAGTTTCGCCGCTTTTTTGTCGAAGTGATCTTCAGCCTGAAAGTCCTTTACTTCAGCAGCTATCTGGACAGGATCATCTGTTGCATCATAGCGAGTGATACGGTCCACCCCGCTGGCACCCTCACAGATGTTTCTCCAGGTCTTGGCAACTCCGGTGCCAAGAGGAGTCACCAGTCCTGTCCCGGTTATTACTACTCTTCGGCTAGCCATTGATGTTTCCTTGGGAATGATTCTAATTCGCGATCACAGCCGAGGGCGCTTACTTGATTTTATCAACGTAGTCAACGGCGTCTTGGACGGTAACTATTTTTTCGGCGTCTTCATCGGGGATTTCAATATCGAACTTCTCTTCCATGGCCATGATGAGCTCGACCAGATCGAGGGAATCGGCACCCAGATCATCGACAAAAGAAGCTTCTGATACAACCTTGTCTTTTTCAACGCTCAGCTGCTCAACAATAATATCTACCATTTCCTGATTTATAGCCATTTTTCTTCTCCTTGATGATGGTTCTTACGAAGCACGGCTGTCCGCGCCTGGTTGTTATGAGATTCGTTCTCTCAAAGGTTAAATGATGCAATCTTTAATAATTACGTCAAATTTGCAACTACAATTTAGCGACTAGGCAGGTGATTGGAGTTTTCGCCCCCCACTATAAGCACTGCCGACCGGTTTGAAAAATCAAGCCGTGCACCAGGCGCTCTTGACATTGCTCGGAAAAAAGCGCTCCATAGGGCCACTGAGTGAGCGATTGTCCCTGGTGCAGCCACTTGGGCTCACCAGTGACTTACATCCACCCTACATGTACATCCCGCCATTGACGTGGATAGTCTGACCAGTCACATAGCCTGCCTGATCACTCACCAGATAGGCAACGGCAGCGGCCACGTCATCGGCCTCGCCCAGGGCTCCCAGGGGTATTTCGCCGAGCATCTTCTGCTTGACGGCCTCATCGAGTTCCTCGGTCATCTCGGTGACTATATAGCCAGGAGCAACACAATTGACCGTAATTTTTCTGGAGGCGAATTCCCGGGCCAGCGATTTGCTCAGCCCAACCATGCCAGCCTTGGCAGCCGCGTAATTTACCTGACCGCCGTTGCCTGAAAAACCTACTATTGAGCTTATATTGACGATACGCCCCCAGCGGTTCTTCAGCATCGGTTTCACTGCCGCCTTGGCACAACTGAAAACCCCCTTGAGGTTGGTATCGACAACGGCGTCCCAGTCTGTTTCCTTCATCCTGGCCACCAGCCCGTCCCTGGTGATGCCGGCGTTGTTTATCAATATATCGATGGAGCCGCTCTCGGCAACAATCGACTTGAAGGCGCCCTGCACCTGATCGAAATCGGCTACGTCGAACTGTACGACCTGCCCCTGACCACCCGCTTCTCTGATCAAATCGACGGTTTCTTGTGCAGCTTCAGGACGACTCACGTAATTCACCCAGACAAAGCAGCCCATGCTCCCCAATCGGGCACTTATGGCCCTGCCTATTCCCCTGCTGCCGCCGGTAACGACGGCGATTTTCCCCTGATCTGTCATTGGCCGCGTTTCTCCTCTATCTTATCGATTAGTTTGGGTATGACTTCATAGAGGTCACCCACCACACCGAAATCGGCCACTTTGAAAATCGGTGCATCAGCATCCCGGTTAATGGCCACGATGGTCTCCGAAGACTGCATGCCGGCCACATGCTGGATTGCACCGGAAATGCCACAGGCGATATAGAGCTTCGGCGCTACGGTCTTCCCTGTCTGGCCCACCTGGTGGGGATAAGGAATCCAGCCGGCATCGACCACCGCTCTCGAGGCCGAGACCTTAGCCCCCAATGCTTCAGCGAGCTTGGCGAGCAGTTTGAAACCTTTTTCGTTTTCAAGTCCCCTGCCCCCGGAGACCAGGATGTCAGACTCCTGGATATTCACTTTGCTCTGCTGTTCACTGACCGACTCGAGCACCTCAATGCGGCTGGTGAGCTGCTCCGCAGAGGGGGTGATATCGATAATTTCACCGCTCCGCCCGGCGTCAAATGGCAGTTCCTTCATCACCTTGGGGCGTACGGTGGCCATCTGTGGTCGGGTGTCCTGACAGACAATGGTGGCCATGATGTTGCCTCCAAAGGCCGGTCTCGTCTGCAGCAATATGCCGTCTTCCTGTCTGATCTCCAGCCGGGTGCAATCTGCAGTCAAACCGGCATCCACGGTGGTCGCCACTCCCGGAATGAAGGACCGGCCGATGGCCGTCGCGCCGGCGAGAACCACCTCGGGTTTATGAGTGGTGATCAAATCGGAGAGAATTTTCTCATAGACATCGTCGGTGAACAACTCCAAGGCCGGATCATCCACCCGATAGACCAGGTCGGCCCCGTGACCGATCAGTCTTTCCGCGCTGTCGCCTGTCTGATGCCCCATTAGCACCGCACTGAGCAGGGCATTTCTGTCGTCCGCCAAGGTCCGGCCGATACCGAGCAGCTCAGTGGCAACCGTTGCCAGCTGCCCACTGACAAACTCGCAGAAAACCCAGATCCCTTTATAGGATTCGAGATCATCTTGTACTTTTCTGGCACCGCTGTCGTCGATCGCCATGGCTTCAACATCGCAGGCCTCGACACAAGCTCCACAGAGATTGCAGCTTTCTCCGACCACGGCAAGACCGTCAACTACTTCGATGGCCCCAAATGGACATTGTTCTTCACAAATGCCGCACCCTATGCAGAGCTTTTCATCAATACGTAGCATAGTAACTTCCTGTTAAACCAGATAGGGCTTGAGTCTATCGACCAACTGCTCGACCTGCTCCTCGACAGTGCCGGTTAAGACGGCTTGTTCCCCGCGCGGCTCCGGGGGAAAGACTTTGACGACCTGGGTAGGGGAACCGGGAAGACCGATACAGGCGGGGTCGGCCCCTATATCGTCGGCACTGAGGACCCTGATCTCTGCCTTCTTGGCCTTCATTTTGCCTTTCAATGAGGGTACGCGCGGCTGGTTAATGTCTTTGACCACGCTGATCAACAGAGGAAACCCCGATCTGAGCACATCATAGCCGTCGTCCATCATCCGTTCCATGACAATGGCCGAGTTCTCGGCCGTGCGTATCTTCTGAATGCAAGTCGCATAAGGGATGCCAAGCCGCATCGCCAGCCCCGGACCCACCTGGGCCGTATCTCCGTCAATTGCCTGTTTGCCGCAGATGATCATGTCGTAGTCGCCCAGGGTGGTGATCGCTTTGGCCAGAGTGTAGGAGGTGGCCCAGGTATCAGCCCCGGCAAAGCTTCGATCCGACACCAGTACACCGTTATCAGCCCCGCAGGCGATGGCCTGGCGCAGCACCTCTTCAGCCTGGGGAGGGCCCATGCTGATCACCGTCACCTCGCCGCCGACGGTTTCCTTCAGGCCGACCCCGGCTTCAAGGGCATGCTGATCATAGGGGTTCATGATCGACTCAACCCCCTCCCGAGCCAGGGTGTTGGTCTCTGGGTCGAGCCGGACATCCTTGGCATCGGGTACCTGCTTGATGCATACAATTATTTTCATCTGCAACCTTTGTCTCGCTGAAGAAAATCGGAGTGCAGGCAGCTAGAGCGGCTGCCTGTCGAATCACTTCGAGCCTTTAGCGGTTGTATTCCTTGTTCAGCTCCTGGCCGATGACATTGCGCTGCACCTGGTTGGTGCCTTCATAGATCTGCAGGATTTTGGCGTCGCGCATCATCTTTTCGGCCGGATACTCACACATATAACCATAGCCACCCATGACCTGCACCGCGTCCGTGGCTACTTTCAGTGCCACATCGGTGGCATAGACCTTGCACATGGACGAGGCCTTGGACATATCCTTGGGATGGGCATCGATGTGCCTGGCGGCAGCATAAGTGAGCGCCCTGGCGGCCTCCAGCTGGGTGGCCATATCGGCCAGCATATGCTGAACTGCCTGGAAGCTGATGATCGGCTTGCCGAACTGTTCCCTCTGTTTGGCGTAGGTGACGGCCATGTCGAGAGCGCCCTGAGCCAACCCGACGCCTAAGGCGGCGATACCCGGTCGACTTGAGTCCAGCGTCTTCATAACCGTGATGAATCCGGTGCCCTTGCGGCCCACAATTCGGTCGGCAGGAATTCGGCAATCTTTGAAAATCAGCTCGGTGGTCGATGAGGTACGGATACCCATCTTCTTTTCTTTGAGACCGCAGGAAAATCCGGGATCGCCTTCCTCAACGACGAAGATCGAGGCGCCGCGCGGCCCCCTGCTCTTGTCGGTCATCGCCACCACAGTGTATATCTGCGCTTCTCCTCCGTTGGTGATCCACTGCTTGGTGCCATTCAACACCCACTCTTCGCCGTCCAGCACAGCAGTGGTCTGGATACCCGAGGCATCGGACCCGGCATTAGCCTCGGTAAGACCAAAGGCGGCAAATTTCTCTCCAGAGGCTACATCGGGGAGATATTTCTCTTTCATTTCTTCCGAGCCGCCGATCATAATCGGATAAGCCCCCAGTGCGCTGGCGGCAAACGCGGTTCCAACACCGATGCAGCCGCGGCCGAATTCCTCCAGTGCCAGGCTGATGTCCAGGCAACTGCCCCCAAACCCGCCGTAAGCTTCGGGAATCGGCAGGCCGAAAAGATCGGCCTGGGCCATGGCTTTCAATATCTGGCGCGGAAACTCATGCTTTTCATCAAGCTCGGCCCGCTGTGGAATAATCAGTTCGTCGGTTATCTGTCTGGCGATATCGACGATCATCTGCTGTTCTTCGGTGAGAAAACGGTCCATCTCTGTTCTCCTGTTTACCAGCTAAGAAGGGTTGCTCCCCATGTTAATCCACCTCCAAACGAACAGAACAGAACCGTGCTGCCAGGTTCTATCCTTCCTGCCCGGTTGGCTTCATCCAGTGCAATCGGGATCGAGGCGGCCGAGGTGTTGCCGTAGTGCATGACGTTGAGCACAACTTTTTCCGGCGGTATCTCCAACCGCTCCAGTAACTTATTCAAAATCCGGAAATTGGCCTGATGGGGAATCATCACATCGACATCGTCGATACTCAGCCCCGTTTTTTTAAACAGGCCGAAAATTGCTTCCTCCATTGCCTTCACCGCATGCTTGAAAATTTCTCTGCCCTCCATGATAATGTGGGCTCCGGGATTGTCTTCAACCAGCAGGTCTGGATTCTGGCTTGGAGCATTGTGCATGTAAAGCAGATCCCAGAGGCCGCCGTCGGAGCGATGGTTGGTGCCTATTATTTTTCTCTCTGAGTTGTCGCTGTGGCCGAGTACAGCCGCACCGGCCCCGTCACCGAACAGGATACAGGTGTTTCTATCCTGCCAGTTAACCCGGGAGGAGAGGGTTTCCGCCCCGATGATCAGAACCTTGGACTGGGTGTCCGTGCGCACATAACGGTCACCTGCATCGAGTCCATAGAGAAAACCGCAGCAGGCGGCATTGAGATCATAGGCAAAGGCGCTTGCGGCGCCGATTTCATTTTGCACATAACAGGCGCAGGAAGGCATGAGCATGTGGGAGCTCACAGTGCCGACCACCAGAAGCTTGATTTCTTCAGCGTCCACCTGTGCCATCTCAAGTGCATTGCGGGCAGCCGACGCAGCTAATTGGTAGGTCTTTTCGCCGGTTCCGCCAATGCGCCGGTTTTCTATTCCGGTTCTGGTTCTAATCCACTCATCACTGGTGTCGACGATGGATTCAAGCTCGACGTTGGACATCACCCGACTGGGCAGACACGAGCCTGTGCCAAGAATGATCGTTCCCATTATATACCTGCAGTAACGGCGTCGACGCCTTTGGCGAGATCACCGGCGATGACATCGTTGAGTTTCAAGCGATCCATTTCAGCGGCACCGATTATTGCATTTTTTATTGCCAGGGCACTGGACTTGCCATGGCAGACGATGCCTATACCTTTTATGCCCAGCAACGGGGCGCCCCCATATTCGGCATAGTCGACGCGTCTCTTGAACTTGTTAAAGGCCGGACGGGCGAGGAAATAACCGACTTTGGCCAGCATCGATTTCAAGATTTCCTCGCGCAGCATTTTCATGGTCGCCTCAGCCAGCCCTTCACTGATCTTCAAGACTATATTACCGACAAATCCGTCGCAGACGACCACGTCGACATCGCCCTGAAATACGTCCCTTCCCTCCACATTGCCAATAAAGTTAAGGCTGCTTCGATCCAGCAGATTGTAGGCTTCCTTGATGAGGGTGTTGCCCTTGCCCGATTCCTCGCCAATGGTCAACAGGCCGACCCTGGGTTTGTCGACATTGTAGAGATTGGAAAAGGCCGTGGCCATGACCCCGAACTGGTAGAGATGCACGGGCCGACACTCGACATTGGCGCCAATATCCATGATCACCACCGGACCCTTCAGGGTGGGAAAAGTAGACGCCAGGCCGGGACGGGCCACATTTTTCAGACGGCCCAGCTTTCTGACCCCGGCAGCCAGGGTCGCCCCCGAATTGCCCGCGCTTACTGCGGCGGTTGCTTGGCCGGATTTAACCAGGTCAAAGGCGACCATGATTGAAGAATCCTTTTTCTTGCGAATTGCGTCCACAGGATTCTCGTCCATATCAACCACGGTGGGGGCGTGAACGATGTCCATTCGATCGAGCAGCGTCTTGCTGGCCGAAATGGACTGCAGATGGTTCTGCACTACCTGTTCATCTCCGACCAGAGTAATTCTCAGGTCATGCCGTTCAACAGCCAATAGTGCGCCGTTGATCAGTTCCTGTGGGCCAAGGTCGCCACCCATAGCATCCAGGGCGATCTGCACGGTGAGCCCCTATACTTCGGAATCGATGACGTATACGGATGATTTATTGTATTTACCGCAGCTGCCGCAGAGTTTATGCGGTTCTTTGGGTTCACCGCAATCCTGGCAGATGGACAATGCAGGTGGGTTCAGTGCGTGATGAGAACGTCTCTTGCGAGTTCGCGAGCGTGAATGTCTTCTTTTGGGTAATGCCATGATTTCCTCCGTTATACAAAACCGATTCAGCGATCTTTTAACTGGCGCAGCACCGCGAACGGTGATTCTTTCTCAACCTGTTCGCACTCACACCTGGTCTTGTTCAGATCCGTTCCACAACTCTGACACAATCCCCGACACGACTCATCACAAAGAATTTGCGGGGGGATACTCAGAAACACTTGTTCGCGGTACAACAGACCCAGATCAATAACCGGTTCCTTCAGGTACAGTCTATTGTAATCTTCTTCGCACCACTCAGTTTCCTGGCGCCCTGGCTCATATTCCTCGCTGCCGACCATGCAGACATAGACAAAATCTGCAGCAAGTTTGAGTTTAACCTCCGTGCAGCAGCGATCGCAGGAAGAGAGGATCGTACATCTCATCTCTCCTTTGACCACAGCTTCACTGCTGCCGGCGAGAGCCGCGATTGTCTGTCCGGATGGGCCATCAACCACGGTGATTTCCTCACTCGGAAACCAGCCATCATCGAGCAGCGGATATGTCGTTTCCGACTGCTGGAGATCAGAAAATAAAATCTTCAAGCTACTATTCCCGTCACCCGGAGAAACTCCCAAAGACAAGCGGCTAAACGATCAACAATAATTAATATAACTGGAAAAAGCTAGAAAAAAATTGTCCTGTTGGCAAGACCTGATACTCGCTCTACCACCTTGGTCAGAAACCTTGACAGAACAAGCACGCAGCTGAAGGGCTGCTGCCTGATCTTGTGTCAGAGGTGCTGGGCATTTGCACAGCCAGTCTCCCCGAATCGATCGGCTCGAAACGAGGATCGCCAAGCACCCGGCCTTCGGAACTCGGATACATCCTGTATGGTGTGGTCGCCGCGGGAGAAAGCCGCGCCCGACGTTTCAACCTGCGCTCTTTTCCTGGGCAAAAGAGCTGTTTTTCTCTTCGATAATCTTAATCAAGCCGTCATATTGCTCTTTTTGTAAGATGGTCCTGAACTGCTCCATATAGTTGCGCACCAGGCTCACCCCCTCGATATTGATATCATACACCATCCAGTTATCCAGTTCCCGCTGCATGATATAGTGGATTGGGATCTTCGAATCTTCATAAGGCACCAGGGTCGTGACTTGGGCCCGCTTGCCTTTTATTCTCTCGGCCACGAAATCGACCGTCTGTCCGCCATAGGTTTCGAGCTTGCCGATATAGACGTTTTCCAGCAATTTGGTGAATTGAGAGACAAAATAGTCTCTTTGCTCCTCCGAAAGGTCGTCCCAGGTTTTGCCCAGCACCCGCCTCGACATTTCCCTGAAATCAAAGCCTCTGGCAATAATCTCCATGATCTTGCTTCTTCTCGGCTCTCGCTGCGCATCTCCCTTCAGCGCTTCATCATCGAGAACCTCAATCAGCTGATCTATAAGCGGCTGCAGTTGTGCCGTAGGGCTGTGGTCGTCAGCTATTGCAGTCGATCCGGCGAAGGCGAGATGCAATAGTATACAGGTTGTTATCACAAATCGTTTCATGGTTCACCATAGATTGATATTATCGTGTTGGACAGTCAAGGTGCGATGATGGAGCGGCGATAGTCGTAATAGCCCTGGCGCGCCGCCACATAGGGATCAAGCGAAATCCTTTTGAGCTCCTCATAGACATCGGGACTTATCGACAGCAGATTGACCCTGCTGGTCGCCAGATATGCCATGTCGAAGGCGGGATCGCCGAATCCGAAAACCCCGAGTGTGGTGTTGATCGCAAAACGGCTCAAGACCACGCCGGCATCCTCGAATTCTCCCTGAAGCACATTGTTGAGAAACCTGATAGGTGCGGCGATATTGGCAAACGCATTACCGATACTGCGCCTGATATCATCGGGCAGAATATAGGAATAAGCATTCTTGGTCGGTTTAAAAACCCAGAAATAAACCTTGTCATTGAATACGAAGATCGCCCGGTTCAGAGGCTCAAGGGGATCATTGATTTCGGGTGAAGGGTCTTCGAAGGAAAAATCATCTTCAAAAATCGGATCACCAAGCAGCTCCTCCGGCGAGCGAATGTAGGGTTCATCGTCGAGCAGGTCGGGCGCGGTTCCGCCCTCATCGCTGCCCAGCAGATCCGGATAAGGGTTTTCCGTGCTGGGGTCAATCTCTATGCCCAAGCCGCCCACCGGCGTTTCGGCCCGCACCGTAAGGCTGGGCAGCACCATGAGCAGCACGAGTGAAATTATTAAAAGCGCAGTACGCATGACCCGGTTGAGAACCTTTTCAATTTGCCCCTCACGATCACTAAAGTTTTGCGAAACGTCATTCAATTCTATCGCAATTCTCCATCAAAAGTATAGTAGTGATCAATTTTATTCACCCCTCTAGCGCAGGGCCTCCACCACTCTCAGCGCAGCCCCGCCTGATCCACCGATTGGTCTGTTGAACAGGCCAGCAAATAATACGATATATAAGGCGAAAGTCAATCATTGTCAGCGCTCGGAGCGGCCCCGAAACGACCCGCCCACAGACCGGCGCGAAAGGACCAACCCCCTTATATTGTGCGAGGATCAAAGGCCTCTCTCAAGGCCTCACCTATGAAAATAAGCAGGATCAGGCTGCCCACCAGTACCGCAAATGTGGAAAGCGACAGCCACCAGGCGTCGATGTTGGCTTTCCCCTGGGCCAAAAGCTCCCCTAGACTGGGTGTTGTAGGAGGCACTCCGAGGCCGAGTAAGTCAAGACTGGTGAGCGCCAGAATGGAGGCTGACTTCCTGAACGGCAGAAAAGTCACCACCGGGGTCATGCCGTTGGGCAGCAGGTGCCGGTACATGATTACCGCATTGCTTACCCCCAGTGCCTGGGCCGCTCGCACATAGTCCATATTTCTGCCCCGCAGAAAC
>JARRLH010000115.1:0-22184 GCA_037387205.1 Desulfofustis sp.
GCATTCATCAGAGGAGTCCATGAACTCCCTCCCCATACCGATATATTGGGACCCCTGTCCCGGAAACAACACAGCTAATTTCATGCCTTGCTCCTGCGTTTTTCGTTTTTCATTTCCATGATATTCATCACCAGCAGCACAACCACCCCCACGCAGATCGCCGAGTCAGCCACGTTAAACGCCGGCCAGTGGTAGGTGCCGACGTAGAAATCGAGAAAATCGATTACCGCGCCGAAGCGCAGCCGGTCACTGAGATTGCCGAGCGCCCCGGCAGCGATCATAGCAAAAGAGACCCGGTAAAGAAGGTGCTGCGCGCTCATTTTCCAGGCCGCGATGGTGAGTCCCAGAAAGGCGGCGCTGTTGACCGCCACAAAGAAATAGTGCCGCAGGGGGGAATCGACCGAGGCGAACATGGAAAAGGCGGCCCCTTTGTTGGTCACGTGGACCAGATTGAAAAAGCCCGGGACAAGCGGACGAACCTCGTAGAGATTGAGGCTGGCTACCACCAGGAGTTTGCTCAGCTGATCAAGCCCCAGCAGCGCCAGCAGAATGATAAAATAGAGTCGCACGTGACCTGGGGGTCTAGGGATTCAGCGAATCGACCACCGCAAAACAGCGGCTGCAGATCGTCGGATGGCCCTGCATCTGTCCCACCGTATCAGAGCGGATCCAGCAGCGTTCACATTTTTCCCCTGGAGCCGCCAGAACACCGATCAAAAGCCCCTCCACCTCCTCGCTCTGCAAGGGTTCAAGATCGCCGAATCCCTGCGGCTCGACTACCTTGAGTTCGGAGACGATGGACAATTCCTTGAGCATCTGTTCCTGGGCGGCCACGAATTCGCCAAGCGGCCCCGTGGCACAAACCAGCACCTGGGCTTCCAGTGGATGGCCGATGATTTTGTCGGCTCGGGCTTTTTCCAGGGCCTTGGTGATCTCTGACCGCACTTTGATGAGTTCCACCCACTGCCTCTCGGTTGCTTCATCGAGCACATAGGAATCATTCTGAGCAGGAAAATCGGTGAAAAAAATCGACCCGTTGAGATCTGCTTTATTGTCGCGTCCCTTTAGCGCATCCCAGGCCTCGGAAGCGGTGAAGCAGAGAATCGGCGACATAAGCTGCAGCAGCCCTTCACCAATCTCATAAAGCGCGGTCTGGGCCGAGCGCCTGAGTTTCGAATCGGTGCCAGAGACATAGAGGCGATCCTTGATGATATCGAGGTAAAAGGCGCTCATGGTCATCGTACAGAAATAGTTCAGCCCGTGATAGATGGAGTGGAATTCATACTTTTCGTAGGCTTTGACGACCTTGGTTTTGAGTTCCTCAAAGCGGGCCAGGGCCCATTGGTCGAGTACTTCCAACTCAGCGAAAGCGACGCTGTCGACGCCCGGGTCGAAATCGCTCAGGTTGCCGAGAAAATACCTGATGGTGTTTCTGATTTTACGATAGGCATCGGTCACCTGACCCAGGATTTCATCGTAGACCTTGACGTCGTCGCGGTAGTCCTCGCTGGCCACCCAGAGACGCAAAATCTCGGCGCCATACTTTTCGATCACCTCCTGGGGCGCCACCACATTACCCACCGACTTGGACATTTTCTTGCCCTGTCCGTCGACCACGTAGCCATGGGTCAAGACCCCTTCATACGGTGCGCTTCCCCGAGTGCCGACCGAAGTAAGCAGCGCGCTGTGGAACCAGCCGCGATGCTGGTCACTGCCTTCCAGATAGAGATCGGCCGGCGATCTCAATTCCTGCCGCTGTTCGCAGACGGCTGCATAACTGACTCCGGAATCGAACCAGACGTCGAGAATATCGTTTTCCCTGGAGAAGCTGCCGCCGCCGCATTTCTCACAGTGCAGCCCGTCCGGCAGGAAATCCTCGATGTCGCGACTGAACCAGGCATCGGCACCCTCCGCACTGAATAGGGCGTCAATGTTCTCGATGAGCTCTTCGCTTTTGACGATCTCACCGCAGGACTTGCAGCTCACCACCGTTATCGGCACCCCCCAGGCACGCTGCCTCGACAGGCACCAATCGGGCCGATGTTCGATCATTGAATAGATGCGCTGCCTCCCCCAGCCCGGTGTCCAGGTTACTTTATCGATATTTTCGAGCGACTTGGACCGCAGTCCGTTTTTCTCCATGGAGATAAACCACTGCGGGGTGGCCCTGTAGATGACGGGCTCCTTGCAGCGCCAGCAGTGGGGATAGCTGTGATTAATTCTGTCCTGGTGGAGCAGATCGCCGGAAGTGGAAAGATCCCCGCAGATATCGCTGTTCACGGCAGGAATCGCTTTCCCTTCATAAGGGCCGGCATCTTTGGTGAAAATACCTTCGTCATCCACCGGCGAGAGGATATCGAGGCCGTAGCGCAGGCCGGTCAGGTAATCGTCGGCGCCATGCCCCGGAGCGGTATGCACACAGCCTGTACCCGCCTCGAGGGTGACGTAGTCGGCCAGGACCATGAGCGAGTCCCGTTCCATGAAAGGATGCCGGCAGATGCGGTTTTCCAGTGCAGCGGCCGCAAAAGTGGTAACGATTCGGTACTCCTGCACTCCGAATTCTTCCATGACTCCGGCAACAAGTTCCTTGGCCATGATCAGCCTGTCGCCCTCTGCCTCGACCAGTGCATACTCAAACTCGGGGTGAAAGGCAATGGCCAGGTTGGCCGGCAGGGTCCACGGGGTGGTGGTCCAGATCACCACCTGCAGGTCGCCGCTCAGGGCCGGATCGATATCGCTCAAATCAGAGACCACGGGGAATTTTACATAGATCGAGGGCGAGCTGTGCTCGTGGTATTCGACCTCTGCTTCAGCCAGAGCGGTCTCACAGGTGGAGCACCAGTAAACCGGCTTCTTGCTGCGCACCACCGCGCCTGAAAGCAGGAACTTGTTGAACTCTCTGGCAATGGTTGCCTCGTAGTCATAGGTCATGGTCAGGTAGGGCTTATCCCAGTCACCAATCACTCCCAGCCGCTTGAACTCCTTCTTCTGGGTCTTGATCCACTTCTCGGCATATGTGCGGCAGGCCCTGCGTTTCGACAGGGTCGGAATACCCTTTTTCTTGTCGCCAAGCTCCTTATCGACATTGTGTTCAATCGGCAACCCGTGGCAGTCCCAGCCGGGGATATAGGGAGCGTTGAAGCCCGCCATCCGCCGTGAACGCAGGATGATATCCTTGAGAATCTTGTTGAAGGCTGTACCCAGGTGAATGTTTCCGTTGGCATAGGGCGGTCCGTCGTGAAGTACGAAGAGCGGTCGGCCTTCTCCATGCCGCTGGATTTTATGATAGAGATCCCCGTGCTCCCATTTCTTGAGCACCGCCGGCTCGTTCTGGGTAAGGTTGGCCTTCATCTTGAACGAGGTTTTGGGCAGGTTAAGCGTCGCCCTGTAATCCATGATTATCTCCTTTTATCAGGTAATACTGCGCGAAATTCCGAGGATTTCTAAAATCTTAAATGATATTGTTATCTTGCATGACACGTTAGTGAGAAATCGTGGGTGCGTGCAGCAGTTATAGCAACAAAACCGCAACAGACAATAATAACACCAACACTGCAAGATACAAGACTATTCTCGGCAACACCGGGATTCTCCGTCAGCGTCCGCAGCCGGCTCGGTGCCTATCCTTTCAATTTGACACAAGTAGTGAGCTTTATTACAATTGGCTGGTCTTGAAGAAGCTCACCCTTTCCTTCCATGCTCGCAAAAGGTTTTTATGAGTGATCAATCCACCAACGCGATGGTCGAACTTATCAAAGTCAGCAAGACCTATCACCCCAATATACAGGCCCTGAAAGAGGTCTCCATCTCGATCAGAAGCGGCGAAATGGTATTCATTACCGGGCGCAGCGGAGCCGGCAAAACTACCTTGCTGAAACTGCTGTGTAAAATGGAGCTGCCGACCAGAGGACTGGTTGAGATCGACGGAAGCGATATCAGAAAGATACGGGGCAGGAGCCTGTCTTATCTCCGTCAGCAGATCGGCGTCGCCTATCAGGATTTTAAATTGTTGACCGACCGCACCGTGGCCCAAAACATCTCCATTGCCATGGAAGTCTCCTACCGCAAACCCCAGGCTATTAAAAAGAGAGTGAAAGAACTGCTGGGAGAGCTGGACCTCACCGACAAGCATTCCTCCATGACCGGCGATCTCTCCCGCGGTGAGCAGCAGCGTGTGGCAATCGCCCGGGCGGTGGCTAATTCACCGAAACTGATTCTCGTGGACGAACCCACCGGCAACCTCGACGCCACCACCACGGGACGGGTGATGGACATGCTCAGCGGCCTCAACAATTCAGGGGCCACCGTATTAATCGCCACCCACGATCACACCATCTACAGGGATGTAGACCACCGGCTGCTGGAGCTGCGCGGCGGACAGATGCACCAGCTCCGCGACGGGGTGATGCAATGAGCTTTGTTTTTGCGGTTCTTCGTCAAGTATTCAGAAATTTTCGGCAGACCTGGTTGTCACAAATCATGACCCTGCTGACCGTCAGTCTTTCTGTCTTCATCTTCGCCTTTTTCTATCTGGTCTATCTCAACATGTTGAACATCGGCGACAAGCTCGGCTATGACCTGCGGCTGATCGTTTATCTCGAGGAGGAGCCGATTCCCGAATTGCAGGAACAACTGCGCCGAAAGATCCTCGCTTTCGACGAAGTCGAGGAGATTCACTTCGTGTCCCGGGCTGAAGCCTTCGAACGTTTCAAAACCCAACTCGGCGAGGACCAGGACGTACTCGAGGATATGCCGGAAGATTTTCTGCCGCCCTCCATCGAGGTCGTTCCTTTGAAGAACCTCAGGAGCCTCAACCAGGTCAAACTGTTCTCGGAGTACCTCAGTAAACTGCCCGGCACCATCAAAGTGCAATATGGCCAGGACTGGATCGAGCGCTTTTATTATTTCACCAGGCTGGTCTCCATTATCGTGGTGCTCAGCGCCGGTCTGCTGATCCTCACCTCGGTTTTCATGGTGTCTTACAAAATCAGGCTGACGATAATCGGCAGAAAAGCGGAACTGGAGCTTCTAAAACTGGTCGGCGCCACCCATAGCTACATAAGCACCCCGGTCCTGGTCGAGGGCATTCTGCAAGGCCTGCTGGGGGCCACTCTTGGGCTGACTTCTCTTTTCGGGCTGTTTTATTGGATCAAGATGAAATTTTCTGGTCCCGGGATACTCAATATTTTCGAATTCTCATTTTTTGAACCTCCAATCATCGTTATGATTGCAATTGTTTCGATTCTGCTTTGTCTGACTGGAAGCTACTCATCCATGAGAAAATATCTCAGGACCTGATCGGCAGGTGGGCCCGAATTTTAAACTGATGCGCTATCAACTCCATAAGCAGTTATCTAAGTGTACCCGGCAGATTCTTATCTGCACGCTGGCAATGCTTCTCTGCACGGCGCTTCAGTTTCCGCACACCACCGGTGCCGCTCCCGAGGACCCGCACCAGGAGAAAAAAGAGCAGATCGACAAAGGCATCAAGAAAACCACAATCAATATCGGCCGCCTGAAGGAGGGAATAAAACTCCAGGAAGAGCAGATCAGGGAAACCAAGAAGATCGAGCTCACCCTGCTCACCGAACTGCAGGACATCGACACCAGAGTGGTGGAACAGAAGCACAAAATCGACACCCTGGAAGCCCGAATGGCAAATCAGGAGGAAATGGTCTCCGACAAAAAAGCGGAGATGGCCCAAGCTGCCTCACTCATGCAGGGGGTTCAGTCCCACGTCATGCGTCGTATGCAGGCCTTCTACAAACTTGGCGAACTCGGCCTCATCCATATCAGCTTCTCCGATCAGACCCTGCCGGAGCTCCTCAGTTTTCAGGATTCATTCCTATCATTGATAAAATACGACCAGCGGATGATTGATACTTATCGCGCCACCATCTCTGAACTCGAGCAGGCCATCGATTCATTGAACCTGCAGGAGACGATCTTGGCTGAGCTGCTGATTGAAAACCTCGCGGAGCAGGAAAAGCTGGATGGTCTGAAGCTGGAGAAAGAGCGACTGCTCGACAGAATTAAGACGCAGGCGAAGCTGCACCAGCAGGCGGTGGAAGAAATGGAAGCGGCCGCCGATAGACTGACTGCCAGCCTGAAGGGACTCAAAGAGGAGGAAAAACAGCTCGAGGAGGGCTTTCTCTACGATAAGGGCAGTCATCCGCCGCCCTTGGCCGGAAAGGTTATTGCCCGCTTCAACGAGGAGACCACCAACCTGCTCGGTATCAGCTCAGTCTCCAAGGGCATCGCCATCGACGCGCCTCCCGGATCAACGGTGAAGGCGGTGGATGAAGGGATCGTTCAGTTTTCCGGATATCTCAGGGGCTACGGTAATACCGTCATTGTTAATCATGGCCATCAGTATTACACTATTACTTCAAGGATGGAACGTCTGCTCGTCAAGAAAGAACAACGGGTGGACAGAAATACTGAAATCGGGATAATGGGAGAAACAGCCACCCTGCTGACCCCTGGTCTCTATTTCGAACTCAGGAAGGATACCGATCACCTCGATCCTTTGGAATGGCTGGATACAGCCAGGTTGAAACAATAGTCAATGAAAGCAGTACTCATGAGAAGCAGGCTGATACCAGCCGCGCTGGTGGTGGCCTGGATCTTTCTCCTGCCGGTCGCAGGATTCAGCAAGGCCGATCCCAAACAGGAAGAGATTACCTACCGCTACCTGGAGACCTTCGCCAACGTGCTCAGTATCCTCCAGGAAAATTATGTCGAGGAAATTGAAGCAAAAGATGCCATCGAGGGGGCGATTAACGGCCTGCTCCTGTCCCTGGATCCCCACTCCGCTTATCTGAAGCCTGAGAACTACCGCGAGTTTCGCGATGAAACAGACGGTTCGTTCACCGGTATTGGTATAAGGATTACCCTGGAAGAAGGCGTAATCACCGTTATTTCCCCAATCGCCGACACCCCGGCAGACAAAGCCGGCATTAAGGCTCATGACAAGATTCTGAAAATCGACGGGGTTCCCACTAAAGGCAAGACCCCATTCGACGCGGTGAAGATCATGCGGGGCCCCAAGGGAACCGAGGTGACCCTGTCCATTTTTCGTGATGGCTGGGAAACGAGCAGGGATTTCACTCTGCGGCGCAGCGAGATACCTCTGCTCTCAGTAAAGTCGTTGCTGCTCAAACCCGGATTCGGTTACCTGCGGATTGCAAATTTTCAGCGCAACACCACCAACGAACTCAAGCAGCACCTGGACGATCTGCAGGAAAGCTCGCCGTTGCAGGGTATCATCCTCGACCTGCGCAACAACCCCGGCGGACTTCTTGACCAGGCGGTGAGCGTCAGCGATCTATTTCTGGAACAGGGGTTAATAGTCTACACCCGAGGCCGGAACAAGGACCAGGACCTGACCTTTGAGGCCAAGGCCACTAATACCTTGGGCCGCTTTCCTCTCGTTCTGCTGGTAAATGAAGGTACGGCGTCTGCTTCTGAAATCGTGGCCGGGGCCGTACAGGACCACCGCCGCGGTGTAATCGTAGGCACCAAAACCTTCGGCAAAGGCTCGGTTCAGTCCATCATACCGCTTAACGACGGCGCCGGACTGAAGATGACCACCGCCCATTATTACACCCCCCTGGGACGCTCCATCCAAGCGACCGGAATCACACCCGATGTCACGGTCAAAGTGCAGAACGGCGGGTCGACTGAGACGGTGAAAACCAACTCCTCCAGAACGACCAGGGAGGAGGATCTGGAGAATCACTTCTCCCCAAGGCGACGGCCCCCCCGAGGCAGCGCAGACTGATGCGCTGTCGGCCGAAGCAAGCCAGCGGTTAAGCAGCGATAATCAGCTCCAGGCGGCCTTCGACATACTTACCAGTCTGGCGCTTTACGCTTCCTACGACTCTGAATCGGGCGTGCCGCTGAGCAACTGATACAAGGTCGCTTAAGAATGATCAAGGCGCTTCAGCAGATAGCCGAGCAGAGAATTGCCAAGGCCATAGAGGAAGGTTCCCTGAAGATCGACGGTTGGAAGAACAGGCCGCTGCCGCTCGACGACGACTCCTTTGTGCCCGACGATCTGAAAATGGCCTACAAGATCCTCAAGAACAGCGGCTACGTGCCGCCTGAAGTGGAGACCAGAAAAGAGATTCAGAAACTCGAAGATCTCATCGTTAAAACCGAGGACAGTCATCAGCGTGTCAAACAGATGAAAAAACTCGACCTGCTGATGCGAAAGATAGATGCCCAGCGCTCGCGGCCTGCATCCATCGAACACGACGATGTCTATTTCCGCAAGATCGTCGAGAGAATCGATAGGTCCAAAACCTGACTGGGGACACAAACCCCAAGGTGTCCCGTAATGAAGGTTTATCCATATGAGAATTTCCAAAAGGGACACCTTGGGTTTTATGTCCCCGTATTTTCCCCTAACTGCTTCTAATACCCCAGTTCCTTGAGAAACCGCTGGTCGCGCGCGACCCTTGTTTGCGAATTTTCACCCACAGGTGCAGAACCACCCTGCAGTCCAGCATCTCCTCTATATCTTTTCGCGCCGCAGTACCAATCTGCTTTATCTTGTCTCCCCGCCTGCCGAGGATGATCCCTTTCTGCGATTTCCTCTCCAGGAAGATCGTGGCATGAATTTCCACCAGCTTCCGCTGGCTATCCTCCTTGAAGGACTCGATCAGTACTGCCGAGGAATAGGGTATCTCCTGACCAGTGAGTAAAAACACCTTTTCTCTGATGATCTCAGCGCTTAAAAAACGCTCGGTGGCGTCGGTGGGTACATCGTCGGGGAAATATTTGAACCCGGGCGGCATCAGGGCCACTAGTTCTTTCACTAAATGATCGAGGCCATCTCCTGTCAAGGCCGAAACCGGCATGACCCCCTTGAAGGGATAGAGTTTCGAGTAAAAATCGATGAGCGGCAGCAGCTCGTTCTTATCAATCAGATCTATTTTGTTGAGCAGCAGAAAGGCCGGACTTTTTACCTCTTCGAGGTAGGCTTTGTACTCCTCCCCCCTGCCCCTGCCCATTTCAGGAGTGAATGGCCGGGAAGCGTCAACCATGAAGACCACGGCCTCGACGCCCTGGAGCGAGTCAAGCGCCACCTGGACCATCTCTTTGTTGAGCAGGACGGTTGACCGGTGCAGGCCTGGCGTGTCGAGGAGCACGATCTGGTATCCATTGCCGTTGAGGACCCCGGCGATACGGTTCCGGGTAGTCTGCGGTTTGGGAGTGACAATTGATATCTTCTGTCCCAGCAGAGTGTTGAGCAGAGTCGATTTTCCCGCGTTCGGCGGACCGGCAAGGGCCACTACACCAGACTTAATTATTTCGGGTTCGGTCTGGTCCATGGTTCAGTCCCGGAGGAGATGGAATACCATTAGGATTTTTACCGGGCCTGCGGGCTTTCGGTCAACTACATGTCTTTTTTCAGCGTTAGTTCAGGTAAACTCATTGAGTATCTGGACAACGGGAAATTTATTTGCGGCTATGTCACCGACAGTCAGCCGAAGAGGATACGGCTTGTCAACCAGAACGGTCGCGAGCTGAATCTGCCTGTCTCCCGTATTGTCCATTGCTCGTCCTGCAGTTACAGCGGAGACTCCGACCGTGACAGTCTGGTCAGGCTGTTGCGCAGCACCACGGAAAAACGCCACTCCCTTATGGAACGGGTCGATCTGGAGATGCTGTGGGAGTTGACCTGCGACGAAAACACCGACACCTTCGATCCCGATTTTCTCGCCGAACTCATCTTCGGGCGTTCCGCCGATGACGATATCGTCTCGGCTTTCCTGCGCTCGGTATTCAACGACAAACTCTTTTTCAAATACCGGGAAGGAAAAATCAAGGTCCACTCACCGGAAAAGGTCGAACAACTGCGCCTGAGACTGGAAAAAGAGGCCTTGAAGGAAGAGCTGGTACACAAGGGCTCAGAATTACTCAGACATATTGACAGCGGTGAGATAAAAGAAGCGGATTTCAGCCCGCTCGATGAGCAGGTAATCGGCCTCCTGCAGAACTACTACCTGCATGGCTCCGAGGCCCAGGAAGCTGACCTGGCCAGAAAGATATTGAAACAGTCGGGATGCACCAGGCCCCACGACATTTACCACCTCTGTGTCAAAGCCGGCGTCTGGAATGTCAATGAGAATTTGCCGCTGCTGCGAGCCGACCTGCCGGTGTCTTTTTCGACTCAAGCGAGACACCGGGCGGAAGCCATTCTCCAGTGCGGCAACGCCTCGCTGTTCGACGACCCGGACCGGCACGATCTCACTCATTTGAAACCGCTGACCATCGACGGGGCCACCACCCTCGATTTTGACGATGCGCTTACGGTACAGGAGCAGGACGACAACTACCTGATCGGCATCCACATCTCCGATGTGGCTCACTATGTGCGGCCCGGCGATTCGCTCTTTCAGGAAGCCATGAACCGGGGGACTTCCATTTACTTCCCCGAAGGCCAGATCCCCATGCTGCCGCGCCACATATCCCAGGGAATGTGCAGCCTCATTCAAGGTGAGATCAGGGCGGCTTACAGCCATATGATTCTGTTGTCTCCCGAAGCGGAAGTGCTGCGGGTGAGGATCATGCCCTCGATCATCCGCGTCGCCAGACGGCTGACCTACGAGGACGCCGACCGGATGATCAATTCGGATCCGGAACTGAAGATTCTCAACACCATGCGCAAAAAGCTGCGCGACCGGCGTGTCCAGGCCGGAGCCCTGCTGCTGCCTTTCCCGGACGTGAATATCCACATAGAGAACAATACCCGGGTGAGCGTCTCGCTTGGAAAAACCGACACCCCGGCCAGAACGATTATCTCCGAGATGATGATTCTCGCCAATACGGAGGCTGCCCGCTTCGTCTCCGACCGCATGTCCCCCGGCCTTTTCAGGTCGCAGGGCAAAATCACCAGGCGGGTGGTCCACGGCGACGACGATGATCTCTATCTCAACAGCCTGCAGCGAAAGAATCTGCCGCGCAGTGAATTGTCAACCGAGGCTAAGCCCCACAGCGGACTTGGGGTCAGTTTTTATACCACGGTCACCTCGCCGATCAGAAGACTGCTCGATCTCGTAATGCAGCACCAGATCAACAATCTGGTGCGGCGAAAAAGCCTCTGCTTCACTCTGGAGATGTGCAAGGACTTCACCTCCGTGATCAATCGTACCCTCGCCACCGCCAACAACGTCAAGCAGCAGCGTCATCGCTACTGGCTGCTCAAATATCTTGAGGAGAGAAAGAACTCCTACCTCGAGGCGATGGTCATTGAAAGCGGTTATAAACGCGTCAACCTCATATTGCTCGACACTCTCATGGACATCGACCTGCAGGCCACCCGCATCCCACCGCCAGAACCGGGAACCCAGGTTCAGGTCAAGCCGGTCAAGGTCGAGCCCTTGGACAACACCATTCGCTTCGACTGGTGATCAGCAGCCTTCGACCGCCGCACCTTTGCGGACCGTTTTGATTTTCACCTGATCATCGACATTGAAGCGCGAGGCATCACGTTCACACTCGAGCACCAGTCTTTTATCCTCCACCTCGACGACCCGACATTTATTGCTCGCGGCTGACACGCGGCCCACACCCGCAAGGACCAGACAAACGACAATAATCAGAGCACTGCTTATCTTATTCATGACATCCTCCTCTGCTGTGCTTGTTGAATTAACTTCTTGTCTACTAGAATAGGAGAAAGGCGAGATAAACGGCAGCCGACATCTACAGACATCTACCCGATATCTGCTGCTGGTCTGCATTTTCCAGCCCACCAGTGAGGCCCCTGCCGGATACACGCTAGGTGATGGCCAAAACCTCTCATTCTGGTAAGATATAGGTCATGAGTGAGGACCTTTTTCCAGCCGGACCAGCCATGGTCAAGATCGACGGAGCCAGGGTCAGGGCCCTGCGCGAGCAGAAAGGGCTCACCCAGCTCTATGTCGCCACCGTGGTCGAGGTAACCACCGATACCGTGTCCCGCTGGGAGAATAAGAGATACCCGTCCATAAAAAAGGAAAACGGGCTCAAGCTTGCCGAAGCGCTCGAGGTGGATCTCAGTGAAATACTCGATTCCGGAGAGACCACCCCGCCGACACGTGACGACGCCGGAGCAGGCACCTCCGGCCCAGCAGCGGAAAAGACTCCGGAGTCTTCTGCCTGGTCAAAAAAACCGGGCCACCTGGGCACTCTCATTATCCTTTTCGCCCTGCTGGGCACAGCCTGGGCACTAGTTCACTACCTGACGCCTCCGGCAACAGCCTCCCTGACAGCGGTTACCCGCATCGTCTCGCCGCATTTCATCCCCGGCAGGCCGCTTCCGGTCTTTCTGAAAGTCGCAAATCCATCCCCGGAAGCAGTATCCATCATTCTCAAGGAAGAGCTGCCTCCCGGCGCCACCCTCGAAGCCTCGTTTCCACCTTCAGCCCGGAAGCAGGATGGAACACTCAGATGGCTGACCAAAATTACCGGCTCCAGCCTCTTCTACTACACCATTATCACCGACGCCTCTTTCCATGGCACCCTTTCATTTTCTGGAAACGTCCGCGATGGACACGGCGGCGAAGCGATAGAAATAAGGGGTACAAACAGTTCCAGGGCGGGCGTTCATCACTGGGCAGATAGTGATGGGGACAACAGAATCAGCGATGAGGAGATTCTTGAAGTGTACGATCTTCTCGCCAACGATAATTCTGCACAGCTAGATCTCGACCTGCTCGAAGAGATGTGGCTGGGAGACGGGTACCTCTGGCACCCCGAGCAACAACAGTTTTCCATTTTAGAATAATCAATACAAGTCGGTCATGAATCACACAACACCATATCCCAGACCACTGCTTCTGCTCCCATTTCTTGTTTCCTTGCTGTTTCTTGCCATGGCAGCCCAGTCCATCGCCGGACAGGCTGCGGCCACGCTGCAGCAGGACGGTCAGAGCCTCAGACTGGAAGTTTCGGTGCCCTCACCACCACCCACCAGCCTGATTGCCAGCATCAAGCTGCCAGCGCAGACCAAGATTGCAGCGACCTCACCCCCGGCAGCCAAAGTTGATTCCAAGAAAGCGCATATCAAGTGGCTGGTTAAACACCCCCGCCCGGGAACACTGCGGTTTTCGGTAACTACTTCCCCCCCTATGAAATTATCAAGTGTTTCGGCGGAGGTGTTATTCCGTCCGCCGGGAGGGGGAAGCCTGATTAGGATCGAGGCCAAGAAACGCTGATTCCCTTCCGAGCTGATTCGACTCCCGCCAACGTCTCCATAGGTATTGAATCGGGTCCGGATTCCACCCAGTCAATCCGTCTCTTTAGAAAGTAACCACACATGCTTATCTATAATATTTCGATAACTTAAAACCTTTCCTGCAGATGTTTGGTAGACCCGACATGGAGCCGACATCGCCTGATATCGCCTAGAAAATCCCTCCTTTTCGACCTACAAAGAAAACAAAGCAGTACAAAACCAATCCTAAAGGAGGACCGTCATGAAAAAGATTATACTATTCGCAGTCGCAATCATTTCCATTGCAGCTACCGCCCAGGCAGACCAGTATCTTAGAATCAACAAAGGAATACAGGGATTGCTCCTCGGTGCGGGAGGCGGAGCGTTGGCCGGACAAGCCATTGGCCGCAACACCCAATCCACCTTGATCTGTACCACCCTGGGCACATTGGTCGGTTATATGGTCGGCAATGAAATGGATCAAAACAGTGTGCACTATCGCGAGGCGGGGTATCAGCCGCGCTATGAGCCCAGGTATGATCCAGGCTATAGGCCGCTGCCATCCAGCTATGGTTACGACTATCGACCCGTTTCCAGTTACCGCGCCCCCGCGACCTCCTGCCGAGAAGTTGAAATCTTAGGTACGGTCCACGGCGCTCCTGAAAAAATCTTAACCACAGCCTGTCCGACTCCCGAGGGCTGGATTCTCGCGGAGCCTCTGCCAGAAAAGGCAGCCGGATATCGCTACGAGTACAGAAACAATGTCCCCCCGCAACACAGTGTTAACAGCATCCCTCCAGCAGCAGCCAACTACTACGATCAGCGGGTGAGGTATCAGTACTGAGAGAAACTCGATTTACGTGCAATAGAGGACGTATCACGTAATTAGTAATTCGAATTACGTGGTACGTTTTTGCGTTTTCACTTATCTTCCCCCTCATCTTTCCCCCTCATCTTTCCCCTTCATCCCATTGTTGCCTTGCCTGTCACCTCTCCAAGCGCGTATAATAGTGCCAATGAATACGCGTCTGCCAGATAACCATTTCACCAATCAGGTGGTCAGCGAAATCCTCATCGGTTTGCAGGACGGTCTGACCAGGTTTTCCGGTCCAAGCCGGGTGGGGGTGATCTACCGTCTCTCGGTGGACGCTGAATACTGCATCTGCGATCCCGCCGGTTTGCTGAGGGGCCATGAAACCAAGATTCGGGCGGCCTTTTTTGACGAGCACGACAGGCCGCTGCCGATCAGGCACCACCTCCTGGACAAGCCCTACAGCGATATCGACCGGGTCGATGACCTGGAACTGGACGGCATCATTTGCGTCGGTGGCCAGTCGGGACCTGTCCCCTATCAGATGTGGTTCACCGACCACCATCCTGAAATACTCTCCACCGGCCCGACCCAGCGCTGGCTGGAACATGCGGCCCTGAGATTCTCCCATGATGTGGCCAACGAACGGGAACTCTACTCTGGTATTTCAGGCAGGTTTCTGCGGGAGTATGCCACCCATGCGGTACACGATCATATCGTGCATGAGCTTGAAATCGCAGGCGCCCATAGCGGGCAAAACACCTTTTCCATCTACCAGATACTTGGTGGTATCCTCGCCATCTCCAGAACAAGAGAGGAGCTGCAATCCCCCCACGGCGAACTTGCCTTCATCCTGCCCGAGCATATCGACTCCATCGATTTTCTGGCCCGTTTCCATGAAGCGGAACAGCCCCAGCTCGACAACCACAAGCATGTCAGGAAACTGCTGCAGGCTGTGCAGAAATCGCGCAACCGCCTCGTTTCAGACGGCAGTCAGATTCTGGGAATCGCCAGGGGGCGTATAGACCGTTTTCATTTGACCGCAGACTTCCAGGGGCTTTACGGCTTTCTGAGGATCAACGATCAATCCATATGCAGCTTTGCCGACGGGGCCTATTCTTCGGCGACCCATCAGGCCAAACTCTTTCAAGTCGAGGAGGCCCTGCTCGATTATGATATGGACAGTTCGGTGAGGAGCAGTCTGTTCCATATCATCTCCTCGATCATCCACTATGGCGAAACTGAAAATTTCGGCTGTGCGGTGGTTCTGGACCTGAATCAGCCCATCACCCATATAGCCGGTCAGAATCTTCACCATCCCCTGGATCTCGAACGTTCCAACCTGCTCGATCTGGCCTGTGATCTGGCCAGGGTGGACGGCGCCCTGCAAATCGGCAGCGACCGAAAGCTGCACCGCTTTGCCTGCCTGTTCGACGGACTGGCCATTGCCAACGAAGACCGGGCCCGGGGCGCCAGGTACAACTCTGCCCTGAGATTCACAGCCTGCCACCCCGATACGGTTATCATCGTGGTGTCCGCAGACCGCCCCGTATCGGTGATAAAAAACGGCTATGAATATGTGAATATGGTCGATGCGGCCGCAGGCTCTGGCAAGATTGTCCCTGAAAAGCTGGGGGACTGGCTGACTTCAGAAGATTAAGGTCGGGGCGGGAGTGCAGAGCGAGGGGGACACCATAGGTACTGTGCCCAAGCCCCGCAGTCTAAATTTCCCTTGCCCAGGTGGGGATACGGCTCAAGATATAATTCTGCACGGTCTCTTTGCGTTCTCCTGCCTCGACCTCACCCACTGCCTCCATAACTTCGTCGAAGTCAAACCAGCAGATTTCCCTGTCCTCATAGTTATAGACAGTAAGAATACGCCTGTTTTCCTGATGGATATCCTCTTCTTCCTGGATGGCGGCGACTATCTTGAGAGCTTCTTCGTAGGGGAGAAATTCCATTTCCTGATCGGACATGACAAACCTCTTAATGGTGCCTTGTAAGTCTTCGATATTCTTGAGATATCAAGCTGGGATGAGATTTTACCACAGCCTACGCTTGTGTCTGAGGAGCAAAGGTTAGACCAACACGGAGCTTGGGTAAGACGACAATGATCATGAGTCCCGAAAAAACGAATGGCGAGAGGGGTGCCCCGTCCCGCCATGGTACCTGAACTGTTGAGTAAATCTATCAGGCCGGTTTAACGACGGCCCCTGAGCGGATGCAGCGGGTGCAGACCCGTGCTTTTTTTACTCCGCCGGAGTCGGTAACCATACGGACTCGCTTCAGGTTGGGAAGCCAGCGCCTTCTCGTTTTGTTATGCGCATGGGAAACATTGTTACCGGTAACGGGTCCCTTACCGCAAATCTGACATACCTTGGCCATTTTCTTCTCCTGAGTTCCTTATCACAAGCCCGTGCTGCCGGTGAGGCTGGGGCTATCATTCTCGATAGTAATCACAATACCTTGACAGAACATGGTCTTTTACTCTTTTTCTGAACAGGTTTCAACCATTTTATCGCGGAGTCCTGAACAACTCCTCCACCTCAAGTCTGGACCTTACCTGTGTGGTTTTTGGCTGGGAACTATTTCAGCCGGTCAAAATCTATATCCAGCGGCTCTTCCTCTGCTTTCGGCAGCATGGCTACGAGCACGTCGCTGCCTTCGATTTTTACCTCATATTTTTTCAGCGGCAGCGAGTCGTGGTTGATGCATCTGCCGGTCTCCAGATCGTACTCCCATTTATGCCTGGGGCACACTGCGATCCCTCCTCCGCGATAATCGGCAAGGAGATCAGCTCCCTGGTGCTTGCAAGATGCTTCGATCCCGAAAAAGGTGCCGTCTTGCCGTTTGATGATGCCTACAGGTCGGCCAATCAACTTGATCACTTTGTGCGATATATCGGCAAACTCATCGAGTGTGGCTGCTTTGACAAAATCCATGGCTGCATCCTGAGTTTCTAATTAAATCTTCCGCCGCTGCCCGCGCAGCCGGCACCATAACCGTGTTCACCTAAAACCCGGCTATTTAAGATATTTCTTTCAAAGATTGCTTAAACCGTTTACCTTTGCTGCTGCTATTTGTGACCGTGGTGATCATTTAACTTGCGCCCCCAGGCACCACATGGTAGCAAATAGCCTGGTTTTGATAATCGTTATTATGTAAGCACAACTATGCAAAAAAACAATTCGATCTGGCAATTCTTTGCCTCCGTAAAACTCGCTCTTGTCATTCTCTTTCTCATTGCCGTTACCTCAATTATCGGAACGCTCATCCCCCAGAAAGAAGCAGCCGAGTTCTATATCTCCAATTATGGTCCCAAGGCAGCCCAGATTTTTGCCGTTCTGGATATTCCGGACATGTACAACTCGTGGTGGTTTTTGGCGCTGCTCTTTTTACTGGCCTTCAACCTGATCATCTGCTCCATAGAGAGATTTCCCGGGGTCTGGAAACAGGTCACCGCTGACGGGTTGGCGCTGCCGGCCGAGCGGGTGCAGAAAATGACCAACAAGATCAGTTGGACAACTCAGGACTCTCTTTCCGAAGTGCAGAAGGCGCTCACTGAAAAACTGCAAAAGAAAGGATTTAAAGCCAGCAGCCGGGAGAGTGACGGGGCGACAATTCTCTTTGCCCAGAAAGGCCACTGGACCCGCACCGGTGTCTACCTTGTCCACTCTTCGATCCTGGTGATTTTTCTCGGCGCAATCATCGGCTCGCTCGGCGGTTATAAGGGCTTTGTGACGATCCCCGAGACCCAGGAGAGCAGCAGGGTGTTTCTTTTCGGCGGCAAGGGCATTGCAGAGCTCGATTTCTCCGTGCGCTGCAACAATTTCAAGATAGAGTTCTA
Source organism: Desulfofustis sp. (assembly GCA_037387205.1). Classification (GTDB taxonomy): domain Bacteria; phylum Desulfobacterota; class Desulfobulbia; order Desulfobulbales; family Desulfocapsaceae; genus JABDQA01. The sequence goes on from JARRLH010000115.1 coordinate 17,866, forward strand.
CCCCAATGGCATGCCCAAGGAGTATACCTCGAGCCTCACCGTCATTGAACAGGGCGAAGAAGTGCTCACCAAGGTGATCGNNNCTGAACCAGAGTTTCGAGGAGACGATCGACTGTCCCCTGACCTACCGGGGGGTCACCTTTTATCAGTCGAGTTACGAACCCTATCAGGACTTCGTGGTCACCGTACAGGCACCCTCGGGAGACACCCGTACCTTCATCGTCCCCTTCCAGCAGCAGGAGAGTTGGGGGGAAGAAAATCTGAAATTCGGGGTGATCAACGCCAAGGTCATGGGACAGTCGATCGTCTCCTCGAAACTCTGGTTCAGTGACGGGAATGAATCACCGGCGACTATCTGGATCGATGATGGGGCCCAGGTGAATATCGAACGCCAGAACGGCACCTACCAGGTTTCCGCTAAACAGATGTATGCCACCGGCCTTCAGGTTGCCAAAGATCCCGGTGTCTGGTGGGTCTACATCGGCTGCGGACTAATGCTTTTTGGTCTTTACGTGGCCTTTTTCATGTCGCATCGAAGGATCTGGCTGCTATTGAGCCATGAGAAGGACACCACCCATGTACTTCTGAGCGGATCGGCCAATAAAAACCGGACTGGTTTCGAGAACCATTTCGCCGAACTCGGCAAATTTTTACAGTCCACCGGCAATAAGGGTTGAAGTAAACCTTTTAGAGTGCAGATTTTAATCAAGCACAGTTTTTGATCAGTAATCGGAGCATCTGGCATGGATAGTTCACAGCTTTTAGGCATCACCACCTTTACCTTGCTTTTCGCATCTTTTCTCTACATCGGCGCCCTGCTGTTCCGAAGCAGCGCGGTCGGCCGCTTTGCGACCTGGTTCACGGCGGCCGCGCTGGTGATTCTGACCGTCGGGCTCGGCCTGCGCTGGGTTGAATCCTACCAGATGGGCATTGGCCATGCACCGCTGACCAACATGTATGAATCGGTGGTCTTTTTTGCCTGGACCATTGTTATTCTTTACCTCGGTATCGAGTGGAAATTCAAAACCCGGACCATTGGTGCCTTTGCTCTGCCGCTTGCTTTTCTGGCCATGGCCTATGGGTCTTTCGCACCAATCAACAAGGGGATCAATCCGCTGGTCCCAGCCCTGCAGTCCAACTGGCTGCTGGCCCATGTGATTACCTGTTTTGTCGGCTACGCCGCCTTTGCCATCGCCGCCGCCCTGGGAATCATGTATTTGCTCAAATCATATTTCGGCAACGATTCAAACGCCGGGGAAACCTCTCTGTTGCCTTCCCTGAAGGTGATGGACGATATCATTCACAAATCGATGATCTTCGGGTTCATCTGGCTCAGCGCGGGTATCATCACCGGGGCAATCTGGGCGAACTCGGCATGGGGTACCTACTGGAGCTGGGACCCCAAGGAAACCTGGTCACTGATCACCTGGTTCGTCTACGCCATCACCCTGCACGCCCGCTATACCCGGGGCCTCAGCGGCAAAGCCATCGCCTGGCTGTCCCTAATCGGCCTGCTGGCGGTGATCTTTACTTACTATGGCGTCAATTTTCTGCTGTCCGGTCTGCACAGCTATGGTTCAGGATGATTTTTAAATAATGTTTTCAAATAGTTAGATGGTTTTTTTAAATATTGTAGTACCTTGACATATGCTCATAAACCCGTTATACAATGGGGAATAAATTGTGGCTCAGTTGCAGTTTTGCCGAAAGGTGGAGATTAATCTAAATGAGGAGCAAGGTTATGAGTAGAAAAGTGTTGATGTGCGTTTTTGTAGCGGTCTGTTTCTGCGTTGCCGGCATCAGTATTGCCGCCGATAAAGGTCCGGCGGAGATGACGCTGCAGGCCGAAAAAGACAAAGCCAAAAAACCAAAGCCGGCGGTATTTCCCCATGCCAAGCATCAGGAATTCGCCCAGTGCGCTGACTGCCATCACAGCGCCAAGGACGGCAAGCAGGTTGCTTACGAAGAGGGACAGGAGATCGGCAAATGCGAGGACTGCCACTACAAGGGTGCGACCATGCCCAAAGGCCTGGACAGCTTCAAAGGCGCCGCGCACAAAAACTGCAGAGACTGTCACAAGCAAGCAGCAGAAGAAAAGCCTGAACTGGCTGAAAAATTCACCAAGTGCATGCCCTGCCATCCGAAGAGCAGATCGGCTGGATATTCCCGACTAAAAAAAGGCTGCTCCCAATCGGAGCAGCCATATTTTATGATCATTGAGTTAGCTATTCGGAGTGCATCTTCGATATATCACCCACCTGAAGGATAAGCCGGTTGATGCCGGTCAGCAGATTGAGCCGGTTCGCTTTCACCGCCTCATCATCGGTCATCACCATGACCTCATCGAAAAACTTATCAACCGGCTCCTTGAGCGCCATCATCTCGGTGAGAAAGCCAAGGTAGTCGGTTGACGCCAGCTTTTCAGCACCGATTCCGTCAAGCTGCTCATAGGTGCTGAACAGCTTCTTCTCGGCGTCCTCCTGGAAAAGAGCAACATCCACGGCCGCCCCTTTGTTGTCCTTGATGATATTTCTGATCCGTTTGCACGAGCCAGCCAACAGATCGAAGGATTGGTCGTTTCTGATTCCTGCAAATGCGCTGATCTTTTTCAGGCAGTCGGTTACATCGACAAATTTGACCGATACGACGGCCTCTACCGCACTCTGCTCCATCCCCTGACGGACACAGTCATTGACAAACCGACCCCGGACGAACTGGACAATTCTGTCGACCGTCCCGCCTGACCCGTCTACCCGGTCTCCGTAGAGAGCCAGTGCCTTGGCAAAGACGGCGGGAAGATCGAGACTGTAGGACCGATCTTCGATCAGGTGCAGCAGCGCCAGGCTCAACCTTCTCAAGCCAAAGGGATCGGCGGTGCCGGTGGCGCTCTGGCCGATGCCGAAAGAGCCGGCTATGGTGTCGATTCGATCAGCCATGCCGACCAGGGCTCCCACTTCCGAACCCGGCAACTCGGCTTCCGAGCGCAGGGGCATGTAATGTTCCTGGATGGCTGTGGCGACGACTTCGTTTTCACCATCGTGAAGTGCATAGGCACGGCCCATCACGCCCTGCAGGCTCGGAAACTCGCCGACCATATCGGTGGTCAGGTCTGCTTTGCAGAGCAGCGCAGCCCGGCAGGCGTCGTCGACCAGCTCCGGGACAAGCTGTTCTGAGAGGAGCCTGGTGAGCTTGACGATACGCTCAGTCTTTTCTTTCATGGAGCCCAGGGAGGCCTGAAATATTACCCCACCGAGATCCTCGACCCGATCTTCGAGTCGTCTTTTCTTGTCCGACTCAAAAAAGAAATGGGCGTCCTCCAGTCTGGCCCGCAGAACCCGTTCGTGTCCCTCACGGGTGAGATCCTGATTGATCACCCGGGTATTGTTTACCGCCACGAAGCCGGGAAGCAGATTTCCGGTGGAGGATACCACAGGGAAATATTTCTGATGCTCTCTCATCGAGGTGATGAGCACCTGGTCGGGCACCTCAAGGAATTTATGGTCAAAACGACCACAGACGCCAAACGGCGCTTCCACCAGGTTGGTGACTGTCTCGAGCAGCCCTTCGTCCACCGAAACCTCAGCAGCGGTGCCGAAATCAGCGGCGGCAACGGCCGCTTTGATCTCGGCCAGCACTTTTTCTTTTCTCAGCTCAAAATCGCCGATCACAGAAATCTCTGCCAGAGTATCCGCATACCCGTTCGGATCAGCGATGACCACCGCCTCCGGGGCCATGAACCGGTGTCCGAACGTCTTGTTGCCGGCCGCAATACCCTCGTGTTCAAAGTCGACAATCTGGCCGTCGAACAAAGCCACGATCCACTGAATCGGCCGGGCAAAACTGTGCTGATTGGCGCCCCATTTCATCGACTTGGGGAACGAAAGAGCCAGAATCATGTCCTGCAGCAGGGCGGGGAGAAGTTCGGCCGTCCGCTTGCCCACCACCGTTCTGGTCAGCTGCACATACTCTCCTTTGGGGGTCTCCACCACTTCCAGATCGTCGATGCCGGCTCCCTTCGAACGGGCAAACCCCTCGGCTGCTTTGGTTGGCCTGCCTTCCCGGTCAAAGGCCGCCTGCGCGGAGGGCCCGAGCACTACCTCCTCGACGTCCTGCTGTCTCTTGGCCACCCCTTTCACCAGCAGAGCCAATCTACGGGGCGTGGCATACGGGGCGATAGAATCAAACTCCAGTCCGAGCGCTTCCATCTTGTCGCGGAACATGCGCTCCAATTGACCCGCCGCGGGGAGAATGAAGGAGGCCGGAATTTCCTCGCTGCCGATCTCAAATAGTAAGTCGCTCATGGGAACCTTTTCTCGTTG
>JARRLH010000115.1:22218-24720 GCA_037387205.1 Desulfofustis sp.
TCTGGCAAACAGAGAATAACCCTGGGACTCGTTTTCCACGGTAATTTCATACCAGGCCAGTTCCTCGAGCCGGGAAAATCTCTGCTCGAGTTTTGCCAGCAAGGATTCCACCAGCTTGGTGCTGTCATCCTCGATACTGAAGAATGATTCCGACCGGGTTATCGACTCAACCATATCAATCAAGTCTTCGAGCCACATGAACCTGTTGAATCGCACGCTCACCAGCACTTTTCCCCAGAGTCCCAGCACCGGAGCGGTGGCGTCCTGCCTGCCGCCGTTGAAAGGATGGGCCACTGGTACGCTGATATCGAGGCGCAGATCATTTTCCTGTTCGAGATAACAGTGCATAGTGCAGTCGTATTGTCTCACCTCGAGAGTATCGAGATCATCTTTCCGGTGCAGAAAGAAAGGAAAGATCATCTCCAGATGGGCGGCCTCGGCATCGAGCCGCCGTTTCATCTCTTCGAGAATACGGTGAAACTGACTGATGTCTATCTTACCGTGGTAGCGGTTCAGTATTTCAATGAAACGGCTCATGTGGGTGCCCTTGAACCGATGCGGCAGATTGACGTACATGTTTACGGTGGCCACCGTCTTCTGACTGGCCTGCGCCTTGTCGAGCACCGTTACCGGATAGGTGATGGTTTTCACCCCCACCTTTTTTATGTCGATGCGGCGGTGGTCGATCTGGTTTTGAATATCCTTCATCTCGCGTCGTTCCGGGAAACCGCCTTGCTCAACCGATGTGTTTTTCTACCGCAGTCATCAACTCACCGATGTCTGAGGATTTGACCACATATTCGTCCGAGGCCCAGGCCCCCAGATCCTGCTTGAATTCCTGGTAGGCGCTGTTGAGAATCACCGGCACCGACGCATCGACCATCTTGATCTGGCGCAGCACCTCGATGCCGTTCAGGCCGGGCATCTGGATATCGAGAATGACCAGATCGGGCGCGGTGTTCTTGAACGCCTCAATCGCTTCACTACCATCATAGACCGAGACCACCTTGTAGCCCGCTTCTTTGAACTCCTCCTGGTAGAGCAGTTGAATGGATTCGTCGTCGTCGACAAGCAGTATGGTTTTCATGAAAAACTCCTTCAGCTATCCAGAGATTCGCGCAAGTATCTGGTAGCTTCCTCGGGGGGCATGGGATTTATATAGAAGCCCGAACCCCATTCGAAACCGGCAATAGAGGTCAATTTGGGGACGATTTCAAAATGCCAGTGAAAATTCTCCATCTCACCCGACCGCAGCGGCTGGGTATGCAGCACGAAATTGTAAGGCACATTGGGTATACATTTTTCCAGCCGTTTGAGGGTTTCTGAAAATATGTGCGCCAGGGCCATCAGCATCTCCTGGCTTTGGGTTGTCGCACAATAGCCGGAGGCGTGTTTGCGGGGCAAAACCCACATTTCAAACGGTGTGCGGGGCGCAAATGGTGAAATGGTGATGAAATACTCGTTGGCGCACACCACCCTGATGTCCTGCTGGAGTTCCTGGCTGACGATGTCGCAGAATATGCAGCGATCCTTGTAGCGGTAGTAGGATTCGGCACCAGTAAACTCTGACACCAGCATGCGCGGCAGCACCGGCAGAGCGATCAATTGTGAATGGCTGTGTTCCAGGGAGGCGCCCGCCGCCTTGCCGAAATTCTTGAAGATCATCACGTAACGGAACCGGGAATCGCGTTCGAGATCCTTGAGCCGGTCGCGATAGGCTCTGAAGACCAGGGCCAGGTGTTCGAGCGGCAGGTTCCAGAAGATGTCGCGATGATCGGGACATTCGATAATGACCTCGTGGGCGCCAATGCCGTTCATCCGATCGTAAAGCCCTTCGGCTTCCTTGCCCAGCTCGCCCTCGATCTTGAGGGCCGGATATTTGTTGGGTACGACCCTTACCTGCCAGTCGGGACCGTCTCCTATGGTGGCGGTGCCGTTTCTGTAAGCCAGCACCTCCGGCGGGGTGAACGACTCATTCCCCGGGCAGAGCGGACAAAACCCGCCAATTACCTTGGCCTCCTCGATAACAAAATCATTCGGCCGTTTTCTCCGCTCCTTGGAAATAATGATCCATCGTCCAAGAACCGGGTCTCTCCTGAGTTGGGGCATAAATTACTGGCCCTGTGATTTTTCCTTTTTTTCCTGCAGTCGATACACAGCGTCGTCACCGGCCTCGCCTCGAGACGCTTGACGTTGATATCGCAGCCGCATTCCTCACAGATGCCGTACTCGCCTTCATCGATCCGGATGAGCGCGTCTTCGATTTTCGACAGCAATTTCCGCTCCCGGTCCCGGATGCGAAGCTCGAAACTACGGTCTGACTCGATCGTGGCCCGGTCATTGGGATCGGGAACATTAGAGTTTTGATCGGTCATCTCGGCCAGTGTTTTGTCAGCTTCGCTGAGAATCTCCTGACGTTTTTCAACGAGCTGTTTTTTGAAATTTTCCAATAACTTGTTGTCCATCCAAAATTCTCCTATTCTCCGTTACGAACAGGAAGTC
>JARRLH010000116.1:0-13351 GCA_037387205.1 Desulfofustis sp.
CTACGTGACCAAGCCGTTCAGCCCCAAAGTGCTGATCGCCAGAATTAAAGCGGTGCTGAGGCGTGGATACGAGCGGCAGAAAAAGGAGGAAGATGACCCGAGTACCATCGTGGTCGGTGATCTGGAGATAAACAAGGGCAGACACGAAGTCACCCTGCAGGGAGAACTTCTGCACCTCACCATGACCGAGTTCGGTATACTGGCGCTGCTCGCCTCCAAGCCCGGTTGGGTCTTCTCGCGCCAGCAGATCATAGATTCTGTGAGGGGCTACGATTTTCTGATCACCCCCCGCGCCATAGATGTCCAGATTTTCGGCTTGCGCAAGAAAATGGGAAGCTCCGGCAAGCTGGTCGAAACCGTGAGGGGGGTAGGATACCGATTCAAATCGACATCCTGATCCAGCTATGGTTATCAAACAGAAAAAGCTGTTCTGGCAGATTCTGCTGGTCCACCTGGCCATCCTGTTAGTGACAATCGCCGCCGTCGCCTGGTACAGTTCCCGCACCTTTGACAGCTTTTATATCATCGAGAAAGGAGTCGACCTGGAGAACCGGGCGAATCTCATCAAGGCCCGGGTAGTCGAGTTATTGTTCAACGGCACGGAAGCCCATCTTAGAGAACTGGTTGTCGATTCCGGACGGGCATCGGGAACCAGGATCACCATTATCGATCCGGATGGTCTGGTGCTTGCCGACACCAACGAAGACCCCGTGCGCATGGATAACCACAGGAGGCGGCCGGAGATAGATACCGCCTTCTCCGGCACTCCCGGACAGTCACTGCGGTTCAGCAATACCCTGGGGCAGCGGATGCTCTATTCTGCCATCCCGCTCTACAGGACTGAAGCCCACGGTGGCGATGGCAGTGATCAGGGTGCAATAATCGCCGTGCTGCGCCTGTCAGTGCCGGTGACCGCCATCGATGCGGCACTGACCGACATACGTGTGAAGATCGGCTTCGGTGCGCTGCTGGCTATCGCCGGCGCCTTCATCTTAACCTTTCTGGTTTCCAGAAATATCAGCCGTCCGCTGGAGGAAATGACCAGAGGCGCAGAACTTTACGCCCGAGGAGATTTTTCAAGGCGAATGCTGTTAAACACCAAGACGACGGCTTCAAGGGAAATAGCCAGCCTGGCCACCGCCATGGACCAGATGGCCGACCAGCTGGACGACACCATCAATACCATCATCAGCCAGCGCAACCAGCTTGAGACGGTGTTCTCCAGCATGGTGGAGGCGGTCATCGCCGTAGACCGCGAGGAACGCATCATCAGTATCAACGAGGCAACCGCACAATTGTTCAAAATCGAGCGCCAGGGTACCCAGGGAAAACTCATCCAGGAAGTAATAAGGAACACTGCCCTGCAGGAGCAGATCGAACGTATTCTGGCCACGGGCAGACCTTTCGAAGACGAGATAATCCTGGAAAGCAGCACCAACGGCGGCACCTATCTGCACACCAACGTAGTTCCACTGCATGGCGGGGGCTCAGAGACCATAGGGGCGCTGATTGTCTTGAACGATGTGACCCGTCTCCGGCAGCTGGAGAATATGCGCAGCGAATTTGTGGCCAACGTCTCCCACGAGTTGAGGACGCCGATTACCTCTATCAGAGGCTATGTCGAAACGCTGCTCGATGGTGCCCTGGATGAGCGGGAGGATGCCGAAAAATTTCTGGAAATCGTTCTCCGCCAGTCGGAGCAGCTCGAAGAGATAATAGATGATCTGCTGGCGCTCTCCAGAATCGAACGTGAGGCCAAGGACAGCCAGATTGATTTCGTGCAGCTGCCGCTGCGCTCGATACTGGAGGAAGCGGTTGAGGTCTGCCGGCCCAAAGCGAATGACCGTAACATCACGATTCGGCTCGACTGTCCCGAAGATCTGCTCATGGAACTCAACCCAACCCTTCTGGAACAGGCCGTGGTTAATCTCCTGCACAACGGTATTACCTACAGCGAGGCAGGACAGGAAGTGGCGGTAACGGCTGCGATGGTTGAGGTTGCAGGGAAGAAAAAAGTGCAGATCTCAATCAAGGACAGCGGCATCGGTATTGCCGAAGAGCATCTTCCCAGGTTGTTTGAACGATTTTACCGCAGTGACCGAGCCCGCAGCAGAAAAGAGGGCGGCACCGGACTGGGGCTGGCCATTGTCAAACATATTGTGCAGGCGCACGGCGGTCAGGTAGAGGTTGATAGTACCCTCGGTGAAGGAAGCACATTTAATATCATCTTAGATAGTTAGAGATATAAAATCTATTTGGGGCTGCTCCGGCTGTTGCTTTCTGGGGCCCATTGTGTAGAAAGATGAGTTGTGGGTGTTTTGGAGCGGATAATCCAGATACCAGGGTCCGTTGATGAGTAAACGCATTTACCGTTCGATAAAAGAGCCGATTCGAAAAAATCCGACGGCGGATGAAAAATGGCGCGGCGCCGATAGAGGCCTCATCCTATGTTGGGAAGAAGGAAGGGAACTGGCTGCAACTCAGCCCAAACTGGCGAAACGTGCCCAGCGGGGCGAATTGCCGATGCTGAGCTGGAAAGGCGGCGTTAAACGCAGTCCCAAGAAGAAGAAAAAATCGGGGTCGTTCTGTTACCTGGCCCAGTGGCAGGGGCTCAGGGGAGAAGACCTCGACATAAAACTCTCTGAAAAAAAGACCATCAAATGTTCCAGAACCGGTGTAAGGGTATCTTACTCGCTGGACTCCACCATATTTGCAGTTCCCTGAAATCGTAGTTATTCTTTTAGCCAATTTTCTCACACCCAGGCCGGTGCTCCGGTCGTGCTCCGATCAATAGACTTTTATCAACCACTGTGTGATAATTTTACTAAGGGATCCACCCACAACATTCCCGGAACAGAGACTCCATGGCGGGCAAATCATCCAGAGAAGTGCGGTTGAAAAAAATATTCTCTGGAATTGTAGGACAAACGATTCTGCTCTTTCTCTGGGGGTTCGCCGGGCTTGTACTGCTGGTCATCTCACTCCATTTAAATCAAATCGACGCCATCCCGCTTGAGTATGGTGCCGCGACCCTGCTGGTGTTGTTTTGCGTGGTCTGTTTTCTGCTGGCCAAATATCGTATCAACGCGCGGCGGGAAAAAGAATTCAGATATATACAGCAGATAGATCATCTTGCTGAACTCGAGGAGAGGATCGGCCAGCGTACCCGTGAGCTTGACCAGCGCAACCACCAGCTGAGCAAGGAAATTGCCGAGAGGCTGGAAACCGAAGCCCAGCTCAAACAGTCCAATGAACTGTTATCGGGAATCGTCGGCACCATCGAGGGCATCATCTACGTGGTCGATTTTGAAACCCATGAAATTCTGTTTGCCAACGACTACCTGCGCAGGCTGTTCGGTTTTGACCCGGTGGGGAAAAAATGTCACCAGCTTATTCACTCGGCCGAGGACAAACCCTGCATGTTCTGCAACAATCAGCGCCTACTCGGCACTGCCGACCAGCCGCTTGAACCCTATCAATGGGAGTATCAGAATCCCTTTAATAAAAAGTGGTATCGGGCCAAGGATCAGGCCATAAGATGGTCGGACGGGCGCTACGTGAAGTTGGAGATTGCCATCGACATTACCGAACAGAAGAGTATCGAACACTTTTTGCAGGAAGCCCGCCGTCAGGCAGAACTGGCCATGGGCACCCGCAGTCGCCTGATGGCGCTGGTGGCCCATGATTTGAAATCTCCCTTTTATTCGATGACCCAGATGCTCAAACGAATACTGGCGAGGGAGCAGTTCGATCACGAAATCCACCGGCAGTTTCTGGAAAATATCGTGATCAACGGCCAGCGGATGCTGCAGATGATCGACAATTTGTTGTCCATGGACCGGCTCGAAACCGGCGGCATAAAGCTGGAAAAGTCGTTTTTCAATGTTCACGAAATGGCCCGTGAGGTCGTTCAGAACTTTATCAATCAGGCCTTCGACAAGGCCATCAGGATGATCAACTCCATACCTCCCGAGGTCGAAGTCTACGCCGATCGGCACCTCTATTTCGTGGTACTCAATAATCTTATGTCCAACGCCATCAAGTTCAGCCAGCGCGGCGGCACGGTTGAACTGTTGCTGCCCGACCCGCAGCGGCCCATGAGTGTGGCCGTCAAGGACAACGGCGAGGGAATGAGTCGCGACTACGCTGAAAACCTGTTCCGGACCGATATCAAAACCAGCAGCAAGGGCACCAAGGGAGAAACCGGCACCGGGCTTGGTCTGATATTCTGTAAAGGTATCATTGAGGCCCACCACGGTAAAATCCAGGTGGATTCTGAAAAAGGGGCTGGAACAACCATTGTCATTGAACTGCCCGAGTGCTGCAAGGTTGACTGTGCACAGGAGCAGGAAGAGGAATTCAGCGCTCCCTGAAGGGCAGCAGGGCGCGGCTTCTATGTCTTGTTCTGCTCCGCTGACGCAGGTCCGCCGGAATTGTCCGGCGGGGCCGGGCTGGATGGGCGCGCGCCCGCCTCGTGCTCTGTGAATCTCTCGGTTGCCCCTTCGACCGCATGTGCGGCCTGTTCGCCGCCTAAGGTGTCCGGCGTCTCGGTTCCCAGAACCGTTTCAACGATAACCCGGCTGGATATTTTATCCGGTGGCCGGGAGGGAATGATTTCACCGGTCTCGCTGGAATGGTGCAGTAATCCAGCGTCGACTAGCGTGTCCACTGTTTTTGCGACAAGTTCAGGAGGATAGTCCCGGTGGCTGTGGATCAAGTCGTCACTTAGTGTCTGTTCGGCCGAGTTGAAGCGCTCTCCGACGGTTCTGCACACATCGAGGTTTGAATGGCATAGGCTAACTGGGCCCCGATGAGCACAAAGAGCCAGGCCACCCAGACCCAGGCCAGAAACAGCGGGATGGTGGCGAAAGACCCGTAAATGGCATTGTATTTAGCCACGCCGATCTGCATGCTGAGGTAGATATTCTGGGTCAGGAACCAGAAGAAGCCGGCGATGAAAGCGCCGATCATGGTTGGCAGCCCGCCGGTTTTGGTGTTGGGGAAGAATATGTAGATAACGTACAGGGTGAGGCTCAGGAAAAGAATAGGAACTCCCTTGAATAAAAGGGTCTGGAGCCAGATTATCGGGAGAAACTTATCCAGGTGCACGTTCAAGGCCTGGCTTTCCAGCATCGTGCCGGCGGCCAATGCGACGTTTATGGAAATTGGAAAGAGAATCATCAGGGCGATGTAATCGGCTACTTTTCGCAGGATCGAGCGACCGTCCTTGACCTTCCAGATGACGTTGAGCGATTTTTCTATCTGGCCCAGGACCAGGATCACCGAGAGAAAGATTCCCACCATGCCGAAGGTGCCGAGGGTGGCGAAGTTTGTCTTGTCGACGTAATTGAAAATTTTATCGGCCGCTGAGCGTAAATGGGATCCCAGATCCGCAGTTTGTTCATCGATCCCCTCTTCCTGAACCGCCTCAGCATCCTCGGTCGAGGGCGCCAGCTGAAGAGCTGGCGCGGTTTCCTCCAGCGTGTCTATATAGCTGTAGGCCAGCTCACGGAGCTGATTCCCGCCGCCGAGTCCTTTCACAACCGCGGTGCTCATTGCCAGAATCGGCACCATGGACAGAAGCAACGCGTAGGTCAGGTAGCCGGCCCGAATAGTCAGCACGTTTTCCCCCATCTCTCTCAGACAGATCAGCACGATACGGGCAAGCCGGTGGAGCCAGCGGAGGGGAGCGGAACCATCCACCGGGATATCGTCGGCCCAGGTGAATACTCTACTTCGCTTCTCTTCTCGGCGTGCCAGTTTCTCAGAACGCCTCGCGTGAGATATAAGTGACATGACCTTTGGGGATCCTTCCTGTGCGGCGCTTAATCGCCCAGCTCTTTTTTGGTGACCGCCTCACTTTTGACCCTGTCGAGCAGATCGGCAAGGACCGGTTTTACATGCTCCCTGATGTCACCCGCGACGACAATGAAGAGAAGATCGTCCCCAGGCGTGAGAAGCCCTGAACGGGCCTCGATAACAATATCATAAATTCCTGGAAATTGTAAAAATTCTTCCCTGAGTGCAGCGATACGATCGATATCGGCGTGCACTTCTATGGACGAAACTGGAGATCGATCCTGGCGGGACCAGCCCCGCACGGTACCGTTGTGCACCAGGACCATGCCGACATTTTCACTGAAGTCAGGCCGGCTTTTCATCTCGGCAATCGTTTTACTGATATCCATTACCTGCTCCTCCACCGTGGCCTGCTATCCCGAAGATGATCATATCTCTTTCAATATCGGCACCTGGAGTGTGCTGGCCAGTTCCAGGCGGGTATAATTGAGGTTTTCATTGTATTTCTTTAATAACCAGAGAGGCACCTCGAACTGCTTTCGGCAGAGCTCCCATATCGTGTCGCCGTTTTTCACCCGATAGCTGCTAAAGCCGATCACCTGGTAGGAACTGAAGAAATCTTCCTGCAGTTCCTGGTGGAAATCGAAACGGTTTTCCTCAAATGATGCTATTTTGGTGTTGATGAAATCGAGCTGGATCTTTTGACCGGGATGTATGTCACTATTCTTGGACAGATTGTTGTTGATGCGGATGGAATTGGGGGTAACTTTAAGCCAGTCTGCCAGCAGCCGGATCGATTCGTCAGGCTGAACTTCGATGGTGCCGACGAGCAGATTGTTTCTTTTCTCGGGGTTGGAGACTTTCAGGTTGCCGGCCACCGTCAGATCCTGCTCGAAGGCTGGCTGCACTGAGCCGGTGGGCGGCGACTTCTTGGTTTCCTTTAGTTCGGGCAGGGTAGAGGTGGTGCCGGCCACCTGCACAGGTGAGCCAGCCTGGGACGAAGTCGGGATACGCAGGTTCTGGCCCACCCGAATCATCGCTTTTTTGTTGAGATTGTTGGCCCGAATCAGGTCCTGGACGGAGACCTTGTGAGCTTTGGCGATGGCACCGGCAGAGTCGCCGGAGCGCACTCGGTAGAATTTTGAGCGTTTCTGCTGGGAACTGAAGATGTAGGGCGGCGCGGCGCTCAACATTCTGCTGTTGTTAAAGCGATAGGGAAGTTTCAGGACGTAATTCTTGGGGATGTATTTTGTTCCCTTGAATACCGGATCGCGCAGGGCCGGGTTATATCTGCGCAGCAGTTCGGGGCTGATTCCCAGATACTCACATAGCTTATCCGCCCGCGCATAAGCTGGCATTTTTACCGTAACCGCGCGCAGCGGCTGCTCCAGTTCGAGGCCGGAATTTTCCAGTTTGTGGGCGGCTTTTACCGCCGCCAGAAATTCCGCATAGAAGTTGCGCGAGGCAAACTTGAAATAGCCTTTGTTGTAGTTTTTGAAGATCCTCTCGTAGCTTCCTTCCTGTTTGACAGCCCGTTTCATTCCTGCCGGCCCGTAGTTGTAAGCGGTCAGCGCCAGCGGCCAGCTCCCAAGCTGCTCGTAATTGCGTCTTAAGAATTTGGCGGCGGCCCGGGCCGAGATGATCGGATCCCTGCGTTCATCGATTATGTAGTTAATGGTCAGATATTCCTTGCCGGTAGTGTGGGTAAACTGCCACATGCCGGCCGCTCCGAATTTACTGAATGCTTTGGGATTGAATGAGGATTCCACATGGGGCAGGTAGGCGAGGTCCTCGGGCAGACCGTGAGACCTGAAGATTCGCCTCAGCTCGTTCATATAGGCACCCGAGCGCACCACCCCCTCCCTGAAGCGCTCCTTCAGACCGGTCTGGGCCCTGATATTTTCGGCGGCCTCACGGTAAGCTGAGGATGGCGCAGAAGCAGGAAAGAGAGCCGCGATCCGCTTTTCTTCCCTGGTTTTCGGAGGCGAATTCCCGGCCAGTTTGAGGAGAATGGTCCTGATGTGAGTCTTGACCTGTTTTATTTTGTTGCTGTTGTGCTTTCGAGCATCGGGAAAGCCATCTTCGAGCAGGGTGACGGTGGCGTATATGCGAGCAAGGTTGTGCTGGTCATGGATAATTGAAGTATTTACCGAATAGGTCGAGTATACTTTTTCCCAAAACGAAACATTGGTGGAAATTATATTATATTCCGGAAAGTTACGAGGATCCGCCTGGGCCCGCACTGGGACAGGGCCGAGGAGCAGGCCGATCCATAATGCAGTGACGACCAGACTGGTAATTAGCGTCGCAGAAGTTTTACGCGGGACTGGGGTCATGAAAAACAAAGTGAAGGTCTGACGTTCGGGGATGCGTCCGTATACCTGCGGAGCAATTTTATCACACTCCAGTGAAGGATTTCATTTATAATTTCTGCCCTGAGGATGCCTTGCGCTCCACCGGGCCAATCATCACACTCAATGATGTCAGCAATTGTAATGCAATTTAAAACAATAACAAGGAGATAATGTGTACACCCCGATAGTGGCCACGTTGGGCTACGTTTTGTCGGAAGACGGCCGCAAGACCCTGCTCGTCCACCGCAATTTGCGGACTGACGATCCCCATTACGGTAAATACAATGGCTTGGGCGGCAAAATGGAGGCCCGGGAAAGTATTCATGACTGTATCTGTAGAGAAATTAAAGAAGAGGCCGGTATTACCTGCGAGGAGGTGGTGCTCAGGGGAACGATAAACTGGACCGGTTTTGGCCCGGCCGGAGAGGACTGGTTCGGTTTTATCTATCGGATAGAGAAATTCAGCGGCGCACCCTATGTCGAAAATTCCGAGGGAAGGCTCCTCTGGCATGAAGTGGATAAACTTCTGGAGTTGCCCATGTGGGAAGGGGATAAATATTTTCTGCCGCTGGTTTTCGACGCTGATCCAAGAATTTTTCATGGCTACATGCCATATGAAAATAACCGGCCGCTAAGCTGGAGATACGTGCGCTGAGGGGGTAAGAGACGACAAAAAAGCACCGCTCCAATAGAGGTTGCGGTGTTCAAGTACCATGGTATAGTCAGATTCAACGTTAACGTATAAGCGAGGGAAAAATATGGGAAGCGACAGCGAACTAATCCGTCTGGAACAATATATTGAACGCTTGCTGGACGGCTATGCAAAATTGAAGAAAGAAAAGCAGAATATCGAGCAGCGCCTCGTTGATCTGCAGACGGAAAACGATAAATACAAGCAGGAACTCGACTCACTCGATTCAGAACGTGGGGTAATGCGCGACCGGGTTACCAGTCTCATCGGCCAGATCGAACAGTGGGAGACCGAGATTGCCGAGGACGCGGGCGGCGACGGCTCCGCCGGCGGGGATGAGGAGGACGAAGAAGCTGAAGAAGACCCGGAGGACGGGGAACCGCCTGCAAAAAAGAAGAGCAAAGCTGGTAAGGGCGCCAAGGCCCAGAAGAATCTGTTCAGCGGCTAGCTGAAAGGCCGGGGCGGTTGTACCGTTTGATTCCAGCAATATAAGGCGTCGATAGACAATGTCAGAGTCTGAACGATTGGTAGAATTCACTCTCCTGGGACAGAATTTCGCCTTCTACACAGGTGCTTCCGAAAAAGAGATGGAGGACATCCTGTCCCTGGTCCGGGAACAGATTGAATCGGTCGGGGGCGGGGATAAACCTGGGGGAACAATCCCGGTCAGTAAAATCGCGGTGATGGCCTGCCTCAATCTGGCATCAAATTATAACAAGTTAAAACAAGAACATAGCCGCTACAAACAAGAAACCTCAGCAAAACTCGAGAAACTCAGCGACCGCCTCGACTTCGTTCTCGTCGATGAGGGTTAGAGCGCGGGAATTTTTGCTTTTGTTTTGGTGTAAATCTGCTACAATATTGGTAAAGAAGTCTTCGAGACTTTTGCTATAATGTGGTAATTTTGACAAAAAAAGTGGTGTATTTGGGACCTGGCCGAATTGTGGCCTAGGTTGGGATTTTCCCTGCGCTGTTGGTGATTTGTAGTGTTGTTGAGCCAACTCCCATAAAAAGGGACTTACCACTGTTTTCGGAAGGAAGGTCGCATGACTTTCCTGAAGTCGGCACGCGAGTCCCACCTATTTCGATAGGTTTAACTTGTCCTGCAGACACGGCAGGGTGGGGAAATATTTTATGCTACGATGAGCGGCGGGAAGGCCGTTCATCGTTTTACTATATAGATGCAGTCGGTCCATAAGCCCGACTGCCCTTGAGGCGTAACAGCGGTTAATTACAGAAGCGCCTTCGGATGAGGTGTAAAGAAATCTGTCGAGGAGTTCATCAGTTCAGCTGGGTGCCGCAGAACACGGCTGATCGGTTTACATCGATCACTTTGGTACCCGTCGACTGATTTAACATACATGCTGAGACCCACCGGTCCCGCCCTCGAGCCGCACTCCTGCGGCTCCTCAACACGAGATCGGAAGGTGGTCCGGAACTGCCGGATATTCCAGCAGGTTTTGCGTCGCCCTGAGGTGTAAAACCGATCCCGCCGATGGCATTTCCTTCCCTGTGCCCGTTGTCCTTAGCCGGGCAGCCTGTAATTGATCGATAGACAGAGGAAGTTTCTATGGAAATGCTCAACCATCCCTCCATATTTGTGTCCGCTGGACTGCTGGTTGGCTTGATTCTCGGATTTGTGATGCGCAAGCGCTTCATTGAAGGGCATCGGCAGACTATCCGGGAGCAGGCCAAACAATTGATCGAGACGGCCATTGTAGAAGCGGAGCAGCTTAAAAAAGAGGCCCAACTCCAGAGCAAGGAAGAAGCCTACCAGGTCAAGCAGGCCGTTGAAGAGGAACTTAAAGCCGACCGGCGTGAATTGAAGGATGAGCGCCAGCAGCTCAAAAAATCCCGAGATCAACTGAAAAATGAATGGGAGAGTCTGGACCGCAAGCGCAGCGATCTGCAATCCCAGGAAAGCGGGCTGAGCAAGCGGGAGCACGAGATTGAAGACAAGCACAAAGAGGTTGACAATCTCATCGGTAAACAGCGCTACGAACTTTCGAGGATATCCGGCATAAGCCAGGAAGAGGCTAAAAAACTGCTGATGGAATCCCTGGAAAGCCAGGCTCGCATGGATGCCTCCAAACAGCTGGCAAAAATAGAAAATGAAATGAAGATGGAGGCGGATCGCAAGGCCAAGAACTACATCGCCTTGGCCATCTCACGCTATGCCGGAGACTATGTCGCCGACAAAACAGTCTCGATGGTGCCCCTGCCTTCGGATGAAATGAAAGGCAGGATTATCGGCCGGGAGGGCAGAAACATCCGGGCCATCGAGGCTGCCACAGGGATTGACATCATCATCGACGACACCCCGGAAGCGGTTATCCTCAGCGGCTTCAACCCGGTGAGAAGAGAGGTTGCCAGACTGGCCCTGCATCAGTTGATCAACGACGGTCGTATTCACCCGGGACGGATTGAGGAGGTCGTAGCCAAGGTTACCAAAGATCTGGAAATCGATATGCAGGAAGCCGGCGAACAGGCCACCTTCGATGTGGGGGCTCACGGCGTCCATGTCGAACTCATCAAGATTCTCGGCCGCCTCAAGTACCGGACCAGCTATGGTCAGAATGTCCTGCAGCACTCGCTGGAGGTGGCATTCCTCTGCGGAATCATGGCGGCGGAACTGGGGCTTGACGTCAAACTGGCCAAGCGCGCCGGACTGCTCCACGATATCGGCAAGGCAGTCGACCATGAAGTGGAAGGTTCACATGCCATCATCGGCAGGGATCTTGCCAAAAAATACGGGGAACAGGAGGAGATTGTCTACTCCATCGGCGCTCATCATGAAGATGTACCGATCCTCAGCGTGCTTGATGTACTGGTCCAGTCGGCGGACGCCCTCTCTGGTGCCCGTCCCGGAGCCAGAAAAGAGATGCTGCAGAGTTATGTAAAACGACTCGAAGACCTCGAAGCAATAGCCAACTCCTTTGACGGGGTGGACAAGTCGTATGCCATCCAGGCCGGGAGGGAATTGCGCATCATCGCCAACTCCGAGTCGGTGCGAGACAGTGATGCGGTGTTGTTGAGCCAGGACATCGCCAAGTCGATCGAAGAAAAGCTCACCTATCCGGGGCAGATACGGGTGACCGTCATCCGGGAGACCCGGGCGGTCGAATATGCAAAATAACGAGTCGCTAAACCAACAACAATAGCAGGCCAAGATGATCGCCGTAGAAGAGCAACTTGAGTTGATAGAGAGGGGAGTGGTCGACTGTATTTCCCGGGAGGAACTGAAAGCCAAACTGGCGAAATCGGTGAAGACGGGCACGCCTCTGAAAATCAAGGCGGGCTTTGACCCCACCGCCCCCGATCTGCACGTCGGGCACACGGTATTGCTGCAGAAAATGAAACATTTCCAGGAACTGGGCCACGAGGTCTATTTTCTTATCGGTGACTTCACCGGTTTTATCGGTGATCCCACAGGTAAATCGGAAACCCGTAAACCCCTCACCAGAGAAGACATTGCCAAAAACGCTGAAACCTATAAAGAGCAGGTCTTCAAAATTCTTGATCCGGAGAAGACCAAGATTGCCTTCAACAGCGAGTGGCTCGGTAAAATCGACTCGTTTGATATGATTCGCCTGGCTTCGGAACTCACTGTAGCCCGAATGCTCGAGCGGGATGACTTCAAGAAGCGCTTCGAAGGTGGTAAACCGATTTCGATCCACGAGTTTCTTTACCCGCTTATCCAGGGCTATGATTCAGTGGCCATGGCCGCGGATGTCGAACTGGGTGGCACCGATCAGCTCTTCAACCTGCTGGTCGGCCGTGACCTTCAGCGCTCCCGGGGCCAGGAACCGCAAATCGTACTGACCATGCCGCTGCTGGAGGGACTGGACGGCATCAACAAGATGAGCAAGTCCCTGGGAAATTATATCGGCATCACCGAAGCGGCCAACGATATCTACGGCAAGACCATGTCGGTCACCGATGAGCTGATGTTCCGCTACTACGAGCTGCTCAGCGACCTCTCCCGCGAAGATATCGACAGGTTGAAGCAGGGACTCGAGGAGGGCACATTGCACCCCAAGGAGATCAAGCAGAAACTGGCCCGGGAACTGACCGCCAGGTTTCACTCCGAGGAAGAGGCGGCCCTGGCCGAGCAGAACTTTGAAAACGTTTTCGCCAAGCACGATCTGCCCGATGATATTCCCGAATACACGCTCAGCAGCGAGGAGTCGGTGTGGCTTCCTAAACTGATGGTCGATAGCGGGCTTGTCTCTTCAACCTCGGACGGCAGACGGATGATCAAGCAGAATGCGGTCAGTATCGACGGCGAGAAAATCGGAGACACCGATTTTTCGGTCGAACCCGCGGGCGACCTGATTTTGAAAGTCGGCAAGCGCCGATTCTGCCGGGTAGTATTCGAATGATTTCAACTCTCTCATATCTCGCAAATCATATACCCCGTTTTAATCTGTCTAGTAAGGCGGTGGGCTGACTCAGGCTGCTGCACTGCGGCCTTATCGCAGCAGCTGTGAAAAGTCGATGGGATGAC
>JARRLH010000116.1:13395-20941 GCA_037387205.1 Desulfofustis sp.
GTTTTCACTGCTGCAGCGGGCCTCCGCGATGCAGCCTGAGTCAGCCCACCGCCTTACCACTACTTCTTTCATCCAAGTTGGTTTTCTCTAGGGGACTGGTATAGGCGCAGTGCGCATCAGCGTCAGGCCCTGGAGGCCAATGAAAAAGGCCCGCAGGGTTGCGCAGCAACTGGCTGTCACAGGGCGAAGCCCGTGATCCAGCCGGCCTCATTGGCCGAAAGATAAGGCCGAAGCGTAGCGCACGGAGTTCTATACCAGTCCAGGCAACGGCAATCGCGGTAAATGTTATTCTGTTTGCAGAGCAAAAAAAGGGCCGAATCAGAAAGATTCGGCCCTTTTCGTCTGGTGCGCGCAGCTAAGGATTAAACCTTTTCAAGCTTCACCGCGCAGACTTTGGTTTCCGGTATTTTGGCCACCGGGTCCAGCGCCGGGCTGGTCAACACGTTGGTTGGACTTTCCGCGAAGTGAAAAGTCATCGACACCAGTCCTGGAGGGCAGATCTTGGTGACCTTGGTTTTTGCCTGGGTTTGACCGCGACGGGAGGCAATCTGCACCACCTCGTTGTCTTCGAGGCCAAGGCTGGCGGCATCCTTGGGGTTGATTTTCAGGAACTCCTCGCTGTCGAGTTGTTCAAGGCCGTCAACCCGGCGGGTCATACTGCCGGTGTGGTAGTGGAAGAGGCTGCGATCCGTGGTCAACAGGAACGGGTACTCGTCGTCGGGCAGTTCGGCAGAATCCCGGAACGAAAGCGGCATGAACTGGGCCTTGCCGCTCGGGGTACCGAATTTCTCCATGTGCAGAGTCGACGTACCCAGGTGGTCCTGGGTCGGGCAGGGCCACTGGAGACCTCCGCCTTCCAACCGTTCGTAAGTGATGCCGCCATAACTCGGGGTAACGGAGGCGATCTCTTCCATGATCTGTGCTTCGTTCTCGAAAGCGAACCCCGTGGCCCCCATCTTGCTGGCTATTGCAGCAACAATCTGCCAGTCGGGTTTTGCTTCGCCCGGGGCATCGACGGCTTTGCGAACCCGCTGGATGCGGCGTTCGGTATTGGAAAAGGTCCCGTTCTTCTCGGCGAATGACGCAGCCGGAAGGACTACGTCAGCCAGCTCGGCGGTTTCGGTCAGGAAAATGTCCTGCACGACCAGGAAATCGAGACGGTTCATCGACTCGATGGCATGGTTTGCGTTGGCTTCGCTGAGGTAAGGATTTTCACCGATGAGATAAAGAGCAGTGATTTTTCCATCGTGGATGTCGTCAAATATCTCGGAATGGGTCAAGCCCTCTTGATCAGAGAGGCTGGCGCCCCAGGCGGCTTCAAACTTCTTTTTGATCTCGGCATTAGCCACTTTCTGATAACCGGGATAGACATCGGGCAGGGCGCCCATGTCGCAGGAACCCTGAACGTTGTTCTGTCCGCGCAGCGGATTGACCCCGGCGGAAGCTTTGCCCAGGTTGCCGGTGACCAGTGCCAGGTTGCTCAGGGACCAGACGTTGTCGGTACCGTGGCAATGCTGGGTGATGCCCATGCAATAGAGGATCGAAGAAGGTCCTTCGGAGGCGTAGATTTTCGCTGCCTTGCTGATCAGCTCGCCGGGCACGCCGGTGATCTTTTCGACGCTGGCCAGATCGAATTCTGCCAGGGAGTCGACGAAGGCATCAAAGTTTTCGCAACGGCTGTTGATGAATTCCATGTCAGCCAGACCCGCGTCCACGATCACCTTGATCATGCCCATCACCAGGGCGACATCGGTTCCGGGACGATGCTGCAGGTGGATGGTGGCATGGCGGCAGAGATCGATTTCCTTGGGGTTGGCGACGATTAGGTTGGCGCCTTCCCGGGCCGCCTTCTTGGCCTGCAGGGCCAGAACGGGATGGGCCTGGGTGGTGTTGGTGCCGATGGCGAAGATGGTTGAGGCACCGCTGATTTCAGCTATCGAGTTGGTCATTGCGCCGCTACCCAGGCTGGTGGCCAGACCGGCCACAGTGGGGGAGTGTCAGAGCCGGGCGCAATGGTCAATGTTGTTGGTGCCCATCACCGCCCGAGTAAATTTCTGGATCAGATAGTTGTCTTCATTGGTGATACGGGCAGATGCCAAAGCGGCGAATTTATCTCCCTTGCTGTTGGAGAACTTTTCGGCGATCAGATCCAGGGCCTCGTCCCAGGAGGCCTCTTCGAGAGTACCGTTTTTCTTGATAAGCGGCGTTTTGAGGCGTTCGGGGTGGTTAATGAACCTGTAGCCGAACCGTCCTTTAACGCAGAGCGAGCCCTTGTTGACCGGATTGTCTCTGTCTCCCTGAACGCTGACCACCTTCTGACCCCGGACACCGAGCATGACGCCGCAGCCTACGCCGCAATAGGAGCAGATTGACTTGACTTCACGCATCGGTTCCTGCGCACCCTTGGGGGCGAGCGCGGCAACCGGGCACCTGACCACGCACTCGCCGCAGGACTCACACCGGGATTCGGCAATGGGCTTGTTGCCGAGGGTCGAGATCACACTGCTGACTCCCCGCTGGGCGTAATCGATGGCGTTGATGTTCTGCAGTTCGTCACAGGTCCGTACACAAATTCCGCAGAGGATGCACTTGTTGTGATCAAAATCGAAAAACGGGTTGGACCTGTCTATCGGAATGGAGCGGACCGAACGCCGGTAGCGGTTGAGGTTCTCCTGGGTGATGCCGACATAATGGGCCACCCGCTGCAGTTCGCAATCGCCGTCGGCCTCGCAGGTCAGGCAGGTCATCGGATGACTGGCCACCAGCAACTCCACGGTGTTCTTGCGGATCTGCTGCACCTCGGGATCTTCGGTGCTGATCACCATGCCGTCCTTGACCGTCTGCTTGCAGGAGATGGCGATCTTCCAGTCGTCCATCTTCACGACGCAGACCCGGCACAGACCGGCCGGTTTGAGGTCGGGGTGATTGCAGAGATTGGGTATGTACAGACCGTTGGCCTGGGCAGCCTCCAACACGGTCATTCCTTCTTCGGCTGAAATCTGCAGCCCGTCTATGGTTAGGGTGACTTTGCTCATGCAACCACCTCCGTTGTTTCTTTTGGTGTAACAGGTATTTTCGGGGATACGCATTCGACGGCGCTGAACTTGTTCGGGCATTTTTCCCTCGCTTATACGTTAACGTTGAATCTGACTATACCATGGTACTTGAACACCGCAACCTCTATTGGAGCGGTGCTTTTTTGTCGTCTCTGACCCCCTCAGCGCACGTATCTCCAGCTTAGCGGGGTGAGTACCGGATTGGCTGCCGTCTGGCCAAGCCCGCAGACTGAGCCCCCGTGCACCGAATGGCTTAATTCGATCAGCAGGTCGATGTCTCCCTTTTTGCCTTTGCCGGCACAGATATCCTTGAGAATATCGAGCAACTGCTTGGTCCCGAGCCGGCAGGGCACACACTGGCCGCATGACTCAATTTCGGTGAAATCAAGAAAGTATCGGGCCACATCCACCATGCAGGTCTTCTCGTCCATGACCACCATGCCGCCGGAACCCATGATTGAGCCGGCCTCATCGAGCGAGTCATAGTCTATCGGTGTATCAAGCAGTGATTCGGGCAGACAGCCGCCGGACGGACCGCCGGTCTGTACCGCTTTGAATGTGCCGCCGTCGGCTATGCCGCCGCCGATGTCATAGATGATTTCTCTTAGAGTTATGCCCATCGGTACTTCGATCAGGCCGCAATTGTTGACTTTACCGGTCAGGGCGAAGATTGCCGTACCGGTGCTTTTTTCTGTACCGATGCTGGCGAACCACTCGGCCCCCCGGGTGATGATCATCGGTGCCGAGGAGAAGGTCTTGACGTTGTTCAGCAGCGTTGGTTTGTCATACAAACCCTGTTCAGTGGTCCGCGGCCGCGGCGCCACTCGAGGCATCCCCCGCTTGCCCTCGATGGACAGGGTCAGGGCAGTGGATTCGCCGCAGACAAAGGCGCCGGCTCCAGGAAAGATATTGATGTCGAAACTGAAATCGGTACCCAGGATGCTGTCCCCGAGAAAACCTTTCTCATGGGCCTGTTCTATGGCCCGCTCGAGCCTCCTGATGGCCAGCGGGTATTCGGCCCTGACGTAAATGTAGCCGGTATCGGCACCAATGGCGTAACCGGCGATGATCATACCTTCCAGGACGGAATGCGGATCGCCCTCGATGACGGCCCGATCCATGAAGGCCCCGGGATCCCCTTCGTCGGCGTTACAGACTACATATTTCTGGTCTCCCTCGGCGTTGAGGCCGGCCTCCCATTTTCGTCCGGCCGGAAATCCACCGCCGCCCCGGCCCCGCAGACCGGACTTCTTCATCTCTTCGACCACTTCCGACTGAGTCATGGTCAGCGCTTTGCTCAGCCCGCTGTAGCCCTCGTTGGCGATGTAGTGGTTAATGTTGGTCGGATCGATAACGCCGCAGTTTCTGAAAACCCGGCGTTCCTGGGGCTTGAATGAAGGGGTGTCGAGGATTCTGGGAATGGTTCCGACCGTACCCTCGCCAAAACTTCCAAGCGTGTAATGGGGCAGGGGATCGTCACCCTTAAGGTAGTTGTCGACAATCTCGGTGACCATTTTCTGGGTGACGTTCTTATAGGCCACCGTAGCTTGGCCCGGTTTGGTGACATTGACCAGCGGTTCTGCATAACAGGGGCCGATGCAGCCGACCTCGACTATGTGGGCTTCGACGCCTTTTTCCGACATTTCCTCTGCAAATGCCCGGACCACGGCCAGAGCGCCAGCCGAGCGTCCGCAGGTGGCGGTTCCGACGGCGATCACTGGTACTGATCCGTTCTGTAGAGCGTCCCATTCCTGGCGAGCCTGTTCCTGTATTTCGGTAAAAGTCATCATTCATCCCTCCCGCTCAGTATCTCGGGAACCATTTTAGGAGTCAGCTTGGCCTCCACGTCCTCATCGATCATCACGCATGGCGCCAAGGCGCAGCAGCCGATGCAGGCAACAGTTTCAAGCGTATATTTCTGGTCCTCGGTGGTTTCTCCTTCGACGATGCCGAGCGTTCGCTCCGTCTCTTCAAGAATTCTCTCTGCTCCCCTCACATGGCAGGCGGTGCCCCGGCACACCATTATGGTATGCTTGCCGCGAGGGGTGAATCTGAACTGGGCGTAAAACGAGGCCACTGCGTAAACCCTGCTTTCCGGTAAACCGGTGGTTTTGGCAATTTCGAGCATGGCATCATCAGGAAGGTAGCCCAACTCGTCCTGAACCTTCTGTAGTATCGGGATCAGCGCATCGTGTTTCCCTTTGTAAGGTGAAAGTACTGCACTCAAACGTTCTTCCATTCCGAACCCTCCTTTACCTGGTCTTGCACTCAAGCATTTGATTCATAGCTTTTCCAATAACGATCAAAAAAGCAGATTGCCGCAGACAAATCCTCGTCATCCTATCAGTTCTTTCTCTCCGGTGCCATATTTTTCAAACCGGATCGGGGGCAAAATCGACTATCACCAAGGCTGCAGTACCCTTCGATCAACAAACTTAAAACGGAACAGACGGAAATGTGTCAAATAAGTGTAGTGCTAGAAAACGATGGTGTTGAAGAGCTGGTGATGGCAGACGTGACCAACCTGGTGGTCGACTCCGACAATCTCGAAATCTCCACCCTTTTCGAGGGTCCGAAAACAGTCGAGCAGGTGGTCATCAGATCCATCGACTTCATGGCCGGCAAAGTTTTTCTGGAGAAGACCGGCTGACGGCGTGTGTGTGGTCGAAGATCACCTTAGGTAATAATATCGAGTCCTAACTCTGAGGAAAGGCAAGGGATAAGAGATGGAATCAATAGAAAAACTGCGGGTACTGCTCAAACACTGGATCGATCATAATGGCGGGCATGTCGCCGAGTTCGACAAGTGGCGTCTGACCATGACCGGGGAAAACAGAGATTCAATGGCCAAAGCCCTGGCCACAGCTATCTCCCAGATGGAAGACGTCAGTGCCACGCTGCAGGCGGCTCTTGATGAAATCGGCGGTGCTCCGGGCTCCCCGGAAGAACACCAGCATCATCATCACCACTGATGCCAGAGCGGCCGAATTCTCTTGTGCGGGACAGAAAAGTTCTTGAATAAACCGGAGGGAGCACCATCGACTGCGCCCTCCGGTGAAAGGGTTTAGAGTTGAGTTGTTTAGCTATTCAACCTTGCAGGCGGTCGAGTCAAACAGAGAGTCGCACTCTTTGCATTTAACCTGTTTGCCAAGTTCATCCGAAAAAATTTCCTGCTCCTTACCGCAGTCGGGACATTTGACAGTCACTTCACTCAACGATTTGTTGGCTTCGAAGCCGGGGCAGTGCTGGTCACTCATTGATTCTCTCCTTTATTGATTGATTGGCTTGCATGTGTGTGGAACCATCTGTCGGTCCTTCTTTTTCCGATCTGAAGAAGATAATACAGGAAGACCGGAATTTGCAGTATAATTTCGGATCACTGCATGCCAGACATTGTTCACATAAATAATAATTATGTTTTAGGCAGATGTAACCGGTTTGTCTGTCAGGATGATTTTTGCAGGTACCCATGGCTGTCAATGGAGTGGGGTGGATATTCTGTGTAATAATCAAAAACGGCTACAGTATATTCATTGACTGGTCGCTAACCAACAATTCTTTTTTGCCAGACCGAAAAGTGAGTTGCGGTGAGCGTGACCAATAGTCTTGCAGGCCTGATTCTTTTGTGATAGGTGATAGAAGGGCTGGACAAATGAAGGGCGAGCCTACCTGGTAATTGTTTTAATTTCCTTCAGAAAATGGAGTAAGCGATGTCGATCATCTGTATCTCCCGAGGCAGTTATTACCGTGGCAAGGACGTGGCGGAAAAAGTAGCCGCCATTCTTGGCTACCAGTGTGTATCCAGGGATTCACTGCTGGCGGTCAGCGATGAGTTTGATATACCCGAAATCAAGCTGACCAGGAACATCCAGCACGCAACCCAGATACTTGAACGCTATTCGTTTGGTCGTGAACGATATGTGAATTTCATCTCGGCGGAAATCCTCAAACGGCTGAAAAAAGACAACCATGTCTACCACGGACTGGCCGGACAATTCTTTGTCAAGGATATCTCCCACTTACTGAGAATAAGGATCATCGCCGATCTGGAAGAACGGGTGCGGGCCGAAGCCGAGCGGCAAAATATCTCGACCGATGAGGCCCGGCTGCTCTTGAAGCACGACGACGAGGAGCGGCAGAAATGGGCTTTGTTCCTCTACGGAGTGGACATTACCGATCCGGGACTCTACGATATGACGGTCAATGTTTCAGCCATGGGTGTGGAGGATTCGGCCGAACTCATTGCCCAGACCGCCACGCTTTCCTGTTACCAGACTACCGCGGAATCCCAGAGAAACATCAACGATCAGGCTCTGGCGGCCGAGATCCGGGCGGCGCTTTTCGATTTTCCCCTGGCCGGGGTGTCAACCCGGGAAGGCAGGGCCCATGTGAATGTCAAGGCCCCGGAAGAGCAGACCGCTGCGATACGGGCCCGCATCGAATCAGCGGTGGGGGGTATTATCGATCTTGTGATGGTAGAGATCAGAGTC
>JARRLH010000117.1:0-2867 GCA_037387205.1 Desulfofustis sp.
ATGTCAAAGGAGAAATTCGAGCGGACGAAGCCGCATGTGAATGTAGGAACGATAGGTCATATCGATCATGGCAAGACGACATTGACGGCAGCGATAACACGGGTACTGTCTTTGAAAGGTCAGGCCACGTTCACCGATTTCGGTGAGATCGACAAGGCCCCTGAAGAAAAAGAGCGTGGGATCACGATCGCCACGGCCCATGTGGAATACGAGACCGACAACCGGCATTACGCCCACGTGGACTGTCCTGGTCACGCCGACTATATCAAGAACATGATCACCGGCGCGGCGCAGATGGACGGTGCGATACTGGTGGTTGCCGCGACCGACGGAGCCATGCCGCAGACCCGCGAGCATATTTTGCTGGCCCGCCAGGTAGGTGTTCCGGCGATGGTGGTCTTTTTGAATAAATGCGACATGGTCGACGACGAGGAACTGATCGAGCTGGTGGAGATGGAACTTCGCGAGCTGCTGGACAAGTATGAATTTCCCGGCGACGACATTCCGTTCGTGCAGGGCTCGGCGCTGCTGGCCCTGGAGAATCCTGAAGACGAGGAGAAGTCGAAGTGCGTGTGGGAGTTGATGGAAGCGATTGACAGCTATATTCCGGAGCCTGAGCGTGATGTTGACCAGCCGTTTCTGATGCCGGTCGAGGACGTGTTCTCTATCTCCGGTCGTGGCACGGTCGCGACTGGTCGTGTTGAGCGCGGAGTGATCAAGGTCGGTGAGGAGGTTGAGATCGTTGGCATCCGTAAGACGACGAAGACGACGGTGACCGGTGTTGAGATGTTCCGCAAGCTTCTGGACCAGGGTCAGGCGGGGGACAACATCGGCGCCCTGCTGCGCGGTGTGAAGCGCGATGAGATCGAGCGCGGTCAGGTATTGGCAGCGCCTGGCTCGATCACCCCGCACACCAAGTTCAAGGCCGAGTGTTATATCTTGAGCAAGGAAGAGGGTGGCCGTCATACGCCGTTTTTCAATGGCTATCGTCCCCAGTTTTACTTTCGCACGACGGACGTGACGGGAGTGGTGACCTTGGCCGAGGGAGTAGAGATGGTAATGCCGGGCGACAACGTGTCGATCGAGGCGGAGTTGATTACGCCGATAGCGATGGACGTTGGCTTGCGCTTTGCGATTCGCGAGGGCGGCCGTACGGTAGGCGCCGGCGTTATCAGTGAAATATCAGGCTAAGGTGCAGAGATGATACCGACAGAGAAAATTCGCATTCGCCTCAAGGCGTATGACCATAAATTGCTGGATCAATCCACCCACGAGATTGTTGACACGGCGCGCCGTACCGGATCATCCGTGGCCGGGCCCATTCCGCTGCCGACTTCGATCAAGAAGTTCTGTATTCTCCGCTCGCCCCACGTTGACAAGAAGTCGAGGGAGCAGTTCGAGATGAGGACGCACCGGAGGCTGCTTGACATTCTCGAACCGACCCAGCAGACCATTGATCTGTTGATGAAGCTGGAGCTCTCTGCCGGTGTGGACGTTGAGATCAAGTTGCCGTAATCAGCAGAAAAGACAGATTAATTGAAGCATCGGGTACGATTATGCCAAAGACACTAGGTATGTTGGGTAAGAAAGTTGGAATGACCCGCGTGTACGACGAGCTGGGATTTGCCATTCCGGTAACCGTTGTCGAAGCCGGCCCCTGCACGGTTCTACAGATAAAGACCGTTGACAAAGAGGGCTACAATGCCATCCAGCTTGGTTTTGGAGCCAAGAAGGCCAGCCGGGTGAACAAGCCCCAGGCCGGTCATTTTAACAAAGCGGGAGCGGACGGATTCTACCATATACGCGAGTTTCGCGTAGAGAACCCTGAAGAGTTTGAAGTCGGCCAGGAGTTGCCGCTGGACACCGTTTTTAAAATTGGCGAGCTGGTTCATGTCCAGGGCAAGAGCAAGGGACGCGGTTTTCAGGGCGTCATGCGGCGCCACGGGTTCAAGGGCGGCGGCGCGGCCCACGGTTCCGGCTTTCACCGGGCACCTGGCTCGATCGGCTGCAGTGCCTGGCCGGCCAGGGTTATAAAAGGCAAAAAAATGCCGGGACGCATGGGCAACGATACGGTCCTGAAAAAGAACATCACGGTGATCGATGTCAGGCCCGAGGAGAATGTCGTGCTCTTAAAAGGTTCCGTCCCCGGGGCCAAGAACGGTTTGCTGAAAATCTTTACCCTATAGCTGGCAGTTCGAAGCGGTCCAAGGAGATACAAATGTCAACGGTAGAAGTAAAAAATATAAAGAACGAGAAGGTCGGCGAGGTTGAACTCAATGACCAGGTTTTCAATCGTGAGGTTAAAACCTACGTACTCCACGATGTGGTCCGTCAGCAGCGGGCCGCGCGTCGGGCTGGAACAGCCAGCACCAAGACCCGTAAAGAGGTGAAGGGGTCTGGAGCCAAGCCCTGGCGCCAGAAGGGTACAGGTCGGGCTCGGGCGGGCACGAGGAAGTCGCCGATCTGGCGCGGCGGCGGCACTGCCTTTGGTCCCAAGCCGCGCGACTACAGCTTCAAGCTCAACCGCAAGGTGAGGCAACAGGCGGTGGCGATGGCTTTGTCGGCACGGTATCAGGAGGGCAATCTGGTTGTTCTCGACGATTTCACCCTGGAGGCGATCAAAACCAAAGAGTTTGTCTCCATTATGAATTTACTCGAGCTGAACAACGCGCTCATAGTTGTTGATGCAGACAACGAAGAACTCAGCAAATCCTCGCGCAACGTGCCGGGTTACAAGGTCATGAAGACAGATGGCGTGAATGTCTACGATATCCTCCTGCATGAGAAACTTGTAGTCCTGCAACCTGCCATCGAGAGGCTGGAAGAGAGGTTCACGGCATGAAAAACATTCACACTATTTTACAGGG
>JARRLH010000117.1:2942-11584 GCA_037387205.1 Desulfofustis sp.
CTGAAGAATCAGGTAGTCTTCAAGGTTCACCCTGAAGCAAACAAAATTGAGATTAAGGAAGCTGTTGAAAAAATGTTCAAAGTCAAAGTCGGCAATGTCCGTACAGCTTCCATGCGCGGCAAGCAGAAGAGAGTTGGGCGTTATATCGGTTACACCAAGGATTGGAAAAAAGCCTACGTGACGCTGAGTGAAGGAGCGATCAGTTTCGTCGACGAGTTGTAGCATAGGGCGACCGTAATGAGTAACCGAAGCAACTAACAGCCAACGCAAAGGATGGAGCGATTGGGAAATCATGGCCATAAAAACATATAAACCAACATCACCCGGCAAAAGACATCATGTGTCAACCACAAATCCGGACTTGTCGACCAATGGGCCTGAAAAAAGCCTGGTGACAAGTCTCTCCAAGAGTGGGGGCCGCAATAATTACGGAAGGATTACCTCGCGTCATCGCGGCGGAGGGCACAAACGCAAATACCGGATCATTGATTTCAAGCGCAATAAGACCGATATCACCGCCAGGGTCGTGTCGATCGAGTATGACCCGAACCGGTCTGCCAATATTGCCCTGCTCAGCTACCTCGACGGCGAGAAGAAATACATCCTGGCCCCTGACGGCATCGCCGTCGGCGACCAGGTCGTAGCCGGCGACAACGTCGATATTCAACCCGGCAACTGTCTGCCGATGGCGAACATTCCGCTGGGTACCATTATTCACAATATCGAGATGAAAATCGGCAAGGGGGGGCAGCTGGTGCGCAGCGCCGGGGCTTCCGCGCAGCTGATGGCCAAGGAAGGCAGCCACGTGCTGGTGCGGCTGCCGTCTGGCGAGGTGAGAAAATTTCACCATCAGTGCCGGGCCTGTATCGGTCAGGTAGGCAACCGCGAGCACGAGTCCACCAAGCTGGGTAAGGCCGGCCGCACCCGCTGGCTCGGCAAACGCCCCAGTGTGCGCGGGGTGGCGATGAACCCGGTAGACCATCCCATGGGCGGCGGCGAAGGCAAGAGTTCAGGCGGACGCCACCCATGCACGCCATGGGGTAAGCCGACCAAAGGTTACAAGACGAGAAGGAACAGAGCGTCTGACAAGATGATAGTCAAACGTAGATCATAACAAGGAGTGAATAATGTCTCGTTCAGTCAAGAAAGGCCCGTTTGTCGACGATCATCTGCTGAAGAAAGTTGATCAGGCTATTGAATCCGGGTCCCGTAAAGTAATCAAGACCTGGTCGCGGCGTTCCGACGTGACCCCCGAGATGGTCGGTTTGACCTTTGCCGTGCACAACGGTAAAAAATTCATCCCGGTTTTCGTTACCGAGAACATGGTGGGCCACAAGCTCGGCGAGTTTTCACCGACCAGGACTTTTTACGGCCATGCCTCGGATCGTAAGAAAGCATAGATTTTCAAGGTATTGGGAGCAGATAAGATGGAAACGAAAGCCGTAGGAAAATATATCCGGATTTCTCCGCAGAAGGCCAGGCTGGTAGCTGACACCGTGCGCGGTATGAATGTGGATCAGGCGATTACCACGCTGAAATTCACCCCCAAGAAGGGCGCCAAGATTCTGCGCAAGGTTATCGAGTCAGCAGTGGCCAATGCAACCCAGGATGATCAGGTGGATGTGGACAATCTCTTTATCAAGAAGATTGCCATTGACGGAGGTCCCTCGCTCAAGAGGATTCGTCCGCGGGCCATGGGGCGGGCCACCAGAATCATCAAACGTACCAGTCACATTACCGTGGTCCTGGACGAAGCGTAGTCATCATTGGAACAAACTGAAAAAGTGAAATAAAACCATAAAGCTACTCAGTTGGAGGATTATTTTGGGCCAGAAGGTTAATCCAATAGGACTCAGGTTGAATATCACCCGGACGTGGGATTCGATCTGGTATGCCGATAAAGACTATTCTTCTTATCTCATTGAAGATCAGAAGATCCGAAAGTATTTGAAAAAGCGTCTTTATCATGCCGGGCTTTCAAAGACCAAAATCGAGCGTACCGGCGACAAGATCAGGGTGAAGCTGTTCACTGCCCGACCGGGTATCGTGATCGGTAAGAAGGGTGCGGAGATCGAGACCCTCAAAAAAGACCTCGAGCAGTTCGTCGAACGCCCTGTTTCTCTGGACATCCAGGAAGTGCGGAGGCCCGAGGCCGATGCCCAGCTGGTGGCCGAATCGATCGCTTCCCAGCTCGAGCGCAGGGTGGCTTTCAGACGGGCAATGAAAAAAGCGGTCAACTCAGCGCTGAGATTCGGCGTCCAGGGAATAAAAATTTCCTGTGCCGGACGCCTTGGCGGTGCCGAGATGTCGCGCTCTGAATGGGTCCGGGAAGGAAGGGTGCCGCTGCACACGCTGCGGGCAGATGTCGATTATGCGCTGGCCGAAGCCAACACCACCTATGGCATCATCGGAGTAAAGGTGTGGATCTTCCACGGTGAGGTTCTCGACGAACAGGAAGGGGAAAACTGAGACACCAGCTCGGTTGATCTCAGCTCAGATAATATTCGGAGTAAGACATGTTAAGTCCCAGAAAGGTAAGACACAGAAAAGTATTCAAGGGCAAGCTGCGGGGAACCGCCCAGCGCGGCTCATCCATTTCTTTCGGTGAATATGCGCTTAAAGCGACGAGCAGGGGCAAAATGACCGCTCAGCAGATTGAGGCCGCCCGTGTCGCCATTAACCGCAAGATCAAGCGCGGTGGCAAGGTCTGGATCAGGGTGTTCCCGGACAAGCCGGTCACCAAGAAACCGGCTGAGACCAGGATGGGTAAAGGCAAAGGGAGTCCGGAATTCTGGGTTGCGCCGATCAAGCCCGGCAAAATCCTTTATGAACTCTCCGGTGTCGACGAGAAACTCGCCGTACGGGCTCTGACTCTGGCAGGCAATAAGCTTCCTTTCAGCACCAAGGTCATATCCAAGAGGAGTACGCTATGAAAGCCGAGGAATTCAGAAAGATGAGCGACGAGGATCTGGCCAAAAAGGAAGCCGAACTGCGCGAGGAACTTGGAAACCTCTCGTTCCAGCACAAGCTGCGGCCTCTGGAAGATACTTCGCGGTTGAAACAGGTTAAGAAGGACATTGCCCGGATTCGAACCGTAGTCAACGAAAAAGCGCTCGGTTAATGAGCGAGTTCCTAGGGGAAACGCAGCACAGTGAACGTTATGAGCGAAAATAGAAAAATACGAAAAACCAGGACTGGCTCTGTTGTGAGCAACGCAATGGAAAAGACGGTAGTCGTCCGTGTCGAGAGAAAGTTTCGCCACAAGCTGTATGGCAAATATGTCACGACCAGTGTCAAGTATCTCGCTGATGATCCGGAGAACAGCTGCAACATCGGTGATGTGGTGCTGATCGAGGAATGTCGGCCTTTGAGCAAGAGAAAGCGGTGGCGCGTCAAATCCGTGCTTGAGCAGGCAGTATAGCACATTGCCGTCCAATCGAATGACAGCCTTCATGGGCGGTTAGAGAGTCAGGTGAAAAAATGATACAGACAGAAACAATGCTGAATGTGGCCGATAATTCCGGTGCGCGCAAGGTTCTGTGCATCAGGGTGCTCGGCGGCACGAGAAAGAGATATGCCGGTATCGGCGATGTGGTCGTGGTCGCAGTAAAAGAAGCGATTCCCCATGCCAAGGTCAAGAAAGGGGACATCATGACGGCCGTAATCGTGCGGACCAAGAAAGAGATGAAGCGGATGGATGACACCTGGGTGAAATTCGATGAGAATGCCGCCGTAATTCTCTCGCCTGCGGGCGAGCCCATCGGCACCCGCATTTTCGGACCGGTGGCCCGGGAACTCAGGAACCAGGGATTCATGAAGATTATCTCGCTGGCCCCCGAAGTGCTGTAGAGCCGGGATCAAGAGATTAGAGTCAATAATAGGTAAAGTCATGGCAAAAGGCAGAAATTACCTCAAGGCGGACGATCAGGTTGAAGTAATCGCCGGAAAGGACAAAGGACGGGTGGGAAAGATTCTGAAAATATTTCCTGCCGAGAACAAGGCAACGGTGGAACGGATCAACATGATCAAGCGGCATACCAAGCCCAGAGACGCGAGTCAGCAGGGTCAGATCGTCGAGCGCGAAGCCCCGATTCACGTCTCCAATCTCCAGCTCATTTGCCCCGAATGTGCACAGACCGGCAGGGTCGGCAGAAAGGTGCTCGAAGACGGAACGAAGGTTCGCTTCTGCAAGAAATGCGGCGAATCCATTGAAAGCAAATAACAGATCACAGCGACGATTGACGTAGGAGTTATACATGGGTGCGCTCAAAGATTATTATTACAACGATTGTGTGCCGGCACTAAAAGAAGAGTTCGGCTACACAAATATCATGCAGGTTCCGAAGCTCGAAAAAATCGTACTCAATATGGGACTTGGCGAGGCCGTGCAGAATCCAAAAATTGTTGAAGGAGCGGCTCAGGAGCTGACCCTGATTGCCGGCCAAAAGGCGGTGGTTACCAACGCCAAGAAATCGATTGCCGGATTCAAGCTCAGGGAAGGTATGCCGATCGGCTGCCGGGTGACGCTGCGGGGTGAGAAGATGTATGCCTTCTTCAGCAAGCTGGTCAACGTCGCGTTGCCCCGGGTTCGCGACTTTCGAGGTGTATCCCCAAAGGCGTTTGACGGCCGTGGGAACTACTCTTTGGGAGTCAAGGAACAGATCATTTTCCCCGAAATCGACTACGATAAGATTGACAAGATCAAGGGGTTGAACATTTCCATCGTCACCACGGCGCCATCCAATGCCGAGGGATTGTCTCTGCTCAGGCTGATGGGAATGCCGTTTAGGAATTAAGAACAAGAAGCGCCTACACAGGACTTAATTGGAGGTTGGTTTGGCTAAGAAATCAATTATAGCGCGAGCGCAGCGCGAACCCAAGTTCAAGGTTCGCAAATATAACCGTTGTCCGCTTTGCGGGCGTTCACGGGCCTATATCAGAAAATTCGGCGTCTGCCGAATCTGTTTCAGGACCCTGGCCTCGAAAGGCGAGATCACCGGCGTGACCAAATCAAGTTGGTAGCGTGCAGACCAAGTCAATGACGAGAATCAAATAAGGAGTGTTCGCTATGTCGATGAGCGATCCCCTGGCAGACATGCTGACCAGGATACGAAATGCAACAATGGTGAAATACGATTCGGTGGAAATGCCGAAATCGAAAATCAAGGTGAATGTGGCCAAAGTCCTCCAGGAGGAAGGCTACATCGAGGGGTGGCAAGTTAATGATGACGGCCCCCAGGGCACCCTGGTGATCAACCTGAAATATGGTCCTGACGGTGAGTCGGTAATCACCGGAATAAAGCGGGTCAGCAAACCGGGACTGCGGCAGTATGCCGGGGCCGGCTCCATTCCGACGGTTCTGAACGGACTCGGTGTTGCGATAATCTCAACTTCCAAAGGACTGCTCACGGACCGTGCCGCTCGAAAGTCGAATACCGGCGGCGAGATTCTGTGCCAGGTTTGGTAGCGAACCGATTTACGGAGGAAAACATGTCCCGAATTGGAAAAATGCCCATAGATATCCCGGCGGGTGTCAAGGTTGACATTAAGGGTCAGGATATTTCCGTGACCGGTAAGAAAGGCAGCCTGAGCCGCACCATACGTCCGGAGCTAGAGGTCAAAATAGAAGATAACCAGATTCTGGTGAGCGGCGGCGACAACGACAAAAAGATAAACGCCTTTAGAGGGCTGACTCGGTCGCTGGTCAACAATATGGTGATAGGCGTGAGCGAAGGCTTCAAAAAGGTTCTGGTGATCGAAGGGGTAGGCTACCGGGCCAGCGCTTCGGGCAAAAGCCTGACCCTGAACGTCGGCTACTCGAATCCGGTGGAGTTCAGGCTTCCCGAAGTGGTATCGGGCAGCGTGGAAAACAACACCACCATTATTCTGGAATCGATCGATAAGGAAGCACTTGGCATGACTGCCGCCCAGATTCGCGCCATCCGCAAACCGGAGCCTTACAAAGGTAAGGGCATCCGCTATGAGGGTGAGTATATCCAGCGCAAAGCTGGTAAGACAGGTGCGGCTGCAGCAGCATAATGAGACAGATATCTAATTGGTTGAGATAAAACGATGGCAAAAACAAATCCCAGCGCCGTGGCCCGAAAAAAGAGGGTTAAACGGATTCGCAAGAAAGTTGTGGGCACGAGCGAGCGTCCCCGTTTGCGCGTATTCAAGAGCAGCAAACATATTTATGCACAATTGATCGATGATTCGGCGGGAACGACGCTGGCTTCGACCTCCACTCTCGATAAAGGTTTTGACGGTGGAGACGACAAAGGAAAAACTGCTGCCGCCAAAAAAGTCGGCATGCTGATTGCCGAAAAAGCGAAAGCAGCTGGCATTTCCAGTGTGGTGTTCGATCGGGGAGGTTGTCTCTATCACGGACGCGTCAAGGCTCTCTCGGAAGGAGCCCGCGAAGGCGGATTGGATTTTTAACTTGTATTAATGGGGGTGTCCCTTGTCTGAATTTACACGTTCGAAAGGCGAAGCGGCCGAAGAACTCATTGAAAAGATTGTTTATATTAACAGGGTTGCCAAGGTGGTAAAAGGTGGCCGACGGTTCAGTTTCAGTGCCATCGTGGTGGTCGGTGACGGCAAAGGCAAGGTGGGTTACGGGCTGGGCAAGGCCAACCAGGTGCCTGAGGCCATTCGCAAAGGCATTGAGCGGGCCAGAAGAGACATGGGCTCCGTGTCGCTGAGCAAGGTTTCCATACCGCATGAAATCATCGGCAGATACGGGGCCGGCAAAGTTCTGCTCAAACCGGCATCGGCCGGTACCGGAGTGATTGCCGGCGGGCCGGTTCGGGCGGTGCTCGAGGCGGCCGGGGTACACAACATCCTGACCAAATGTCTCGGGTCCCACAATCCGCACAACATGGTCAAAGCCACCCTGGACGGCTTGAGAAGACTGAGAAGTCCTCAAAAAATCGCTGAACTGCGGGGTAAAACCGTTGAAGAGATCAGCGCCTGAAACGGGTGCGGGGTCTGTTCATCGATAGCACTGCTCAAAGACTGAAATTAATTCGAAACAAGGTGTAGTCAGATGGCTGATACAATTACCTTTACCCAGGTTAAAAGCGGAATCGGCAGCACCAAGAAGATCCGGGCAACCTTGACCGGCCTTGGGCTGACCAGAATGCAGAAAACCGTAACGCGCAAGGACACGCCCGAAATCAGGGGAATGCTGGCGAAAGTCGCGCACCTCGTTCGGGTGGAGGAGGCATAAATGATATCACTTTCCAATCTCTCTCCCCAGAAGGGATCGAAAAAAGATCGTAAGCGGGTTGGCCGAGGGCCTGGAAGCGGACTCGGGAAAACCTCAGGGCGTGGTCACAAAGGCGCCAGATCCCGTTCGGGCTATAAGTCCAAGCCTGGCTTCGAGGGCGGTCAGATGCCCCTGCAGAGGCGTTTGCCCAAGCGTGGATTTAATAACAAGTTCCGCAAAGAGTTCGACATAGTCAGCCTGACTCAGCTCGATAAATTTGCCTCAGGTCAGGAAATTACCACTGAGACTCTCATCGAGGCCGGTATGGTTAAAGCTGGCCGCCAGGTGAAGGTTCTGGCCAATGGTGAAATCACCAAGCCGGTGACCGTCAAGGTCGAGAAGATCAGTGCCCAGGCCAAAGAGTTGATCGAAAAAGCGGGCGGTTCCGTAGCTGAGAGTTCGGTTCCGGCAGAGTAGCAGCGAAGAAGTTTGCAGAAGTGGTCGCTCCTGAAAGGAGGGCCGCTTTTTAGCATCTAAGGACTATTATGAGCGGATTGCAAAGCGCAGCACAGATTCCTGAACTAAGAAAAAGGCTGCTGTTCACCCTGATGATGCTCGCCGTTTACCGGATCGGCGTCCAGGTGCCGACCCCCGGGATCAACAGCGAGGCTTTGACGGCCTTTTTCCAGCAGAATGCGGGCACCCTGTTCGGCATGTTCAACATGTTCTCTGGCGGTGCATTGGAGAATTTTTCCATCTTTGCCCTGGGAATCATGCCATATATCAGCGCTTCGATCATCATGCAGCTGCTTACCGTGGTGATCCCCCAGCTTGAATCACTGAAAAAAGAAGGTGAGTCCGGACGTCGAAAAATAACCCAGTACACCCGTTATGGTACGGTGGTGCTCAGTGTCATTCAAGGCTCCTTCATTGCCGTCGGACTTGAAGGCATGACCGGACCCGGCGGGGAGATGATCGTTTTGGATCCCGGCGTTCAGTTCAAACTGATGACCATGATCACTCTCACCTCCGGTACCGCATTCCTGATGTGGCTTGGTGAACAGATGACCGAGCGTGGAGTGGGCAACGGTATTTCGCTGATTATCTTTGCCGGTATCGTGGCCCGGGGTCCATCAGCTATAATCAACTCATTCGAGCTGGTGAAGGCGGGAGAGATCCAGATCTTCTTTGTACCCTTCATCGTCTTGATGATGCTTGGGGTAATCGGTTTGATCGTTTTTTTCGAAACCGCTCAGCGGCGCATTCCAATTCAATACGCCAAGCGAGTGGTAGGCCGGAAGGTCTATGGCGGACAGAGTTCGCATCTGCCATTAAAGATTAATGTGTCAGGGGTAATACCGCCGATTTTCGCCTCCTCTATAATGATGTTTCCCGCCACCATCGGCAGCTTTATTCAGATCGACTGGGTGCAGAG
>JARRLH010000118.1:0-8630 GCA_037387205.1 Desulfofustis sp.
TTCTCCCAGCGGGCAAAATACCTCGACAAGATAGAGGATATTTACGGCCGCTATGAGCGCCAGGCGAGTCTAATCAGCGAGAGATACGACGGTATCATCGAACGGCTGAAAAAAGGCGACGACCTGCCTCCCGGCGTGGTCAAAATGGTTAAGGTCTATGTGGCCACCAAGCGTAAGCTTTCAGTCGGGGACAAGATGGCTGGCCGGCACGGCAACAAGGGGGTTGTATCCTGTCTGCTTCCAGAAGAGGACATGCCCTATTTTGCCGACGGCACTACGGTCGATATCGTGCTCAACCCGCTTGGAGTGCCGTCGCGTATGAACGTCGGCCAGGTACTTGAGACCCACCTCGGCTACGCGGCCAGGAAGCTGGGCGAGCAACTCGGGGAGATGGCCCGCCAGCAAGCGGCGGCGCTGATCAAGAAAAAGCTCAAGGCGGTCTATTCCAAGGATGAATACAGCGCCATCAGCAAAGGGGTGACTGACGAAGAGCTGATCGAATGGGCTCGGGAGCATCAGGAGGGACTGCATATGTCCACCCCGGTGTTTGACGGGGCCGAAGAAGCTGAGATTCGCGCCCTGCTCATCGAGGCAGGGGTCGATGAAGTAGGCCAGGTGCAGCTCTATGACGGTCTCACCGGCGAGCCCTTTGCCAATATGGTTACGGTCGGCGCCAT
This sequence comes from Desulfofustis sp., assembly GCA_037387205.1. Lineage (GTDB taxonomy): Bacteria > Desulfobacterota > Desulfobulbia > Desulfobulbales > Desulfocapsaceae > JABDQA01. Next base: position 678 of record JARRLH010000118.1, read on the forward strand.
GTATATGCTGAAGCTGCATCACCTGGTGGACAACAAGATTCATGCCCGTTCCACAGGACCATATTCGCTGGTTACCCAGCAGCCGCTGGGCGGCAAAGCCCAGTTCGGCGGCCAGCGGCTCGGCGAGATGGAGGTCTGGGCTATGGAGGCCTATGGCGCGGCCTATACGCTGAAAGAGTTTCTGACCGCCAAATCGGACGACGTTGAAGGGCGTACCCAGATGTATGAACGTATCGTCAAGGGAGATAACTTCCTGGCCACCGGCCTGCCCGAATCGTTCCACGTACTGGTCAAGGAACTGCAGGGACTGTGTCTGAATATGGAGCTCATTGAGGAATAGCGGGAGGGATAGCGCCCGTCAATTTCTCAAGACAAAATTAGCTCTTCAAGACCCGCAGAAGTATACGGGCATAAAAATTTGAAGCAGAGGTGAACTCGTGGAAGAGTTATTCAATTTTTTTCAAAAACCGAAGGCTCCAACCAAATTTAAAGCGGTGAAGATTTCTCTTGCTTCGCCGGACAAAATTCTCGATTGGTCGCATGGCGAGGTCAAAAAGCCGGAGACCATCAACTACCGGACCTTCAAACCGGAACGGGACGGCCTGTTCTGCGCCAAGATTTTTGGTCCAGTCAAGGACTTCGAGTGCAACTGCGGCAAATACAAGCGCATGAAGCACCGCGGCGTGGTCTGCGAGAAATGCGGCGTAGAAGTAATTCAATCCAAGGTGCGCCGCGAACGGCTCGGCCACATCAAGTTGGCCGCCCCGGTGGCCCACATTTGGTTCCTCAAGAGTTTGCCGTCCAAGATCGGCGCCGTCCTTGACATGACGCTCAAACAGCTCGAGCGCATTCTCTATTTCGAGCAATACGCGGTGGTTGAATCCGAGACCGAGGACATTCCCAAAGGAACCTTGCTGACCGAAGAGAAATACCGCAAGGCTCTGGAGGACTACCAGGGCCAGTTCAAAGTGGGAATCGGCGCCGAGGCGATCCGTGAGTTGCTCGCCTCCCAGGACCTGGCTGAACTTTCAAAAGAGCTGCGGGCCGAAATGGGAACCACCGGGTCCCAGACCAAGCGCCAGAAGCTGGGTAAACGCCTGCACGTCATCGAGGCCTTCATCGAGTCGGGCAATCAGCCTGAATGGATGATTCTTGAAGTAATTCCAGTCTTGCCGCCCGACCTGAGACCGCTGGTACCCCTGGAAGGCGGACGCTTCGCGACCTCCGACCTCAATGATCTCTACCGCCGGGTGATTAACCGCAATAATCGCCTCAAGCGGCTGCTGGAGCTGGATGCACCCGATATCATCATTCGCAACGAAAAACGCATGCTTCAGGAAGCGGTTGACGTCTTGTTTGACAACGGCCGTCGGGGCCGGGTGATCACCGGCGCCAATAAGCGGCCGCTGAAATCGCTGGCCGATATGCTCAAGGGGAAGCAGGGGCGTTTCCGTCAGAATCTGCTCGGCAAGCGGGTCGACTATTCGGGCCGTTCGGTCATTGTCGTCGGCCCCACCCTGCGGCTCCATCAGTGCGGTCTCCCCAAGAAGATGGCCCTGGAGTTGTTCAAACCGTTCATCTACAACAAGCTTGAGCGACGCGGCTATGTGACCACGATCAAGAGCGCCAGAAAAATGGTGGAAAAAGGGGTGAAGGAGGTCTGGGATGTACTCGATGAGGTGGTTACCGAATATCCGGTCATCCTCAACCGGGCGCCGACCCTTCATCGCCTGGGCATGCAGGCCTTCGAAGCGGTACTCATTGAGGGCAAGGCTATCCAGCTGCACCCGCTGGTCTGTTCAGCCTTTAACGCCGATTTCGACGGCGATCAGATGGCCGTTCACGTACCGCTGTCAGTGGAAGCCCAAGTCGAGGCCAGGGTCCTGATGATGTCCACCAACAACATCTTGTCCCCGGCCAACGGCGAACCAATCATCATCCCCTCCCAGGATATCATTCTCGGTCTCTATTATATGACCAGAGAACGAATCAATGTCCCCGGTGAAGGCAAGATGTTTGCCGATGTTGCGGAAGCACGGATTGCCTACGATCATGGCGAGGTGGATCTGCAGGCCAGGATCAAGGTGCGCAGGGACGGCAAGATCGTGGAAACCACCATGGGCCGGGTTATCATCGGTGAGCTGCTGCCCGAGAAGTTGCCCTTCGAGGTGGTCAATCAGGTATTGAAGAAAAAGGCCCTGGCCAAACTGATCGACTTCACCTACCGCTATGCCGGTACCAAGGATACAGTCATCCTCACCGACCGGCTCAAGGATATTGGCTACGAGTACGCCACCCGGGCCGGTATCTCCATCTGCATCAACGACATGAAGATTCCACTGGCCAAGGAAGACATGGTGGAGAAGGCCGAGACCGCTGTCGCCGATGTGGAACAGCAATATTCGGATGGTCTGATCACCTCGGGTGAGAAATACAACAAGATCGTCGATATCTGGTCCAAGGCCACCGAGGATGTGGCCAACGAAATGATGGGCGAAATCGAGGTCGACTATGTGCGCGACAAGGAGAACAAACTCGTCGATGCGCCCAGCTTCAATTCCATCTTTATCATGGCCGACTCTGGAGCCAGGGGCTCCAGGGACCAGATCCGCCAGCTGGCCGGCATGCGTGGTCTGATGGCCAAGCCGTCAGGCGAGATTATCGAGACGCCGATTAAGGCCAACTTCAGGGAGGGTCTCGGGGTGCTCGAGTACTTCATTTCCACCCACGGCGCCCGCAAGGGTCTGGCCGATACCGCCCTGAAAACCGCCAACTCCGGGTATCTCACCAGGCGCCTGGTCGATGTGGCCCAGGAGTCGACCATTGTCGAGACCGATTGTCGGACGTTGGACGGCATCATCGCCGAACCGCTGATGGATGGCGGCGAAATAATCGTGCCCATCGGCGAGCGTATTCTCGGCCGTGTGGCTCTCGACGATGTCCACGATCCTTTTTCTGAGGAGGAGATCATCATCGCCAGCGGTCAAGAGATTACCGAGTCGGTGGTCGAGAAGATCGAAGCCGCAGGTATCGACCGAGTTACCATCCGATCCGTGCTCACCTGCCGATCGCGCCGGGGCGTCTGCGCCACATGTTACGGCCGGGACCTGGGGCGGGGGCACATGGTGAACATCGGCGAGGCCATCGGGGTTATCGCCGCCCAGTCCATTGGTGAACCGGGCACCCAGCTCACCATGCGTACCTTCCATATCGGCGGTACCGCCAGCAGGGCCGTCGAGCAGGCCGAACTGGTCACCCAACTCGGCGGAGTTGTGGCGTTCAAGAATATGCATTATGTCGAGAACGCCGAGGGTATCAAAATCGTCATGAACCGCAATGCCGAGATCGTCACCCTCGATGAACAGGATTTCACCAAACACCTCGAAGGCATCAAGGTCGGCTCCAAGAACATCGACATAGAGATGTCACCGAGTGGCGAGGTTGTGGTGCGGAACAAGGGAGAGATGGTCAAGAAGGCCAAAATCCGTGAGCGCGAGCGCTTTAAGGTCAACTATGGCGCCCAGGTTCTGGTCAACGACTGGGCCGCGCTGGACCCGGGCACCATCATTGCGGATTGGGATGCCTATACCATTCCGATCGTGGCTGAAGTCGGCGGTATCATCAAATATGGTGATGTCGAGGAAGGCGTGACCATGCAGGAAAAAGTTGATCCGGTGACCGGTAAATCCTCTAAGGTGATCGTCCATTCCAGCGGCGGGCCGCAGCTCAATCCTCGCGTCTCTGTCAAAGGGGCGCGGGGCAAGACTTTGAAATTGCCCGACTCTGAGATTTTTGCCCGCTACAGCCTGCCGGTCGGGTCGATCATCACCGTCGAGGACGGCAATGAAATAGAAGCCGGTACCATCGTCGGCAAGATTCCAAGGGAAACCTCCAAAACGAAAGACATCACCGGAGGTCTGCCCCGGGTTGCCGAGCTCTTCGAAGTACGCAAGCCCAAGGAACCGGCGATTATTTCCGAGATCGACGGCCGGGTCAGTTTCGGTAAGGAACTCAAGGGCAAGCGTCGTGTCATTGTCACTCCGGAGTATGGGGAGTCCCAGGAATACCTGGTGCCCAAATCGAAACATATCATTGTCCATGAGGGCGACTACGTGCAGGCCGGTGAGCGGCTGATGGAAGGCACCATCGTGCCCAACGATATACTCAGCATACTCGGCATCAAAGAACTGGCCAAGTTCCTGGTCAACGAAATTCAGGAGGTCTACCGACTGCAGGGCGTCAAGATCAACGACAAGCACATCGAGGTTATCGTCCGCCAGATGCTGCGCCGGGTCATGATTACCGGTTCGGGAGATTCAAAATTCATGATCGGCGAGCAGGTTGAATGGTGGGTCTTTGAGGACGAGCGTGATCGGTTGATGGCCGAGCGCAGTGAATTCATGGCGGCCGGCGGAACCTTCGCCGAGGCGCCCAAACCGCCGGCGGCCGAACCGCTGCTGCTTGGCGTCACCAAGGCTTCGCTGTCCACCGAGAGTTTTATCTCGGCGGCCTCGTTCCAGGAGACCACCAAGGTTCTGACCAATGCCGCCATGGCCGGTAAATTGGATGAACTGAAAGGGCTCAAGGAAAATGTGATCATGGGACGGCTCATTTCTGCCGGGACCGGAATCAACCAGGAGGCAGTGAAATAAGTTGAACTGTAACTATTTTTGGCTTGACACTGAAATAGGTGTGATGTAAATATTCTTTCTTGCGCTGCGGTATATTTGGGTCTTTTTAACGCTGTGGCGCCCTCAGAAAGATACCATCTGATATAAGGAAAGGAGCAGTAAACGCAATGCCTACAATTAATCAACTGGTACGCCAGGGCAGGAAAAAGATTGCCAAGAAGACCAATACGCCGGCGCTGAAAGGATCTCCACAGAAGCGGGGGGTGTGTGTCAGGGTTTACACCACAACGCCGAAAAAGCCGAACTCTGCCCTGAGGAAGGTCGCCAGGGTAAGGTTGACAAACGGCATTGAGGTTACTTCCTATATCCCGGGCATCGGCCATAACCTGCAGGAGCACTCGGTTGTTCTGATCAGGGGCGGGAGGGTAAAAGACCTTCCCGGTGTCCGGTATCATGTCGTGCGCGGCACGCTCGACACCCTGGGCGTGTCCGATCGTCGTCAAGGGCGGTCGAAATATGGTGCCAAAAAGCCTTCCTGATTAAGGAATGGAGATTTGAGTTATGTCCCGTAGAAAAGGTGCAGATAAAAGGGTAGTTGAGCCGGATCCGCGTTATAACAACGTGCTGGTGTCAAAGTTCACCAACGGTTTGATGCAGCGTGGTAAAAAAAGCCTGGCCAGGCGCATCTTCTATGACGCAATGGACCTGATTGATCAGCGCGTGCCCGACGAGGAGCCGATGGTCGTTTTCGAGCAGGCCATGGAGAATGTGAGGCCCCGGGTTGAGGTGAAGTCGAGACGTGTCGGCGGCGCCACCTATCAAGTACCCATGGAAGTGCGGCAGACCAGAAGGAATGCGTTGGCTATTCGCTGGATCATTGGCTTTGCCCAGTCCCGCTCGGGCAAGTCGATGTCCGATAAACTGGCTGCGGAACTACTCGATGCTTACAATGAGCGGGGAGCGTCGGTTAAGAAGAAAGATGATACCCACCGGATGGCGGAAGCCAACAAGGCGTTCGCCCACTACCGTTGGTAAGAAAAGAGGGTCGGTCTTGCTGAGGTCAAGAGCTGAAATCACCAATAGAGAAGATTTGAGGGTTGTTGATGTCAGCTGCAAAGGAACTTTTGACCATACGCAATATCGGCATCATGGCCCACATCGATGCCGGCAAGACCACTACCACCGAACGGATTCTCTATTATACCGGCCGTTCGTATAAGATGGGCGAAGTTCATGACGGCAATGCCGTCATGGACTGGATGGAACAGGAGCAGGAGCGGGGGATCACGATCACCTCGGCAGCCACGACCTGCACCTGGAATGAACATAAAATAAATATCATAGACACCCCGGGGCACGTTGACTTCACCGTCGAAGTGGAGCGCAGCCTGAGGGTGCTGGATGGCGTCATTGCTGTCTTCTGTGCGGTTGGCGGGGTTGAGCCCCAGTCTGAGACGGTATGGAGGCAGGCCGACAGGTATGCCATCCCGCGATTGGCCTTCATCAATAAGATGGATAGTGCGGGGGCCAATTTTGAGCGCTGTTTGAAAATGATGTCCGAACGGCTGGGGGCCAATCCACTCCCCCTGCAGGTGCCGGTCGGCAAAGAAGCAGATTTTACCGGGGTCATAGACCTCATAGAAGAGAAAATGCTCGGCTTTTCCGAGCAGTCTCTTGGACAGGAAGTGGTGGAATCAGCCATTCCTGATCACTATAAAGAAGTATTCACGGCCGCACGAATGGCACTCCTCGAGAAATTGGCCGATTTCGATGAGGAGGTCATGGAAAAGTATCTTGACGATAAACCGGTTTCGGTTGACGAGATTTACCGTGCACTGAGAAAGGCCACTCTGGCGCTTGACGTCGTCCCGGTTCTGTGCGGCAGCGCCTTTAAAAACAAAGGTATCCAGCCTTTGTTGGACAGCGTGGTCAGATATCTGCCCTCACCGGTGGATATCGGCTTCGTGGAAGGACTTGACCGGCAAGGTGAGCCGGTCCAGCGCAAAACCGGACCGAAGGAGAAGTTCTGCGGCCTGGTTTTTAAGCTGATGAGTGACTCATTCGTCGAGAATCTCGCCTTTGTAAGGGTTTACTCGGGGATTCTCTCGGTCGGCGATAAAGTCTTCAACCCGGTCAAGAAGAAGAAGGAGAAAATCTCCAAACTTCTGAAACTTCACGCCAACAAGCGCGAGGAAGTCAGGTCGATCGGGGCTGGAGACATCGGGGCGATTGTCGGACTCAGGTTCACTACAACCGGCGATACGCTCTGTGAAAACGGCGATTTTGTGGTTCTGGAAAGCATGGATTTTCCAGATCCGGTCATCGGCGTGGCCATTGAGCCGAAGAGCAAAGCCGATGAGAGCAAGCTTGTCGAGACGCTTGACAAAATCGCGCTGGAAGACCCGTCTTTCACGGTCGGTACCGATCAGGATACGGGGCAAAAGATTATCTCGGGGATGGGCGAACTTCACCTGGAGATAATCGTGCACAGGCTGCTCAACGAGTTCAAGGTTTCCGCCAATGTCGGAACCCCGCAAGTAGCCTACTAAGAGACGATTACTCAAAACGTAACCGCGGAGGGTCGTTTTGAGCAGACGACCGGCGCCTTCAGTACGGGCAGGTCGTTATAAAGATAGAGCCACTTGAGCGCGGCGGCGGTTTTGTCTTCAGCAGCGAGGTTGACGATGATACGATCCCATCGATGTTCCTCGCTGCCATTGAGAAGGGAGTCAAGGACACTCTCGACTCCGGGCCGCTCATCGGCCATCCGCTCACCGATATCAAAGTGACCTTGACGGGCGGTTCGTACGATGAGGAAGACTCCACTGAAATGGCCTTCGGGGTGGCGGCGGCGATGGCCTTGAGAAAGGCTGGAGCCGAGGCCAAACCGGTTCTGCTGGAGCCGGTGATGGATCTGGAAGCGGTGACTCCCGAGGAATATGTCGGGGATGTGATTGCCGACCTCAACTCCAAACGTGGGAAAGTCACCGGAATTGAGGCCGAGAACGATGTCCAGATTGTCAGGGCCCACGTACCGCTGGCCGAGATGTTTGGTTACTCGACTTCACTCAGGTCGGCGACCCAGGGACGAGCTCATTTTACCATGCAGTTTTTGGAATATGATGTGGTGCCGCACGCAAAGGCGGACAAGATAATAAGGAAAATCAGAGGGATTTAGATCCATTCAGTATTGAGGAAAGACGATGTCAAAGGAGAAATTCGAGCGGACGAAGCCGCATGTGAATGTAGGAACGATAGGTCATATCGATCATGGCAAGACGACATTGACGGCAGCGATAACACGGGTACTGTCTTTGAAAGG